>DATAQC010000045.1:0-85211 GCA_036264885.1 Acidimicrobiales bacterium | reverse complement strand
CGGGAAGGACGAGCAGGCTGCCCATCGTGGCCGCTGTCGGACTGGGGTTGCTGAGTGCCGCAGTGGTGATCGGATTGATCGTGTACTTCTTCTCGAAGGACGCCGACAAGGCCGCCCAGCGCGTCTTCGTCAGGGTCGGCGCCTGCTATCACGACCGCGGTGGCGAGGGGGTGCTGGTGACGGAGGCCTACCAGCCGTGCACCGCCCCTCACGACCGGGAGGTAGTGGGCCTCGTCTCCTTCCCTGACCCACGCGAGACCCCCTATCCAGGCCGCGACCAACTCGCCGGCACCACGGCCAACGCATGCCCAGCGAGATTCCGGGCCTACGTCGGCGCCCCTTACCCAGCCGCCAACCTGGTGATCCACCTTCTCGTCCCGACGCCGGACGAGTGGGACGCCGGCTTTCGCGACGGCGTGTGCGGCGTCGGCGACGCCAGCGGAGCGCCGTTGACGGGGACGGTGAAGGGCCGGGCAGCCGCGCGGAGCTGATCCCTCAGGCATTGCCCAGGAACCACACCTACGTGAAGCTGTCCAGCGGGCCGCCCTTCCCGTCGGCAGAATGGGGAGCCGTCGTGGCGAACAGCGAGGAGCGTCCATGGCCACCGTGAGCGTCCGGTACATCGTGAACGATGTCGACGAGGCGATCTCGTTCTACTGTCAGCACCTCGGGTTTGAAGAGGTGATGCATCCCGCCCCGACCTTCGCCATGCTCTCGCGAGGTGACCTTCGCCTGGTGCTCAGCGCCCCCGGCGGTGGCGGTGGCGGGGGTCAGGCCATGCCCGACGGAACCGTGCCCCAGCCGGGCGGCTGGAACCGGTTCACGATTGAGGTCGACGACCTCGATGCGGTGGTCGACACACTGCGCAGCAGTGGCGCCAGTTTCCGCAACGACATCGTGACCGGCGTGGGCGGCAGGCAGATTCTGGTCGAGGACCCCTCTGGCAACCCCGTCGAGCTCTTCCAGCCGACCCTCCCGGAAGCGTCACTGTCACCACCCTGAGACACGGGAACGACTTTTGACGCAATCTGCCAGTTGCTATAGTATGGCAACTGTCCAGTTGCTACTACGTGGAGGTCGCCATGAGTTTTCCCGATCGCATCGAGCGCACGGTGGAGATCGGTCACCCGCCGGGCAAGGTGTGGGCCGCGCTCACCACCGCCGAGGGTCTTGGCTCCTGGTTCGGCGACGAGGCGACGATCGACCTGCGTCCCGGCGGATCGGCGCACATGACCTGGACCGGCGGTCACCAGGCCGACATGCGCATCGAACGGGTCGAGGAGCCGACCGTCTTCGGCTTCACCTGGCACATCTACGGCCTGCCCGACGACGACCCTCGGCGCACCTACGTCGAGTTCACGCTCGAACCGGTCGGTGCCGGCACGCGGCTGTCCGTGGTCGAGACCGGTTTCGCCCAGCTGCCTGACGACGCCTACCGCACGGCCTATGACGGCAACACCCGGGGTTGGGCCAGCGAGCTGGGCCAACTGGTCGACTACCTCGATGCCGCCTGAAATCGAGGCCATCGCCGAACAGGTCTTCATTGCCCTGGCCGACCCCAGCCGGCGCGCCATCCTGGCGGCGCTGGCCGCAGGGGGCCCGGCCACGGCCACCGACCTGGCCGATCGCCTGCCCATCACTCGGCAGGCGATCTCCAAACATCTGGCTCTCCTGGCCGAGGTCGGTCTGGTGAAGCCCGAGCCGGCAGAGCGGCGCCGTGTTCGCTACCGGCTGCGCTCCGCGCCGATGCAGGTGGCCCAGCAGTTCCTGGCTGTACTGGCCCGCGACTGGGACGGCCCTCTCGACACGTTGAAAGACCACCTCGACCGGTCCGCCCGCAGGACCGCGGCAACCCCGTCCACCAAGACTCCGAGACCGACCTGAAAGGTGAACACCACCATGAAGACGCCCGAGATCGTCACGCCCCACGAGTGGGAGACAGCGCGCCAGCAGCTGCTGGTGAAGGAGAAGGAGATGACCCGTGCCCGGGACGCACTTGCCGCTGAGCGCCGGCGGATGCCGTGGCTGGCAGTGGAGAAGGACTACGTCTTCGAAGGACCGGCGGGCAGGACGCGCCTGGTCGACCTGTTCGAGGGCCGGCGTCAGCTGATCGTGTACCGCGCCTTCTTCGAGCCGGGCGTGAGGGGCTGGCCCGACCACGCCTGCCACGGCTGTTCCCTCGTGGCCGATCAGGTTGCCCACCTGGCCCACCTGAACGCCCGCGACACCACCCTCGTCTTCGCCTCGCGCGCGCCGCAGCCGGACATCGCCCGTGTGAAGGACCGCATGGGCTGGACGATGCCCTGGTACACCATGACCGACCAGTTCGACATCGACTTCGGCGTCGACGAATGGCACGGCACCAACGCCTTCATCCGCAATGACGACAGCGTGTTTCGGACCTACTTCGTCAACAACCGTGGTGACGAAACGCTGGGAAGCACCTGGAGCTATCTGGACCTGACGGCGCTCGGGCGTCAAGAGGAGTGGGAGGACTCGCCGGAGGGCTATCCCCAGACCCCGCCGTACGCGTGGTGGAACTGGCACGACGAATACGGCCGGAGTTGAAGCACGTGATGCCG
Organism: Acidimicrobiales bacterium; assembly: GCA_036264885.1. Lineage (GTDB taxonomy): Bacteria > Actinomycetota > Acidimicrobiia > Acidimicrobiales > AC-14 > DATAQC01. The sequence goes on along the minus strand of DATAQC010000045.1, from coordinate 82,629 downwards.
ACGGGGCCCTGAACGGTTACTGGCCGGTGCTCCTCGGCTACATGCGGATCATCACCCATCCCCGCCATGGTCGACAAGCCATCGAGGACTTCGACGGCACCTCGGCCGCCGCCCTTGACAGGTTCCGAGATGAGTGTGTATTTTTCCAGCACTCTTCGCACGAGGCGGTAGACCTTCGCGTTTCTATGCGAAGGGGCGGCCGACGGGGGAACGCTTCAACGATGGTCGGGAATCTCGGACGCAGTGGCCCGGATGCTGAGCCGTCGCGCGGAGACACGACGACAACAGCAGGACCCTGACCGGGTCACAAGCCGAAAGACAGAGGAACACCTTGAGAATCCGGACCACTCTCGCCACCGCCGGTGCGGCGGCCTCGCTGGTCGTGACCGGGATGGTCACGGCCGCGCCCGCCAACGCAGCCGTCCTCGACTGCGGCACCCACATCACCCAGAACACGAAGCTGACAGCCAACGTGGGGCCCTGTGGGACCGACGGCCTCGTCATCACCGCCTCCAATGTCACCCTCAACCTGAATGGCTTCAAGGTCACCGGCAAGAAGCGCCCAGGTGACCAGGCCGGGATCCGCCTGGTCAACGTGACCGGGGTCACCGTCAAGGGCGGCACCGTCTCCGGCTTCGACGCCGGGGTGGCCATCTTCGCTGGCTCCGGAAATACGGTCACCAACATGACGGTCGTCGACAACTACAACGACCTCCTCGACGGAACCTGCGATATGGGCGATGGCATCTCCATGACCAACTCCAACAGAAACACCATTACCACGAACCGTGTCGCCCACAATGGGCCCTTTGGTGGGATCTCTGTCGTCGAGGACTCCAATGCAAACCAGATCAAGAACAACATTGTCGCGGGTAACAACATCCCCGGCCTGAACGGCTGCGGCAACGGCGGCTGGGTCGGCAACGAGGACGAGGGCATCCGGCTCGAAGGCCCTGGTGCGAACAACAACGTGGTCAACAACAACGATGTGTCCGGGAACGCCTTCGCCGGCATCGGTGTCCACCCCAACCTCGGTTGCCGCAACAACCCGCCCCAGCCAGGTGACGACGCGAACAACGACCTCAACTCCATCACCAACAACACGGTGACCGGCACCGCCGGCGGCGGGGACGCCGACGGCATCGAGATCATCGCCTCAGGCCCCCTGGGCACCGTGTCGTGCGCGGCGTCGAACACCACCATCACGGGAAACAACTCGTCGAGCAACGAGCGCAGCGGCATCGACGTCCCGGCCACGTCGGCCAACAACACGATCAACAACAACGTGGTCAACTCCAACGGCGCCGACGGCATCCGCCTCGAAGGACCGCTCTTCAACAACACCTTCACCAACAACGGTGGCGAGCTGCTCGACCTGACGTCGCCCAACCAGCCCCCGTTCACGCCCTGCACGCCGGACCCGGCCACGCTTGCTTGCCCGCCGGGCACTGACTTCACAGTGCTGTCCGGTTCCGGGAGCGGGAACGTGACGGCTCCTTTGGTGGCCGTCGGCCCCTTCGGCACCACTCAAAACGGATTGGACAGCTCTCATAGCGGCTGCTTCACGTCTGACTTCGCCAACTTCCCCAAGGGCGCCATCGCTCTGGTGACGGCCTGGTTCTGTTCCCCCACCACCAAGGTGGAAAACGCCCTCTTGGCCGGAGCCAGCGGAGTGGTGATCTACAACCAAGGCTCCGTGACGGGCACGGGTGTGTTCACCGATTCGGTGAGCGCGACGACCATCCCAGTCGTGGGCACCTCCTTCGCCGTGGGTCAGCAGTTGGTCAACCTCACCCAGGCCGGCCCGGTGACGATTCACCTGCGCACCAACACCACCAACGCGCCGGTCCAGTTCTACGCCGGAGCCGTGAACAACACGTTGAAGAACAACACCGGGGTCAACAACGCCGAACGCGACGGGCGTGACGACAACCCCCACTGCGACAACAACCACTGGGTCGCCAACATGTTCGGCACCGTGAACCAGCCCTGCGTCAAGGCGGGCGGCGGCACCGGGCAGGTCGAACCCACCGTGTAGTAGTCCGACCGTCCCGGGTTTCCACCGGCTCCTCGAGGGGGGCCGGTGGAAACCCGGGGATCCCTATGTCCGCTGTAGGGATCCGGCAAAGATGAGCAGTTGGGTCGCCTGATGATGAGCAATCACCTCGTCGTTCACCACGACCCCGACGCCTGCCAAGATGAGCAATCCCTCAGCATCACGTCGCCGGCACTTCTCCCCACCCGAGGCCAACGGGTCCTCGCGCCCGGTTGAACTGCCGACTTCCGCATCACGTGACAACGGGTGTTGCGCGCCGTAGCGTGTTTGGGTGGTCAGGGTCATGTTGGTACTCGTTCTCGTGGCCCTCGTAACAGCCGTCCCGTTCGCCACCCATGCTGGTTGGAAGGCGGGCCAAGCGACCCGAGAGCGCCGAGAACGCGAACGACGAAGCGACTGAGGTGCCCGCCGGACCCTCCCGTCCTCCAGGCGAGCGTTGCATTGAAGCGGTGTCGTCCGGTCAGGCGACATGGGTTTACAAGAGATCCTGAACACCGTCCACCAGGCGAACTATCGCGCCAGGCTCCGAACTACGCGACCAGCTGCGCAGGGCGGCGAACCGTCCGACTGCATGCGCTAACGCGAGTGGGGCATCATTGTGGGCGTGCGGGAACCGCCACCGATCCGCGACGAGTACGGGCGTAGCGCATGGCTGGCCGTCTGGGGTCCCCTCTCCCATCGGACCGCCGTGTACGTGAAGGCAAGGTCGCTCTCTGATGCCGAGGAGGTGATCGGCTCGGAGCGCCCCGACTTCGGCCCGCCAAAATGGATCCGACCAGCGGGCGAGACGATGGCGAGACGGCTGTTTGCGAACCACAACAGGTTGCGGAGGTGGATTGTGAGGGTCCCGGTGCTCGAACAGTCCTCGTCGTGATCGAATCCGCCGTGCTGATGCAGACCTGGCCAGCTCAGGTCTCGGACCGGGCCGTAGCGCTGAGCCAGCCAAGGAAGAACCACTGACAACGCGACGCAGGCGATCGCGGTTGCGATGCACAGCCACCAAACAACGCTCATCGACCGGAAGTAGAAGGGCAGGATGATCGCCGCCACCCGATTTTTCGCCTGAGGGCTGGGCACCACCAGCGATGCATCGAGTCTTTCCAGTTGCAGACAGAGAGGTCGGCGTGCGTGTCGCAGTACTTGCAAGGGTGCAGCGTCCATTCCCGTTCCCACACCTTCCATCGCTGTTCGACTCCCCATCGGGATCATGGTGGCACTTTTCCCGGCTTCGAGATGGGAAGGCAGGTGACGTGCCGACAATCCTGATTGCCATCGTCAACAGAGGAGGCTGGCTCACCTGGCCCGTGCTCGCCTTCCTGCTGGTCGCCTTCCCCCTGAGCATCATCCGCTATCGCAAGCGTGGTCCGGCCCTCGGATGGGTTCCCCGAAGATGAAGAAGCAAGACGAACTCGTGGTACACGAAGCACGGGTGGGAAGCTCCGTATGATGATGCGGACGGCAACAAGCGGCCGGGCCGCTGGTAGGGCTCCGATCCGGTCCTGATCGGGCAGGATGTTCGGGATGAGGAACTCCTCGCCCCCTCACGAGGTCCCTGTGGGGGGTGGCCGGAGCCAGCAGGCCGCCTTGTTGGGAACGCTCGCCTTCGTTGTGTTCGGCATAGCGCTCGCCGTGGCACCCGGGGTGAACGCGGTCCGCCGCGCCTTCGGGATCCTGTCCTGCGCCTTCTTCGGCTTTCTCGGCGTGCTCGGTGTCATCGGCTCTCGTCGAAGCGACACCGTCTACGTGATCGCCGACGACGGCATTTGCTTCCCAAGGGCCGGCTATCCGACCGTCCCGTGGTCACGGATTGAAGGGCTACACATCTACTGGGTGGTTGGCCAACGGTTCCTGGCCATCGACGTCACGAGCCCCGAAGAGCTCGCCCTCCATCGGGGGTGTCTCGCCCGGTGGGCGCTCCGCTCGAACCTTCGCAGGGGATGGGGAGCCATCGCCATCAGCGAGCGGCTGGCACCGGGAACCCTCGAGGAACTGGCAATGGAGATCAATCGGCACCGGCTGACGACGGGAGACGTTGCCGACGCACCCACCGAAACGCCGCCTTCGAAGGCTCGACGATTCATGGGTGCCCTTCGACGCCCGGCTGCCCTGCCCGCCCTTCAGGGTGTTCTCTATCTCACCAGCGTGAGCGGGGCGCAGACGACCAGCCAAGGGGTGCGACGCGTCGCGTTCGCCATCGCACTCCTTGGCGGTGCCATCTTGGTCGCGCGGCGACCAGCCCTCGGGGTCCCGCTCGTTGTGACCACGGAGGCGGTCCTCGTTCTTCTGATCATGAGCCTGGGCCACTCGGCCATCAGTGTCCGGATACTCTCTCTTTTCTTTCCCGTTTTCGTCCTTCTGGGCATTGGGATCGCAGCACCCCATGAATCTGGCAGGCGGTTTCGGCACTGAACTCGGTGGATCTTTTGGACAGACTGACCGAGTTCCACGCTGTTTGTCGACCATCGTCAATCGGAGCCGTCGCACGCGAGCACCCGAGAACGGGTGACGTTTTCGCGGCGCCATGCCAACCGCCCTGACGTCTGACAGCGCGCATGATCACGGCAGTCCGGCGAGGGCCGCGTCAACACGGTTGGGAGTGAAGACCAGACGGCGGGTCGTAATGCACAGCCGGCCGCCGACCGCCCGCCGTCCGTTCTGTTCTCGGTTCGCGAGCAAAAAGTGCTCGATGGTCTCATCCGGATGAAGGGCCGCGGGTCGCTGGAGAGCGCGTTCGTCGAGCCGGTCGAGCCATCCGAGAAGACCCATCTCCGCAGTGTCACACGCCGACGCCTCGACCGGCCGCGGTGTTCGCCCGGTGGTGTACATCCATGTGGTGATGCCGACAGGCAACGGGAACCTACAACGGCTCAGACACCCCTGGCCATGTTGGCGAATCGCGTGTAGTTCTCGAGGAACGCGAGCTGGGTGACGCCGACGGGACCGTTTCGGTGCTTCGCCACGATGACCTCGGCTGTGCCTCGGTCTGGACTGTCCCGGTTGTAGAGCTCATCTCTATAAAGAAAAATAACGACGTCTGCATCTTGTTCCAAAGAATTATGGGAGACAACACCGTTAGCGATAAAGTTGTGAGCGCCCTCGACAGTCACGTCGAATGTCGGCTCATTTCCCAATGCTGAGACTTCGATGATCCGATCCCAGAACAGATCAGAGGTGGCAATGTCTCCCAGCTCGGGCGAGCCGACGATAGCGGCGATCGACGCCAGGCGAGCACGGGAAAACCGACGGGGCCGATCTTCGTTACCAAGCAGATAGCTGCCGCAGTACCCCTCACCGAGACCTTCTGCGATCTGGCGGTGTGATACCCCCGCCTTGGTCGCTGCTTGCTTCACCTTCACGGCAACAGACCACGGCACCAGATCGGCGGCCGGGTTCTCCTTGGTTCCATCGAGGATGGCCAACGCGGCGGGAATACACGACCCGCGTCCGCCATGACACCCGACCATACGTAGGAACCGTGCTTGGTTCGCGGCACTCTGGATCCGCACGCTGTAGCACTCACGGTGATACTGGATGCCGTCTGTAGGTCGTCCGGTCCGTTGCTTCTTCGAGCCGCCGATCGTCGATCTGACGCCTAGTCGCAACAGAAGTCGTTGGACGTCCAGCGCGAGCCGCTTGCTCGTGGTTGCGTAGTACGTCCTCACCAGAGCGCCACGGCCGTTCTTGGCGATCGTGATGGAGCCATCTGTCGCCCAGAGGTGGTGCAGGAACAGCGCCACCTGTTCGTCGGCGAGACCGAAGATCGACTCGGGCAGGAACTTCGTCCACGCCCGCGACTTCCACAGCCCGCGAGGTTCGAGCCAGTTGCGCATCGGGTGGTTCACGCCGTGGGTGAGTCGGTACGGGCTCGGGAACCAGAGCTGCCACATGTTGCCGATCCTCTCGGATTCGGCCTCGATCCCGAACAGACGTCGGGCAAGATCTTCGACGACCTGCTTGTTGGCCGGGTCGGCGGTGGCGTACTTGAACGAAGGTCCCATCGACCCGTCGCCGATCAGGTGGGCCAAGAGCGCCAGCTCGTCGTCGGACCACTCGTTGTTGGTGTGCACGGGTGGCGGCAGTCGGCGAGGAACGGCGATGCACGTGCCGGCCTCGAGCGCATCCAGGCGGGTCCAGCCATCGACGGTCAGGAACGGGTGGTTGGCGGAGGCCGTGACGCTGCGGCCGGAGGCGAGGTGCAATTTGAACACCGGCTTGATGCCCGACGGGAACGCCTTGGTCAGTTGCGCCGGGACGAGGCGTTGATGATCGTCGACCGACCACACGACCGGTTGCGCCTGCGACAGGACCAGTTCGCCGAGGGAGACCTCCTCGCCGTTGTCGGCCCGCATGACACGGGTGCTGGCGGGCATGCATCCGGACTCTCTCAGGTCGGCCAGGATGGGGCGCTTATCGGCGCGGGTTTCCAGGTTCCGGGACAGCTGGGATAGGGCGATCACCGGGATCTCCAACTCACGGGCGAGGATCTTGAGGCCACGGGAGATCTCCGACACCTCGACCTGGCGGTTCTCGGCCGAGGTGCGCCCGGTCATGAGCTGGAGGTAGTCGATGACGATCAGGCCCAGGCCGTGACGGCTCTTGAGCCTGCGGGCCTTGGCCCGGATCTCCATCACCGTGAGGCGGGGGTTGTCGTCGATGTGGATCGGCGACTCGGCCAGACGGCCGACGGCATGGCTGATCTTGGGCCAGTCGGTCTCGAGCAGCTTGCCGTTGCGCATTCGGGTGGCATCGACGCGCGCCTCGGAACAGAGGAGACGCTGGGTGAGCTCCAGGTGGCTCATCTCCAACGAGAACACCAGCACGGGGTGCTGCCCGTCGAGGGCGGCATGGGCGGCGATGCCGAGTGCGAAACTCGTCTTACCAGTTCCGGGGCGTCCCCCGATGATCACCAGGTTGGAGGGCTGCAGGCCGGCCAGTTGGTGGTCGAGGTCGAGGTAGCCGGTGGGGACGCCGATGATGTCCTGGCCCCGCTCGTAGAGCGCTTCGATATGGTCGAGGTGCAGCTCGAGCAGCTCGCGGATGGGCAGCATCGAGTCGGTGACCCGCCGCTGGGCCACCTCGAACACCAGGGCCTCAGCCTCGTCGATGGCGGCCAGGACGTCGTCGGGCACCGAGTAGCCCATCTCCGCGATCTGGGAGGCCACGGCGATGAGGCGGCGGAGCAGCGAGTGCTCCTCGACGATGGTGGCGTAGCGGGTGGCGTTGCCGATGGCCGGCGTGCGGGCCTGGACCGAGATGAGGGTGGCGGGTCCGCCGATGCCTTCGAGCAGGCCCGCCCGCCGCAGCTCCTCGGCCACCGTCACTGGGTCGGCGGGCTCCCCTTGGGCGTAGAGGGAGGTGACGGCTTCGAAGATGTGGCCGTGAGCGGGCTTGTAGAAGTCTTCGCCGGAGAGCTGGGCCTCGACGGCGGCGACGATGGCGTCGCGGCTGAGGAGCATGGCTCCCAAGAGCGACTCCTCGGCTTCGAGGTTGTGGGGCGGGACCCGTCCACCGGGGCTGGCGCCCTGGCGACGACGGGTGTCATCGAGAGATTGGACCATGAGGGCCTTCACCCTTGCCGACCTTGCCTGGGGATGGATAGACCCCAATGCTGTGGGCAACCCGGTGGACGACGGGCGAACAAGCCGAGCTGCGTGCCGCCCGTGCCTCGAACATGCGTTCGATACTACTGCGGGGCTGCGACAACCTCCACGTTGAGGCGCAGCTCGACGTCGGGGTGGAGCCGGACCGCCACCTCGTGGACGCCGACCGTCTTGATGGGCTCGTCGAGATGGAGCCGGCGGCGCTCGAGGGTGACCCCGGCCTGAGCCTCGACCGCGGCCACCACCTCGGCGGCGGTGACCGATCCGAACAGGCGTCCTTCGGCCCCGGCCTTGGCCGGGATGCTGATCACCTTGGGAGCCAGCCGGGTGGCGACCTCTTCGGCCGAGGCCCGGTCACGGGCGTGGCGCAGATCGCGGGCACGCCGCATGTCGGCGGCCTGGGCGATCGCGCCGGGCGCGGCCTTGAAGGCCAGGCCCCGCGGCACCAGGAAGTTGCGGGCGTACCCGTCGGCAACGTCGAGGACGTCTCCCTTGTTGCCGACATTGCTGACGTCGGACCGCAGGACGACCTTCACGAGATCTCCCCGTCGTCGGCACCCGGGCCCACGTCGGACACGGCACCGACGGCGTCGCCGTCGAGACTCACCCCTGCGCTCTCGAACCCGGTGGGAGGAGGCTCGGTGGGCTCGGGGGGCGGGCCGGACCCGGGACCGGGGCCCCGGCTGGGTCCGCCGAAGCGGGGGCCGCCGCCCGGGCCGCCGTCACGACCGCCGCGCCCGCCTCTGCCGCCACCGCGACCGCCCTCGGACGTGGCTCGCTGGCTGTAGGGCAACAAGGCCAGCTCGCGTGCCGTCTTGATGGCGATGGCTGCGTCGCTCTGGTGGCGCCGGCAGTTGCCCGACACCCGGCGGGCACGGATCTTTCCCCGGTCTGACATGAACCGGCGCAGCAGGTTGACGTCCTTGTAGTCGACCCACTTGACCTGGTCCTTGCAGAACACGCAGACCTTCTTCTTGATCCGCTTGCCGGTGTCTTTGGGTGCACGTTTGCGCTCGCGGTCGCGATCGCCGCCTCCACGGGCCATCAGAAGGGCTCCTCGCCGTACTCGTAGGTGGGCGCAGGCGGCGAACCGCCGCCCCCGGGCCCGGAGGAACTCGCGCCTGCAGCGGCCCCCACCGGGCTGCCACCGTCGGACGGGCCCCGCCGGTCGTTCTTGCGGACCTCGGCGGTGGCCCAGCGCAGGCTGGGGCCGATCTCGTCGGCCACGACCTCGATCTTGGACCGGCGCTCGCCTTCGCCCGTCTCCCAGGACCGCTGTTCGAGCCGGCCGGTGACGAGGACCCTCGCCCCCTTGGCCAGGGACTCGCTGGCGTTCTCGGCCATCTCCCGCCAGCACACGATGTCGAAGAACGACACCGCCTCCTTGCGCTCGTTGGTCTGCCGGTCGTTCCAGACCCGGTTCACGGCGAGCCCGAAGCTGGCCGTGGCCTGGCCACTCGGGGTGAACCGCAGCTCGGGGTCTCGGGTGATGTTGCCCACCAAAGTCACGCTGTTTCCGTTTGCCATCTCTACCTCACGCTCCGTTCGCGCTCGTCGCACTGTCGCCGGTCGTCCCCGCGGGGACGGTCGGGCTGGCCGCCTCGGCGGCGGTGTCGCTGGCCGCGGGTGCGGCGGTGTCGTTGGCCGCCGGTGCGGCGGTGTCGTTGGCCGCGGGGGCGGCGGTGTCGTTGGCCGCCGGTGCGGCGATGTCGGCGGGGGGACGGGCAACCCGCTTGGTGGGATGGTCGGGAAGACGGACGATCTTGTGGCGGATCACCTCGTCGGCCAGGTGCAGGGCCCGGTCGAGCCCGTCGAGCGAGCCGGGCTCACCCTTGGCCTCGACGAGCACGTAGGTGCCCTCGCGGTGGTGGTTGATCTCGTAGGCCAAGCGGCGCTTGCCCCACCGGTCGACACGACCGGGCTCGGCTCCGCCGCTGCGAATGAGCTCGGTGGACCGGTCGACCTGGGCTTGGACAGCCGCATCTTCCAGGGCCGGATCAAGGATGATCATGACTTCGTACGGGCGCATACCCGGGGTGTCGCCTCCCTCCGGACCTGCGCCGCTGGCGCAGGGCTCCGAGGCGACTCCCCGGAGCAGGGTGATTCGGTTTGGAGCCATCGTATCCTCACGGGCCCCATGCTCCCACCGGGGTATGACACTGAGTCCGGGGCACCCCCGCCCAGAGGGGCCCTCTCACCCCGTCGACAGGGAGGCAAGCGATGACCGGAGAAGGCAGCGGCGAGTGGTTCTGGTGCCTACGCCATCAGCGCCCTGAGCAGGGCGAAGGTGCCTGCGAGGCCGAGCAGCGCCTGGGGCCCTACGCCTCGGAGGCCGAGGCCCGGGCGTGGAAGGACAAGGTGGAGAACCGCAACGAGGAGTGGGACGCCGAGGACCGCCGCTGGGAGGGTGACTGAGCATCCCCGGGCCGGTCCATCAGGAGTACGTCTTACGCCGCCAGCCCCACCAAGCACACCACCACGCCGGCGCCCAGCATGAGGGCGGACGCCACGTAGCGGGCCAGCCACTCCCAGGTGCGGGCCCGCTCACCTCGGGCGGTGACCACCTCACGCAGTTCCAGGACCGGGCCTGGGGTGCGCCGGTACCAACCCCGGGCGATGACGTCGGCCCCCATGAAGGCCTTGACCCTGGCCAGGCCGAACCAGGCACGGGCGAACGGGATGGGCTGGCCGTAGACCAGCGGGACGAAGCCGGAGGCGTCCTGGACGACAAGGTCGGGCGACAGGACGTAGCCCGGCATGCCCCGCCCCATGACCCGGCCGCGTATCTCCACGGCCATGCCGGCCACAGGGGAGGCCTCGAGGCGCTCGAGCAGCCCGGCGATCTCGCCGGCGGGCGCGAACCCGCCCGGGTAGCGGAGGTTCTGCTTGACGAAGAACAGGGCTCCGGCGGCGACCAGGGCGAGACCGATGGTGAACAGCGACCCGGTGAAGGCGCCGAACCCGACGAGGGCCACGAGGATGGCCCAAGGCGCCACCGCGACGGCAAGCTCCTTGGCGAAGCGACCCCGGACGGTCATCGTCTGCTGGGGTGAGGCGGTGGCCGCCGCCCGCAACACACCCCAGTGGCGGGGCGCGCCGGGCAGCCCCGACTCCTCGAGGGCGGCGATGCGGCGGGCCACCAACGGGTGCGAGGACAGCTTCTCCAAGGTTCGGCCCCACGGGTTCACGAGGTCCCAGCGCATGGCCGCCACCGCCCGCTCGGGGTCGATTCCATGGGCGAGGGCGGACTCCATTGCCGCCGCCGCCCGAGGCTCGAAGATGCCCATGGCCCGCATGGACTGCGCCCGGTTCCAGCGGTGCTCGAGCTTGGCCGCCTCCTTCCTGCCGCTCTTGCCCGAGGCCACCAGCTCTGCTGCCTCGGTCTTCTGGGCGGCGTTCACCTGGCCCATGCCGTAGGCCACCTTCACCAGCGCCGAGGCCAGCGCGTCGCCGTCGCCGGTGGTCTCGCACGACCAATGGTCAGCCGCCGTCTCCCGCGCCCGGGAGAGGGCGAGCAGGGTGAACTGGGACACCAGGTAGCCGAGGTAGGCGGCCAGGGCCACTGCCTGGCCCTGGCGGCTGGAGCGACGGGTGACGAGGTAGACGAGGTACAGCGTCATGGGGACGACGGCGGCCACTGTCATCACCACGAAGTCCCAGTGCTTGATGTGACCCACCTCATGGGCCACCACCGCGTCGAGCTCGCGCTCGTCGAGACGTTCGAGCAGGCCCCGGGTGACCCACATCCGGGCGTCGCCCGGCGTGTGGCCGAAGGTGAAGGCGTTGGGCGTGCCGTCGTCGACGATGCCCAGCTTCACCAGAGGCACACCGGCCAGGTGGCACCGGCGGGCGACGATCTCGCCGATGCGATGGTCGCTGGCGTACCCGTCGCCGACGCGCGCCACCACAGAGGCGGGCACCAGCCACTCGATGATGCGGGGATTGACTGCGAACTGCAGCCCGATCATGGCCAGCGCGAACACCGCCGGGAACCACAACGGAGCACCGGCGAACACCACTGCGGCGAAGCCGACGCCGACCAGTAACGCCACCAGCCCGCCCAGAGAGGGAAGCGACCGCCGCATCACGAAGCCCATCGGACCTCCTTCGGGGTGAACCACCCAACGCAATGAAATGGTACGGCAGCTCGGGGCCTATGCAAGGAGAATCGACCGGTGGACAGCAGAAATGTTGCATTGCGCTTTGCTATGCTGAACGCAATGGCACAGCTCGTGACCCGGGTGGACGACGAGCTGGCGGCCGCGGTCGACGAGCTGGTGGCCGCGGGCGTGGTGGCCAGCCGGTCCCAGGCCGTACGCCTCGGGCTGGAAGGGCTCCTCGACCGCCACCGGCGCCACGTCGTCGGGGCGAGCATCGTCGAGGGCTACAGCAGGCGACCTCAGGCCGAGTCCGAGGTGGGCTGGGCAGACGCTGCGTCGGTCGCCATGATCGGCGACGAGCCGTGGTGAGCACTGCGCCGGTTCAGGGTGAGCTCTGGTGGGCCGAGGCCGAGGACAAGCGTCGACCGGTTCTCGTCGTGACGCGGAGCGAGGCGATCGAAGTGCTCACGTGGCTCGTCGTGGCTCCCGTCACTCGTACGGTTCGCGACATCCCCACCGAGGTCCGACTCGGTCCCCGCCACGGCCTCCCCCACGAGTGCGTGGCGTCGTTCGACAACCTGCAACCTCTCCGGCGCAGCTTCCTCACCGCGCGAATCGGCCAGCTCGGTGCCGCCGAGTCCGACGAGATCTGCCGCGGGCTACGGGCCCTGGCCGACTGCTGACGCCTTTCCCACCGGGCGTGAAGCGGTCAGGCGCAGGCGCCGCCCACCGACAGGTGGGACCCGGGGCCGATCCCCATGTCGCCCAGGTCGCCCTTGGCCACCTCGAGGGCGTAGCGGTAGGGCTTGGTTGCGTAGTAGTTCGGGCAGTCGACCTTGTCGAGGCACGGCTCCATGTCGGTGGCCGAGACGAAGTTGCCGTGGGAGTCGAACCAGGCGATGGACAGCGGGATCAGGGTGTCCTGCATGTAGAACCCCACCTGGGTGTCGGCGGAGAAGCGGAACAGCATGCCGTCGTGGCCGGCCAGGTCGCTGCGGTTCATGAGGCCCTGTTGCTGCTGGGCCGTGGTGGTCGCCAACAACGCGCACCGCTGGCTCGCCGAGGTGCCGTCGATGCGGTACGCGATCTCACCGAACCCGGCCACCTGGGGACGGGCGTCGTGGCGGAGCAGGTGCGGGTCGGCGGGACGATTGGCCCCCACCAGCAGGAAGATGACCAGCCCGACGACGATGAGGAAGCCGGCGACCCACCGCACGACAATCCCCCGTCGGCCGGGATGAGGGTGACCGCCGTCGCCTGCGCCGGTGTCACCTTGGTCAACGGTCGTCATGCCGTGCGGTCGGTGCGCTTCGACGGGGAGAGGGCCTGGGCCACGTCACCACTCAGGTGGTAGCTCTCGGCGTCGTTCGGAAAGCGACCGGCGCGCACGTCGGCGGCATACGCCGACACCGCCGCCACGGCATCGGCCTTCAGTGAGGCATACCGGCGAACGAAGCGGGGGGCGATGCGGTCCTCGAGGCCGAGGAGGTCGTGGAACACCAGCACCTGGCCGTCGCAGTGCGGACCGGCGCCGATGCCGATGGTGGGAACCGGCACCGACTCGGTGACCAGCCGGGCCACCTCGGCAGGCACGCCTTCGAGCACGATGGCGAAGCAACCGGCGTCGGCCAGGGCCCGGGCATCGTCGACGAGGGTCTCGACGCCTTCGAGGTGCTGGGCCTGGACGCGGTAACCACCGGTGGCGTGGACGGACTGGGGCGTCAGCCCGAGATGTGCCATCACCGGGATCTCCGCCGACAGCAGCGACTCGACCATGGGCAGGCGACGCCGCCCGCCCTCGAGCTTGACCGCCTGGGCACCGGCCCTGATGAGGGCGGCGGCGTTGCGCACGGTGTCGGCGGCGTCGAGGTGATACGAGAGCCAGGGGAGGTCACCCACCACCAGGGCCCGGGGCCGAGCCCGGCCCACGGCGCCCACGTGGTGCACCATGTCGGCCAGCGTGACCTGCAGGGTGTCGTCGTAGCCGAGCACGACCATGGCCACCGAGTCGCCCACCAGGATGACGTCGACGCCGGCTTCGTCGGCGATGCGCGCCCCTGGGCAGTCGTAGGCCGTGACCATCACGATGGGCGACCCCCCCTTGCGCGCCCTGATGGCAGGGGCCGACACCTGCTTGGCCATCTCGTGCCTCCTCCCGTCCGGCGCCCGGTGGCTGCCGGCGGTGGCCAGAGTCTACCGGCGAGCCGGGACGATTTATGACTCGCTTAACCCCGGGGCAGCTCCCCGGGAGGCATTGTCCTAGGTGATGCCGGTGCGTGGACGTCTGCTGGCGGTCGGGCTCTGGCTGTGCGTGACGGCCGCAGCCACCGCCATCGTCTGGGCGGGGACGTCCACGGTGGCCGCCGACCTGACGGACAGGCCGGCCCCGGTCGTCGCCCATCGTGACGTGGTGTCGGCGCTGGAGTCGGGGACGCCCGGTGCCGACACCGCGCCCGGCATCGGCCAGCCCGACGCGCCGCACCCGGCATCGACGGTGCCGAGCGACGGGGGCGGGTCGGCGAGGGCCGCGCCAGCCGCACCGCAGCCCCAACCGTCGCCCGCCCCCTCCCCGGGGCCCACCACCACTCTTGCGCCCCCACCCTCGCCGGCGCCGGCCACCGGCAGCTCCGGCACCCCGCCGACCACCCAGCCGGCGCGCCCCCACACGGCCACCTACTCGACGGCCGGGGGGGTGGTCAGCGTGGCGTGCACCGACTACTTCTTCATCCAGCTGCTGTCGGCCACACCGGCCATCGGCTACGCCGTCGACGTGGTCACCCCTGGGCCGGGCTTCGTCGAGGTGCACTTCCTGCGCGCCGGCCAGGACGTGGCCGTGCGGGCCTTCTGCCTGGGCGAGCCCACGCGCATCTACGACGGTTTCTCCAGTCCCGCCCAGGTGCAGCAACCGTCGCGCTGACCACCCGACCATGCTCAGGGGCGGCCCGCGGGGGGACCGAAGGACACCTCGAAGCGGGCGCCGCCATCGGGTGACCTCCCGGACGACAGACGACCACCCGACTCCTCCGCCGTGCGGCGCACGATGTCGAGGCCCAGTCCGGTGCCCGACCCTCCGCTGGCACCCCGTACGGGCAGGGTGTTCCCCGGCAGGCCGGGCCCGGCATCCTGGACCACGAGGGTCCACTGGCGTCCCGGCCCGGCGACGACGGAGACCGAAAACGACGTCCCGTCAGGCGTGTGGGTGAACACGTTGTTGAGCAGCGCGTCGAGACACACGTCCAGTGCCGCCTGGGACACACCCACCGGCTGAGGACCGTTGGGTGCCTCGAGCGACCAGTGGCGCCCCTTGTCGGTGGCGAGGATGGACCAGAACCCGAGGCGCTGGCGAACGGCGGCGCCCAGGTCGCACGTCCCGCGCCCGCGCGTGGCGCCCTGGTGGCGAGAACCGTCCCGGGATTCCTGGATGACCCGGGTGACGACCTGCTCGAGGCGGTCGACGTCACTGGCGATGCGGTCTCTGTCCCTGGCCGAGGGAAGGCCCTCGGCGTCGAGGCGCAGGACGGTGAGCGGGGTCCGCAGTTGGTGGGACAGGTCGGCGGCCGCCTCCCGCTCGGCCGCCAGTAGGACCCCGACCTGATCGGCCAGCCCATTCACGGCCACGCCCACCTCGGCCACCTCGGGAGGGCCGGCCGGCGAGACCCGTGCCGCCAGCTCGCCCTGCTGGAGCCGGCGGGTCACCGACAACAGGTCGCCCATCGGGGTCAGCACCGAACGGGCCAGCCAGTCGGCGAGGAGCACGGCGATGACCACCACCGCCAAGCCGATGGCGATTACCACGACCCTGGCCTTGGTCACGCCCTGGCTCAGCAGCGAGGCCGCCACCCGGACGCGCACGACGGTGGTGGCGTTGGGGTCCGGCCCGGCGATGCCCACGAGGATGTCGCGCCCGCCGCCGGGGGCGGCGGTGGTGAACGACCGACCCTTGCGGGCCAGCTCCACCTCGGCGTCGACCGGCGCGGGGGCGCCGAGCACGGTGCCATCGGGCAGGTAGACGGTGATGGGTCGGGGGTTGCCGGCGTTGGCCTGTTCCACCAGCTGGGCGATGGTGGCCGATTGGCCGGGGACGGCGCTGATGGCACCGCCCAGTGAGCGCGACTCGAGCTTGGCCGCGTCCAGCGCCCGGTTGGCGGCCACAACCTGGGTGAGCCGGGCCAGGGGGATGGAGAAGGCCAGCACGATCATCGCCGTGACCGCCGCGGCGGTGAGGGCCAGACGGGCCCTCACCGCGAGTCGGGGTCGACGAGCATGACGCCGACACCCCGCACGCTGCGCAGGTAACGGGGTGACCGGGCCGACTCGCCCAGCTTGGTCCGCAGCCAGGACAGATGGACGTCGATGGTCTTCTCGGGGCCCCCGTAGGGCTGGCGCCACACCGCGGCCAGCAGCTCGCGCTTGGACACGACCTCACCCTGACGGCTGGCCAGGTGCCAGAGCAGGTCGAACTCCTTGCGGCTCAGGTCCATGGCCTGGCCGTCGATGGTGGCCACCCGGCTGCGGGCGTCCATGGCCAGACCTCCGATGGTGACGGGCGCTTCGGCGTCGTCGCCCTTGACCCGACGGAGCACCGCCCGGATGCGGGCGTCGAGTTGCTCGGCCGAGTACGGCTTCACCACGTACTCGTCGGCCCCGGCGTCGAGGGTGCGGATGATGTCGCGCTCGTCGTCGCGAGCGGTGGCCACGATCACCGGGACACTGCTCACCGCCCGCAACATGCGCAGCAGTTCGAGACCGTCGATGTCGGGCAGGCCCAGATCGAGCACGACCAGGTCGGGACGCTGCTCGACGATCTGGCCGAGGGCGCCCAGGCCCGTCGACGACCCCAGCACCACGTGGCCACGCTCGGTCAGACCCCGGGACACGGCGGCGCGGATGTGGGCGTCGTCCTCCACCACGGCGATCGTCGTCATCGCCGCCGACGCTACGCCCGAGCGACCACGCCGGGGGGGGGTTGCCAGCCGAAGTGTCCCCGATAGTTACCAGGCGCTTTGCCCGGGGTTAGCCATCGGCCCCCCACAGTGAGCTGGCTGCCACAACGACGTGGAGCCGAAGCGACCGAGTGAAGGGACGACGATGTTCGGAACTGGCTTTCTGGCCGGCCTGTTGGCCAAGCTGGCGGGATTGGGGTCGATGGCCAAACTGGCCGTGGCCACCACCACCGCGGCACTCACCATGACCGTTGTCGGCGCGTCCACCGGGGTCGTGCCTTTCAGCGGCAACCACCCCAACCCCGGCATCACCCAAGGTGCGACGGGGACGACCGTCGACACGGGTACTTCCACCTCCGCCGAGTCCCACGACACCGGAGTCACGGCGACCGGTGATGCGTCGCTGACCACGCCGGCAGGATCGGGGTCGACGGGCGCCCACGCCGCCGTCGGGACTCCCGCCACGTCGGGCCTGTCCACGTCGAGCTCGTCATCGGCGTCCACCAGCTCGTCGGCGGCCGCCACATCGGCGTCGAACCCGGCGGCCACCTCCGGGACCGGTCTACCCGATGTGTCCGGGCTCACCCAGGTTCCCGGTCAGGTCCTCGCCTGCCTGACGCCGGTCCTCGACCTGGTCAAGAGCCTGCCCACCGCCGGCGTCGGCGGCGGTGGCATCGACCAGATCACCCGGATCGGGCCCACCGTGGTGGCCTGCGTGACGGGGATCGTGAAGAGCCTGCCGCTGCCATCGGGGCTCAACACCTGCGTGTCGCAGATCCTCACCTTCGTCCGTGGCCTGGCCGCCCAGGCCCCGACCGGAGTCCCCGACCTCGGAGGCCTCGACCTGGCGTCGTGCATCCCGGCCGGGCTGCCCGTGCCGGGGATGCCGGGCGGGTTGCCGTTCATGGGTGGAGGGTTCCCGTTCGGCGGCTGATCGCCCACCGGTGACCGGCCCGGTGCGTCTGGCCCCGCAGCTGCGTGCTGCGGGGCCGACGCATTCTGTGCCGGGCGGGGCTACCCGCCGGGAAGAGTCACCCCCGGCGGCAGGGTCACCCCTGGCGGCAGGGTCACCTTGGGCGTCGTCTGGGTGGGGCCCCGGGTCGTGCGAGGCGTGGCCTCCGGCACCGTCTCGGCCGTCGCCGCCGTCGTCGGAGGGGCGGCGGACTCGGGCTGGGGAGGAGTCGTCGTCCGGCTGGGGCTCGCCGTGTAGCCGGTGACCGTCGGGACGGTCGACGACGTCGGTGTCGAGTACGGAATGATGCCGCTCGACGTGATGGGACGGCCGCCGAAGGTCGTGGGCACGGGGTAGACACCGGTGTCGGGCGCCGCCTGGGACATGAACCGCCGCCAGATCGAGGCCGGGAGCGAACCACCGGTCACCTTGGGCACCCCGTGGATGTTGAGCAACGGCACGGACTGACCGGCCGGGTAGCCCATCCAGACGGCGGTGGTGAGCTTGCGGTTGAACCCGATGAACCAGGCGTCGCCGTTGTCCTCGGTGGTGCCCGTCTTGCCCCAGGCGGGCCCGTTGGGCAACGCCGCCCCGGCGCCCGAGCCACGCTCGACCACCTGCCGGAGGATGAAGTTCACCATGTCGGCCTGGTCCTTCTCGAGCACCCGGACCCGCTTGGGCCGGTCGTCGACCAGGACGCTGCCCCCGACCGTCACCCGTTTGATGGCCCGGGGGTCGGTCTGGTTCCCCTCGTTGGCAAAGGTGAGATAGGCGTCGGCCATCTCCATCACCGACACGTTGGGCGTCCCCAGGGTGATGGAGTCGGTTGGCGGGTCGCCGAGTCCCGACTTGACGCCGAGGTCTCGGGCCATCTTGGCCACCTTGTCGGGTCCGATGGCAGTGACCAGCTGGGCGTAGACGGTGTTGACGGAGTTGACGGTGGCGTCGATCAGGTTGATCTGGCCGAACGACTCGCCCTCGAAGTTCTCGACCTGCCAGTCCTTGCCGTTGTCGGCCTTGGGGAACACGATCTTGGCGGGGCCGTTGAACGAGGACTGGACCGAGTAGCCCTCGCGGATGGTCTCGGCCAACAGGAAGGGCTTGAAGGTGGAGCCACCCTGGCGGCCGCCGCCGCCGAAGCCGGCGCCCGCGGCCAAGTTGACTTTGGAGGTCTCCCAGTCCTTGCCCCCCACCATGGCGACCACGTGGCCGTCGTCGTCGAGCGACACGAGGGCGCCGGCGGGATCGGCGGCCCGGTTGAGGGTGTCGGTGTAGACGGAGTCGTAGGCCAGGTTCTGCAGCCGGGGATCGAGGCTGGTGTAGATCCGCATCCCGCCCCGCAGGATCTGGTCCTCGGAATAGCTGTCCCGCAGCTTCTGGTGGACGTACTCGACGAAGTAGTCGACGCCCTTGATGGAGGAGGTGACGGTGGTGTCCTTGCGGATGGGGGGCTTCACGTACGACGCCAGGTCGGTGCCCTCCACCTCTGCGGCCTGGGCCGGGGTGATGAAGCGGCTGTTCACCATGGAGTTGAGCACGAACGTGCGCAGCATCGTCGCCTGAGCGGGATGGTCGACCACGTCGCTGCCCGATGGCGAGCGGATGATGCCGGCCAGGTAGGCGGACTCGCGCAGGTCGAGCTGGGACGCGTCCTTCTGGTAGTAGGCCTTGGCCGCCGCCTGGATGCCGTAGGCCCCCCGCCCGAAGTAGACGGTGTTCAGATAGCGCTCGAGGATCTCCTGCTTGGAGTACTTCTGCTCGAGCTTGACGGCGATGACCGCCTCGCGCAGCTTGCGGACGAGGGTGCGGTCACCACCCGACACGAAGGCGTTCTTGACGTACTGCTGGGTGATGGTGGAGCCGCCCTGGAGGGCACCCTTGTGGCGAACGTCGGCCCACGTGGCACGCAGGATCCCGAGGGGGTCGACGCCGCTGTGCTCGAAGAACTTGCGGTCCTCGGCCGCCACCACCGCGTTCTGGGTGACCTTGGGTACCTGGTCGAGGCGGACGGGGAACCGGTTCTCGTCGCCGTGGAACAGGGCGAGTTGGCTCCCGGTGCCGTCGTAGACGATCGAGGTCTGGGCCTGGGGCACCTCCGGTGGCAGCGGGATGTGCGTCATCAGCCAGGCGGCGCCGGCCAGGCCGGTGAAGACGAGCACGGCCAGGAGGAACCACAGTCGCCGGTAGCGCCAGAAGAAGCCCGGGCGCTTGGGCCGGCGGCCCCGGTGGGTGGGCGGGGTCGGCTGCTCGGGTCCCCCGCGAGCGCCGCCCGGGCCCTGTCCCCCGCTTCGGGGACCGCTGGGGCCCTGTCCCCCGCTCCGAGGGCCGCTCGGGCCCCGTCCCCCGCTCCGAGGGCCGCTCGGGCCCGGGTCAGGCCTTCGGCGGGCGGGAGCGGCGGGGTTTCGGGGGTCGGGTCCCCTTCGGGGGTCGGGTCCCCTTTGGGGGTCGGGTCCCCTTTGGGGGTCGGGTCCCCTTTGGGGGGCGGGTCTCCTCTGGGGGGCGCGCGGAACTGCGCGCCCGGGGACGCGCACGCTGAAAGAGGGCTGGCCGGCGACGGCGGGACGGCGACGCACTGCGCTTCGATCGTACCAACTGGGTCGGACGCCGCCGGGGGCGGACCGGTGATGGGGGCGCCGGTGCCGGTGAGGGGCCCGACGGGGAGCCGGGCGCGCCGATCGAGCGACGGCTACCCGGCGGCCCCGTGGTCGAGCCCGCTCCCGGTCGGGAGAAGACACCTGCGCCCGCCCCCAGGCCGAGCTGGCCGGCCAGCACGTAGGCGACGACGGCGAGCAGGCCGCCGGCCACGGCGCGACCCATGCCCTGGTCGTAGGCGCCGAGTGCCGATCCCGTCCAGGTCCAGGTCCCGGCGGCGACCACCAGCCATGCCCCGCCTATCACCGCCGGCATGGCGCCGAGCGTGGGACGAAGCCCCGCTGGGGACCGGGTCGGGCCGGCCGTCTGCGGGTCCTCACCGCCGGCGAGGGTATCGACCGCCACCTCAGCCAGGAGCACGGCTACGGCGGCGGTGGCCACCGCCGTAGCCAGAGCCAGGCGACCACCGTCGTCCACCACGCCCATGCCCAGACTGACGGCGCCGGGAAGGGCGGCGAGCCACACCCAGGGGCGGCCGACGGCGACGGCAATCACCGCAGCGGCGGCCAGCAGCCGGGCGCCGGGCGCCAGCGCCGGTGGGCCGGCGGCCGCCGCCAGCGCCAGCAGGGCCAGGCTCAGGGCCCCCCGCCTCGACCCGGCGGCGGCGAGCGCAGCCAATGCCAGTACCACGGCGGCCACTCCGACGTCGGCGCTGGGAGCCCGCAGAGGGGCGGCCGACAACCCCACCGCCAGCCCCCCGGCGAGCAGCACGGCAGCCGAACGGGTTGCCACCTGTGGGCCGGGCGGCACGCCCTCGGAGTCGTTCCCGCCCCGGCGGCGCGCCAGGTGGTCCCCGAGCGTGGCGTACACACTCAACAGGGCGGCGCCCACGACGAAGGCGACAGCGGTCTCGGCCGACAGCGTGGAAGTGGCGGGAAGGGTCCACCGCCCGGAGCGGTCGTGAAGGAGGACGAAGCCGGCGATGCAGGCCGCCACCCCGCCCGCACCGAGGAAGGCCGGCGCCAACCCCGCCCATCGCCCCCGGGGGGTCGCAGGGTCGTGGGTGAGGAAGACGGCCAGAGCCAGGCCCCCGGCCACGGCCACGGGTTGGGCGCCGCCGACCCCTGCGGTGAGCGCGACCCCCACGCCGGCGAGGGCGACGCACGTGGCCACCTGCGACCGCCGCTTCGTCATCCCCTCGAGTGAGGCGGCGGCGATCAGCGCCGCCCCGCACCCGGCGGCGGCGACGACGGGGGTGACGTGGAGCCCGACGGCATGGCCGCTGGCCCCGCTGACGACGAGAGCCAACCAGGCCCCGGCGGACACGACCGCACCCGCCTGGGGCCAACGGAACGTCGCCAGCCCCCGGCGCGGCCCCGGATCCCCCGATGACCCCGTCCGGCGATCGTCGGGCCCGAGCAGGGCGACGACGGGAACCACCAGGGAGGCGATCAGAGCTGCGGCCTGGGCCCCCGTCACCCGAGCGCCACGACCGATGACGACGTCACGCCAGGACGGCCACGGCGGCGGCCACGACGGCGGCGATCAGCGCCGCCACGCGGGCAGTGCGACGTGAGCACGCCCCGGCCACCACGGCAGCGACGACCACCGCCACCACCGATGCCCCGACGCGCAGGGCCACGACGTGGGCGGGGTCTGCACCCACGGCGGGACCGGCGACGAGGGCGGCGGCCAACAGCCCGCAGGCCAGCACCGGGGCCAGAGGCACGCCCGTGTGCCCATCGGTGGTGGCGGTCGACGCCGGGCGGCGGCGGGGGCACGCCAGCACGACGGCGAACGCCGCCGCCCACGACGACGCCACCATGGCCGCCGGCCCCGACCACCCTGCCGCCCCGACCACCGCCTGGCCTCCGGAGAGGGCGGCCAGCGACGACGAGCCCCAGCGCCCGACCACGGCGATGCCGACCAGCACACCGACGGCGCCGGCAGCGACGTCGGCGGCCGCCAGGCCCAGGAGGACAGCGGCGGCGAAGACGTCGCCCGACCCCGTCGCCGCCATCATCGCCAACCCGGTGGCGGCGCCCAGGGCGAGCAGGCCAGGCTGGGGGCGCAGCCCGTTCTGGTCGGGTCCTATGGCGCCAGGACGGCCCCGAACCCGACCAGAACGAGTCTGGGGGGCGGTCAAGCGGGAGAGCCGCCGACCGGGAACATGCGCACCAGGTGGTTCCACGCGCAGTCCGGGCACACCTCGACCACGTAGCAGGTGACGGCGTCGGTGCGCCGGGTCAGCTTGGACAGCTCCCGCTCCGATGTGATGCACCGCCCGTGGGCGGGAAGGCGGGCGCCGAAGGCGTAGGACACGAGCACCGCTCCCCGGTCCTCGCAGATCGGGCACGGCTCGCTGCGGACCTCGCCCACGTTGCGGGCGGCACGGAGCAACTCGGGGTGCGCGTCGCACACGTCGAGACGGGAGAGCCGGCCGCGGTGGAACTCGTCGATGGTGCGTCGGCGGACGAGCCGGTAGTCGACCTGCCCGGCGGTCGACGCCGGCCGATGACCCCGAATCGACTCGGGACTGAAGCTCACGCCCGAAAGGCTAGGCCCCCGGGCCAGGCTCTGTCGTCGCCTCCGCCGGTGACGTCGGTTGACCTGGCTGCCTGACCCGGGCATACTGTTGCCGATATATCGAGACGATATATCGGCAGACCACACTTCGCACCGACGAGCCGGAAGGAGGGCAGGGTGCTGGAGCTGGCCATCCTGGGCCTCCTCAAAGAGCAGGACCTCCACGGCTACGAGCTGAAGAAGCGGCTCACCGAGGCTCTCGGGCCCCTGTCGAGCGTGTCGTTCGGCTCGCTGTACCCCGCCCTGTCGCGCCTCGAGCGGAAGGGCGCCGTCGCCGTCGCCCCGGCCGAGCCCGAGCTCTCCCCGCCCCCCGTGCCCATGACCGGTTCCATCGCCGGCGAGGTCGCCGCCTTCCGGGCCCGCCGGGCCGCCGGCCGCCATCCCGTCGCCAGGGCCGGCCGGGGCCGCAAGGTATACCGCCTCACCCCCGCCGGTGACGTGCTGTTCGGACAGCTCCTCGAGTCCGAGCCCGTCGACGACGACCGCGCCTTCTCCCTCCGCCTGGCGTTCTGCCGACACCTGCGCCCCGACGCGCGCCTCGGCCTGCTCGAGCGGCGCCGGGCCCAGCTCGTCGAGCGGCTGGCCCGGGCCCGCGCCACGTTCCGGGGTCGACGTGACGGCATGGACACCTTCACCCGCTCGGTGGTCGAACACGGCGCCGAGACGACCGAGCGCGACATCACCTGGCTCGACGAGCTGATCGCCATCGAACGCCGCAACCCCCAGAACAACCCGCCCGAGAACCCGGATCGGGACCCCCGAGAGACACCACTGTCCTCACTTCAGGAAGGATCACCAACGTGACCATCTCGTCGCAGAATGGCCGGGCCAAGGTCCGTGTCGCCATCGCCGGCGTCGGCAACTGTGCC
The DNA here is from genome assembly GCA_036264885.1 of Acidimicrobiales bacterium. Classification (GTDB taxonomy): domain Bacteria; phylum Actinomycetota; class Acidimicrobiia; order Acidimicrobiales; family AC-14; genus DATAQC01. The sequence continues at coordinate 58,931 of DATAQC010000045.1, read as the reverse complement.
AGCTCGCTGGTGCAAGGCCTCGACTACTACCGCCAGGCAGACCCCGCCGACTCGGTGCCCGGTCTCATGCACGTGGTCCTGGGCGGCTACCACGTGGGGGACGTCGAGATCGTCGCCGCCTTCGACGTCGATGCCGCCAAAGTCGGCCTCGACGTGGGCAAGGCCATCTTCTCGGGCCAGAACAACACCGTGCGCTTCGCTCCGGTGGGCGAGCTCGGCGTCGAGGTCCTCCGTGGTCCCACCCTCGACTCGCTCGGGCGCTACTACCGCGAGACCATCGAGGAGTCGCCCGCGCCCGCCGTCGACGTGGCCGAGGTCCTGCGGACGAGCGGGGCCGACGTCTTGGTCTCCTACCTGCCGGTCGGCTCGGAGGAGGCCCAGAAGCACTATGCCCAGGCCTGCCTCGACGCGCGGGTCGGCTTCGTCAACGCCATCCCCGTGTTCATCGCCTCCGACCCCGAGTGGGCGGCGCGCTTCACCGAGGCCGGCGTCCCCATCGTGGGCGACGACATCAAGAGCCAGGTCGGGGCCACCATCGTTCACCGCATCCTCAGTCGCCTGTTCGAAGACCGGGGTCTCGTCCTCGACCGCACCTACCAGCTCAACGTGGGCGGCAACATGGACTTCAAGAACATGCTCGAGCGCGAGCGGCTGATGTCCAAGAAGATCAGCAAGACCCAGTCGGTCACCAGCCAGATCGAGAACGGCATCGCCTCCGAGAATGTCCACATCGGCCCCAGCGACCACGTGCCCTGGCTCGAGGACCGCAAGTGGGCCTACATCCGCCTGGAAGGCCGCAACTTCGGCGACGTGCCTCTCAACATCGAGCTGAAGCTGGAGGTCTGGGACTCGCCCAACTCCGCCGGGGTGATCATCGACGCCGTGCGCTGCGCCAAGTTGGCCCTGGAACGGGGCATCGGCGGCCCGCTGCTCGGACCCTCGGCCTACTTCATGAAGTCGCCGCCCATCCAGTACCACGACGACGAGGCCCACCTGCTGGTCGAAGAGTTCATCGCCGGCGACTGACCGGGCGCCCCTCCACCTGGGAGCGCAGCCGTTCCAGGCGGCGGTCCCAGCGGACCCCGGCGTCCAACATCCACGCCACGGCCTCGGCCAGGGGCTCGGTGGTAGCCCGGTAGAGGACCTCGCGACCGTCGCGCTCGGGGGTGACCAGGCCGGCGTCAGCCAGGGCCTGCAGGTGGTGGACGACGGCCTGGCGCGTCATGGGCAGCTCACGGGCCATCTCGGTGGCGGTGTTGGGCCCATCGCGAACCAGGCGGGCGACCAGACCCCGTCGGGTTGGGTCACCCAGGGCGGTGAAGACGAAGTCGAGGGCGTCGTCGCTCACCCGCAGGCGAAGCTGGCGCTGCGTTCGGGCACGCAGCCGGCACTGCGTTCGGGCACCCAGCCGAGCAGGAGCAGGCGCACGTCCCACCGGTTGCCGGCCACGCTCGCCGAGGCCGAGCCGGGCGCCGACGCCAGGGTCTCGGTGACCACGACCCGGGTGCCGTCCGCCACCGGCTCCAGGTCGAGCTCCACCGTCGACTCCGGACCGCTTCCGTCGTCGGGCCACCAGCGCAGGGCCAGCCGGCGGGCGGGCTCGACCTCGTCGACCCGGGCCCGGCGCACCGCACCGTCGGACTCCACGATGACGCCGTCACCTCCGGGCCGGACGTCGAGGTCGACGGCCGAGCCCAGCCACTCGGCCAGCAGCTCGGGCTCAGTGAGGGCACGCCACACATCGTCGGCCCCGGCGTCGAGCTCCACCGTACGGGTGATTCGGGTCTCGTCCATCGCTGCGCCTTTCGTCTTCGTCCCCTGCGCGATCGTGCAAACAGATCCTTGCACAGGCTACGATGTGCAAACAACTACTTGCGCAAAGGAGAGACCGATGAGCGTGCTGGTGCCGACCGTCATCGAACAGACGCCGCGAGGTGAGCGGGCGTTCGACATCTACTCCCGTCTCCTGTCCGAGCGGGTGGTCTTCCTCGGCACCGAGATCGACGACACCGTGGCCAACGTGGTGGTGGCCCAGTTGCTCCACCTGCAGTCAGCGGACGCCGACAAGGACATCTCCCTCTACATCAACTCGCCCGGCGGGGACATGACGGCGCTGTTCGCCATCCACGACACCATGCAGTACCTGGCCTGCGACGTGGCCACCTACTGCGTGGGCCAGGCCGCCTCGGCCGCCGCCGTGCTCCTGGCTGCCGGGGCGCCGGGCAAGCGCCACCTCCTGGCCAACGGTCGGGTCCTGCTCCACCAGCCCCACGGAGGCGCCCAGGGTCAGTCCACCGACATGGAGATCGCCGTCCGGGAGATGGTCGAGATGCGCCGCCTCATGATCGCCATCCTCGCTGAGTGCACGGGCCAGTCCGTCGAGCGCATCACCACCGACATCGACCGTGACTACATCCTCCGGGGCGAAGCCGCCCTGCGCTACGGGGTGATCGACCACGTCGTCGAGCCCACCGGGCCCCGCCGGCGCGTACCCCTGCCGGATACCGCCGCCGTCCTCGGCCCCTCCACCGCCTTGCCCTCGTCGCCTTCGGTCGCCCAGCCGGGGCCGGCCGGGGGGACGTAGGGGGGGCGGCGGCGGCCCGCATCCGTCTGGAGGGCGCCGTCGTGGGGCAAGATCTCCCCGTGGCCCTGTCTGGTGTCGTGTCCTGGAACCGCCAACCCGTCACCGATCCGGAGGCGGCCGACGTGGTCCGCTACGGGCCCGATATCGCCACCGAGGCCGAGCTTCGCCTCCTCGGCCAGGTGGCCGACAAGCGGGTGCTCGAGCTCGGTTGCGGCTCCGGGGTCGCCTCGGTGGCCCTGGCCACTCAGGGAGCCCGGTCCATCGGTCTCGAGTTCTCCCACGAGCACCTCACCCGGGCCCGGCGCCTGGCCGACAAGGCGGGGGTCAGAGTCGAGTTCCACGAGGGCGACCTGGCCGACCTGGCCTTCTCGCGGGCCGACACCGTCGACCTGGTGTTCTCGGTCTACGCCCTCAGCCTGGTGGAGGACGTGAACCGGGTCTTCCGACAGGTCCACCGGGTGCTCAAGGGCGGGTGCCCGCTGGTGTTCTCGGTGCCTCACCCCGCCCACGACATGTTCGTCGACGACGACGAGCCGCTGATGGTGCGCCGGTCCTACTTCGATGCCGCCCCGGTCGACCTCACCTCGGGCGACCCGCCGCTCTTCGGCTACCACCACACCATCGCCGATCTCTTCGTCGGGCTCACGCGGGCCAACTTCCGCGTCGACACCATCCTCGAGCCCGAACCGCGGAGCGACCGCCACGACCCCGGTTCCGCCGCCTCTTCGGGCTGGGTGCCCCGAACCCTGATCATGCGGGCCCGCAAGGAGTAGGCGCCCCCCAGCGTTCTTTTCGCGATTTCCAACACCCACGGTTAGAAATCGCGAAGAGAACGGTCAGAGGCGGGCTGCCCACCAGGCGTCGAGGCGCCGGCCGGCTTCCTCCTCGCCCAGAGGGCCCTCTTCCAGGCGCAGGTCGAGCAGGAACTCGCGCGCCTCGCCGACGGCCCGACCGGGGCCGATGCCCAGGCGCGCCATGATCTGGGTGCCGTCGAGATCGGGACGGATGGCGTCGAGCTCCTCGCGGGTCTTCAGGTCGGCGATCCTGCGCACGAGGTCGTCCATCCGGGCCGACAGCGCCGCCGCCCGAGCCCGGTTGCGGGTCGTGCAGTCGCACCGGGTCAACTCGTTGAGCCGGTCCAGGAGGGGACCGGCGTCGCGCGCGTAGCGCCGCACCGCGGTGTCGGTCCACGCCTCGTCGCCGTAGCCGTGGAAGCGCAGGTGCAACTCGACCAGGCGCCGGATGTCGGCGATGTCGTCGTGGGAGTAGCGCAGGGCCTTGAGCCGCTCCTCGGCCATGCGGGCCCCCACCACCTCGTGGTGGTGGAACGACACACCGTTGGGGCCGAACGACCGGGTCTTGGGCTTGCCGATGTCGTGCAGCAGCGCAGCCATGCGCAGGATGCGATCGGGGCTGGTCTTGTCGACGACGGCAATGGTGTGGGCCAGCACGTCCTTGTGGCGCTGCACGGGATCCTGCTCGAGGCCCAGAGCGGGGATCTCGGGGAGGAACTCCTCGGCCAACCCCGTCTGCACGAGGAACCACAGCCCCGGGCCGGGCTGGTCCACGACCAGCAGCTTGTCGAGCTCGACGCGGATGCGTTCGGCCGACACGATCTCCATCCGGCCGCGCATCGCCTTCACGGCGGCCACCAGCTCCGGGTCGGGGACCAGGCCGTAGCCGGCGATGAACCGGGCGGCCCGCAGCATGCGGAGAGGGTCGTCGCCGAAGGAGTCCTCGGGCGCCAGCGGCGTGCGCAGGCGCAGCTCGCCCAGGTCGGCTACACCGCCGAAGGGGTCGACCAGCACCAGGTCGGGCAGAGCCAGGGCCATGGCGTTGACGGTGAAGTCGCGCCGGGACAGGTCGGCCTCGACGACATCGGCGAAGGCCACCTCGGGCTTGCGCGAATCGGGCGAGTAGGCGTCGGCCCGGTGGGTGGTGATCTCGTAGTGGCGCCCGCGGTGGGAGGCGCCGATGGTGCCGAACCGCTTGCCCTGGGTCCATACCGCATCGGCCCAGCCGCCGACCACGGCCAGAATGTCGTCAGGTCGGGCATCGGTCGTGAAATCGAGGTCGATCTTCTCCAGGGCACGGCCGAGGATGGCATCGCGGACGCTGCCCCCGACCAGGTAGATCCGGTGCCCGGCAGCGTCGAAGCGCTCGGCCAGGGGCCGGACCTCGTCCAGGAGCGGGCTCATTCGATCGGGGATCACAGCTGTGAGGGTACCCATCGGCTCGCAGCGCCCGGCGAGTGCCACCCGACAAGAGGCCCCCGCCGGGATGTTCGAGGATGTGACCTCAGGCGGCGCGGAGACGGGCGGCGGCGTCGACGACGTCGCGGCCCGGTCCACCCGAGGTGGGCGGCTCCGGGCGGTGGTCGACGCCGGCCAGGGCGCCGACGAAGGCGGCGACGGAGCCTTCCAGCGCAGCCAGGTCGTAGCCACCCTCGAGGAACGCCACGCAACGGCCTGGGGGGGCCAGGGCCGCCGAGCGCCGACCGAGGTCGTTGTAGTCGCCGGCCGACAGCCCCAGGCTGGTGAGGGGGCAGGCCCGGTGGGCATCGAAGCCGGCCGACACGAGCACCCACGTGGGGTCGAAGGCGGCGGCGGCCGGCTCCACGACCTCGTCGAAGGCGGCGCCGTACACGTCGCCGGTGGCGCCCGGTGGCAGGGGGAGGTTGATCGTCAGCCCCGTCCCGTCCCCATCGCCCGTCTCGGTCAGGCGGCCGGTGCCGGGGTACAGCGGCCACTGGTGCATCGACACGTACAGCACCCGGGGGTCGGCCCAGAAGGCGTCCTGGGTACCGTTGCCGTGATGGGCGTCCCAGTCGACGACGACCACCCGCTCACCCTGCGCGGCCAGGGAGCCGGCGCAGACGGCGAGGCTGTTCAGCAGGCAGAAACCCATGGCCCGGCCCGGTGTGGCGTGGTGACCGGGCGGGCGCACCGCGCAGAACGCCGCCTCGGCCTGCCCGTCGCGCAGGCGGGCGACGGCGTCGAGGCCGGCACCCACCGCCAGCAGGGCGGCCGGCCACGACTCGCGCCCGGCCCGGGTGTCGGCGTCGATCCGGCCGCCGCCGTCGGCGCAGAACCGCTCGAGGGCAGCGACGAAGGCGGGGTCGTGAACGACGGCGACCTCCTCGACACTGGCCGGCCGGGGCTCGACGCGCACCACCTCGTCGCCCAGGCCCAACGAGTCCACGCCGGCCAGGGCGGCGGCCAGGCGGTCGGGGCCCTCGGGGTGGCCGGGGCCAGCGTTGTGGGCGGCGAAGGCGGGATGGCTCTCGCAGAGCACGCCCACCGGCTCAGCCCGACAGGGCGCCGAGGGCGGGGCGCAGCTCGGAGCTCCAGAACCCGAAGAAGCCCTCCTGGTCGGGGCCGATCTGGTGGAAGTGGAGGTGGTCGTAGCCGGCGTCGAGGTACTGGCGCACCGATGCCATGACGGCGTCGACGTCAGGCCCGCACGGGATCGACTCGGTGGCGTCGTCCTCGGTGACCATGGTCGCGGCCTGCTCGAAATGGGTCCAGGTCGGCAGGTCCTGGGAGAGCTGGCCCTTGATGGCGCCGTTGGGCCACATGCGGTGGACCATCTGGCGGGCCGCCGACGGCTCCGTGCCCCAGCACAGGTTGATCTGGGCATACCGGGGACCCTGGCCCCCAGCGTCGGAGAAGCGGTCGACGATCCCCTTGTCCGGTGAAGTGCCCCAGTACCCGTCGCCCAGCCGGGCGGCCACGGCCGCCGCCGTGGGGCCGAAGGCCGACACGATGAGGGGGACGGGCTGGTCGGGAGGGTCGAAGAGCTTGGCGTTGTCGACCTCGTAGAACCGGCCCTGATGGTCGACCGTCTCGCCGGACCACAGCGCCCGCATGATTTCCACCGCTTCTTCCAGCATGGCCAGGCGGGTCTGCGGTGGCGGCCAGCGCACGCCGACGACGTGTTCGTTGAGCGCTTCGCCCGTGCCCACGCCGAGGAAGAATCGGTCACCGAACAGCAGCGACGTCGTGGCCGCGGCGTGGGCGACGACGGCCGGGTGGGTGCGGACGGTCGGGCAGTTGACGCCCACCCCGACCCCGACCCGTTCGGTCGAGGCGGCGACGGCGCCCAGCACGGACCACACGAACGAGCTGTGGCCCTGGGCGCTGATCCACGGGTGGTAGTGGTCCGAGATGGTCAAGAAGTCGAAGCCCGCCTCTTCGGCCCGGATGGCATTGGCCACCAGGGTGGCGGGACTGTGCTCTTCGTTCGAGAGGCTGTAGCCGTGGGACGCCATGGCCGATCCACTACCCCGTGGTGTCTCCGTTACACCGCTACTCGTGGCGGGTAGGCCCGGGGCGTGCGGGTCGTCGTCACCGGGGCAACCGGCAACCTGGGGACGAGCGTGCTCGATGCACTGGGTTCGGACTCCTCGGTGGGCTCGGTACTCGGTGTGGCTCGCCGGGTCCCCGATGCCCCGGCGCCGGCCGGCCGGCCCTGGAGCAAGGTCGACTGGGCCGCGGCCGACGTTGTTCACGCCGATCTCGACAAGGTGTTCGCCGGAGCCGATGCCGTCGTGCACCTGGCCTGGCTCATCCAACCGTCGCACGACATCGACGTGATGCGGGCCACCAACGTCGCCGGCAGCGAGCGGGTGTTTGCCGCCGCCGCTGCCGCCGGGGTTCCCACCGTCGTCTATGCCTCGTCGGTGGGGGCCTACTCCCCGGGGCCCAAGGACCGGGCGGTGGACGAGACGTGGCCGACCGAGGGAACCAGGTCCAGCTTCTACGGGCGCCACAAGGCCGAGGTGGAGCGCATCCTCGACCACTTCGAGGCCGGCCATCCCGCAGTCCGGGTCGTGCGCCTGCGGCCGGGCCTGATCTTCAAGCGGGAGTCGGCGGCCGACATCCGTCGCCTGTTCCTCGGCTCCTGGTTCCCGGCCCGGCTCCTTCGCCTCGGCGCCATCCCCGTGGTGCCACGAACGCCGCGCCTGGTTTTCCAGGCCGTCCACGCCAGCGATGTGGCCGAGGCCTGTCGCCTGGCACTGACCAGCGAGGTGCGTGGCCCGTTCAACCTGGCCGCCGAGCCGGTGCTCGACTCGGCCGAGCTGGGGCGGGTCCTGGGCGCCCGCCCGGTGCCCGTTCCCAAGCTCGCCCTGCGGATCGGCGCCGACGTGTCCTGGCGGTTGCGCCTGCAGCCCACGCCCCCCGGTTGGCTCGACCTGGCCCTCGACGTCCCCGTGCTCGACTGCACCCGGGCCCGCCGGGAGCTCGACTGGGCCCCGCGCTGGAGCGCCGGCGATGCACTGCTCGATCTCTTCAGCGGATTCGCCGACTCCGCGTCGGGACCGACACCGGCCCTGGCCCGCCGGGCACCCCCGGTCGGACACTGATGCGCGTGGAACAGGCCGTCCGCCGGCTGGCCAGCCTGATCGCCTTCTCCGCTGCGATGGCGGGCGCCGCAAGGCGGAGCGGCGACGGCCCGCCCGATCCCCGAGGAGAGGACCGGGTCGACCGGGTGGCTGGCCGCAGCCCGTTCGCTGCACGCCGCCTTCCGTGACTACGGCGACGTGGCCGGATCGTGGGCCCGGCTGGCTCAGCTCCTCACGCCGACCTTCTGGGTCCTGACCGGGCTCGCCCTCCTGGCTGTGCCCCTCCTGGTGATCGCGGCGGCGATCACCGGCCTGGTCGGCGCCACCAGCTGACGCCGACGCCAGCCGGAGTCGTCACACCCGGGCGCGACGGTGGGTGACGGCGTTGTAGATGAGCAACACGATGATGGCGCCGATCACCGAACCGAAGATGCCCGCCGGGCTAAGGCCCCGGTCGTTGGCGTCGCTGCGGAACAGCACGTCGGCCAGGAAGCCCCCGACGAAGGAGCCGACGATGCCCAAGACGATGGTGCCCCCGATGCCCATCGGGTCGCGGCCAGGCACGAGCAGGCGAGCAAGGGCACCGGCGATGAGGCCCACGATGATGAGCCCGATGATGAATCCGATCATGAGTTGCCTCCCAACAGAAGTGGCGATGGTTGATCGAGGGTGCCCACCGGCGATCAACGGCAAACGCTGGCATCCAGACCAGTCACCGACTGTCCTGGCGGCTGCGTCCGGTGACCCACCCCGCCGAGGGAGGCGCCGTTGCTCAGCCGGCCGTCGCCAGGACCCACGGTGAGGCGCTCGGACCGGCATACGTCTTGACCTTGGCGGCCAAGTCGAGCGTCGCCGCCTCGGCAACGTAGGGATACAGCTCGCTCGGGGCCACAGCCCGATCGGGCTGCGTCGGGTCGATGTCATGGAACACAGTGCCAGGCTGGTTCTGGTTGACCTTCACCTTCGTCCCAATGGCCAAGTTGCCCACAGCCTTCACAAAACCCGGCCGATCATCGATGTTGCACCCGGTGTCGTCGGGGCCGGGAGGTGGGGGTGCGGCCCGATCGGCGACCACGACGCTCACGAGCCCGGTCACCGTCGTCGAGCTCGCCGTGGCCGGCGTCGAATCGGGTGGAACGTGATACAACGCCTTTGCCTCGAGCGTGTGGGTACCCGCTCCAGACGTCGCGGTGTCCCACGTCAGCTCGAACGGCCTGGCGCTGATCGGAGACCCGAACGGGCTGCCGTCGAGAAAGAATTGCACTCCATCGATGACGGGAACCGTCCCGCCCGCTGTGGTGGGACGGGCGCGCACGCTTGCATGAACGGTCACGGTGTCGGTGACGGTTGAACCGTTTATAGGAGTGTTGAGATCGATCGATACTCCCTTGCCACAGTGATCATTGGCGCCATCAGTTTGCGGTTGGAAGATGACGGCTGACCGATTGCTCCCGGCCTCGAGAATGTTGTTCTCGGCGTAGAGCTGGCCGAAACGCTGGGCCAGCATCCCGAAGGCCGTCCAATGGTAATCGTAGTTGTTGTAGGCATGAGCCTTGCTGCCATAGCTCACGACCGGATGACGATAGCCACTGTTCAGACCACTCCCCGGCTCGAAGTAGTTATGGTGCAGGGTGACCGTCTGAACCGTGTCCTGGTCCCCAGTGGCCTGATTGCCGATTTCGATGCCTTGTGCCTGATCGTGCACGTGGTTCCACGAAACGGTCAGGTTTGACGATCCTCTGGAGACACCGATCACCTTGTTGCCGGTGTGACTGAGATCAGTATGGTCCACCCAGACATCATGGGACGCACTGATGTCGAGAGCGTTGGGAATGTTGTTGGCAGAGGTGAGAGCGGGATTGCCGAACTTGGTTAGCGTCAGGTTTTCGATGATGACATTGGCTACATGATCGAGCCCGAGCCCGAACACGCCGGCATCCTTGGGGTTGGCTGGGTCGAGATCCCGGCCTTGGAGGACAACGGTGTGACCCCTGCCGTCAATCACCTTGTTGCTCGTGACCAGAGTCATTGTCCGCTTGTCGGGAGGGTTCAGCTTGATGGTGAGGTCGCCGTCGAAGACGATCCAAAGGGGTACCGGCTGTGCCAGCGCGTAGCGCAAACTGCCCGGCTGGGGATTCGCATAGTCGTCAGCGTCAGTCGTGACGTGATATGTGGGCGCTATCGCAGGATTTTCCAGGTTGATCCCAGCCGTACCGGCCTGGCGCCCGAAGCCGACCCGTTGACTCAGTAAGGCCGCCCGGTCGTCCGCCGACCCGTCGCCCACCCCTGCCGGAGCCATGCCCGCCGGAACCGCGGTCGCGGCCCTCCACTGCCGGCCGGCGTAGTTCACCAGGTCATTGGCAGCGTATCCTCGGGTCGAGTCCCAGGCATTGGAAGTATCGGCCCGGGTGGGACTGGCCAGTATCCCGCTGACGAGCCCCGCCAGCAACGTCAGGCTCAAAACGGCAGTGCGAGCTCTGCGGTGCTGAGAAAACAATCGATGTAGCGAACGGAGCGCAGCGTGTTCTGTGTCGGTCACTCGGGAGACCGTAGTCGACACCACGATATCGCTGCCGCTCCCGAATCTCGGAGTTCTGCGGGCGCAGACTCATCGACAACTGGCCGAGGACGGCGCTCCAGGCGTTGGGCTCCCTCGCCCTCGACGCGTGCGGTTGCGCTGCCCCCTCAGACCGGGCGCCGGCTCGGTATCCTCGTCGGAGGTGACGGCCCGATCGAGAACGAGGACCGACGTCTTGTCGTCGGGGCGGGAACGGGTCCGGACGGGGCCGTGGCGGGGAGACGGGCGAGTCGCCTACCTCGCTCCCGTCTCCGATGCTCCCCCGCCGTCGGCGGCGTTCATCCAGCGTTGCCTGGGTGAGCTCTCCGGCCGTGGTTACGCCAGCGTGATCACCGCCGCCCTGTCCGCCTCCGAGCGCCATCCGTTCTACGCCGCCGGCTTTGGCGACCAGGAACGGCTGCACCTGCTGCTGCACGACCTGGAGCGGTTGGCCAAGGCGCCCGAAGCCACCCTCCGCCGGGCCCGGCGGGCCGATCACCGGCGCGTGCTGCAGGTCGACGCCGCCACCTTCTCGCCGTTCTGGCGCCTCGACGAGTGGGGTCTGGAGCAGGCGCTGGCGGCCACGCCGTCGTCCCGTTTCCGGGTGGCCCTGGAGGGTGGGCAGATCGCCGGCTACGCCATCACCGGGCGGGCCGGCAGCGACGGCTACCTCCAGCGCCTCGCCGTCGACCCCGCCTACCAGCGCCGGGGCCTGGGTCGGGCCCTGGCCCTCGACGGCCTCTACTGGCTGCGCCGCAAGGGCGTGGGGCGCGCCGCCGTCAACACCCAGGTCTCCAACACCGCTGCCTTCTCGCTGTACGAGGGTCTCGGCTTCCGCAGCCAGCCTTCCGATCTGGTGGTGCTGCGCCGGGAACTGGGATGAGACACCGTCGCCCGGCAAGGTTCGCTCTCCCGGCTGTGCTGGCCCTGATCGGCGCGCTGAGCTCGTTCACCCTGGCGGGAGCGGCCACGACGAAGCCGCCCCCGCCTCCGGCCAAGGGTTCGATGACACTCGTCTACCAGTCGCCGTGGGTGGGCGCCTCGGGTGACTTCAGCTTGCGGCTCCACGTCGAGCGCCCGGCCGGGCCGGCCGACCCGGAGCTCGCGGTCACGATCTACCCGGCGGTGGCCACCCGCTCGGAGTTCGCCGTCACCCTGAGCGACAAGATCACGACTGCGCCGGCCATCGCGCCCCAGACGTTCCCCCTGTCGTCACTCGTGCCCGATGGCAGCACCGGCGACGTGAGCGTCAACCTGCACCTGGTCGACGCCCTGACGCTGGGCAAAGTCGACGGTGTCTTCCCGGTCAGGGTCGACCTGCGCGACCGCCCCGGAGGGCGGATGCTGCAGCGCGTCACGACCCATCTCGTGTACCTGCCCATTGCTCCCACAGGCGCGAGGTTGGGGATGGCCCTGGTGTTGCCGGTCCACGCCGATGCCGGTCTGCCCCCGTCCGGTGCGCGCCAGCTCCAGGGCGTCGACGACCTGGCAGCCCTGAGCTCGGGCCTCGACGCCTTGCGGAACACCCCCGTGGCACTGGCCCCGACCCCGGAGACGCTGGCCACCCTGGCCGCCAGTTCCGACGACAAGGCGGCCGCCACCCTCAAGGCCCTCCAGCAGCGATCCGGATCGGTCACCGTGCTGGCCGGCACCTACGTCCCGACCAGCCTGCCCGCCCTCTTCGCCGGCGGCCTGACCACCGATGCCATGACCCAGGTGGTCCGGGGATCGGACACCATCGCCGACACCCTCCACGTCCGGCCCGACTCCCGCACCTGGATGGCCCAGGGCGCCCTCGACGACGCGTCGATCGCCCTGCTGGCCCAGCGGGGGTACGACCGGGTCGTCACCCGTGACACCGACCTCAAACCCGTCACCCCCCAGAAGCTCACCGTCACCGAGCCCTTCCTGCTGTCCGGGGGGAAGCGCCAGGTGCCGGCGGTGGTGGCCGACCCCGGCTTGTCCGGGTACTTCGACAACTCGGTGCCGCCCGTCCTGGCCGCCAACCATCTCCTCGCCGACCTCGCCGTCGTCTACCTCGACCGGCCCGGCACCGACAGCCGAGGCGTGGTGGCCATGGCCCCGCCCACCTGGCGGGCCGACCGCCAGTTCCTCGACACCGTCGTCGCCGGCCTGGGGCAGAACCCCATCGCCGAGGCAATCTCGCTCGACGGGCTCTTCACGGGAGTCGCCCAGGCCAAGGCCGACAGCGGTCGACCCCTCCAACGGTTGGTGGCGCCGCCCGCCCCGGGCGGCCTGGCCGACATGGCGCCCGCCCTGCGCACGGGCCGCACCCGTCTCGACGCACTGGGGTCGGTGTTGGGCCCGGGGACGGCCGACCACGGGAACCTCGACGAGCGCCTGCTCCTGGCCGAATCGACCGACCTGCGCACCAACCGCCAGCGTCAGGCCTACCTCGACGCCGTGCTCAGCGGTATCGACACCCAGCGCCGGGACATCCGGATGCCCGGCGGCCGGTCCATCACCCTCACCGCCCGGGCGGCGGAGATCCCCGTCACCTTCCAGAACCGGACGGGGGTGCCGGCCAGGGTGGTGGTGAAGGTCCAGAGCGACAAGCTCGACTTCCCGAGGGGGAACACCCAGACGCTCGACCTGACCAGGCAGAACACCACCCAGCGTTTCTCGGTGGTGTCACGCACGTCGGGCGCCTTCCCCCTCCGCATCACGCTGGAGTCACCGGACGGCAACCTGGTCATCGGCCAGGCCCGGCTCACCGTGCGCTCGGCGGCGGCGTCGGGCATCGGCCTGGTGGTCTCGCTCGGGGCGGCGGTCTTCCTAGCCGTGTGGTGGGGCCGCCATGCCTTGAAGGGCCGTCGGGCCCGCCGCCTGGTCCCGGCGTGAGGCGTGCGGGCATGACACCATCTGGCACCTATGACCATCGCCGTCATCACTGATAGCAGCTCCGACCTGCCGGCAGACCTCGTCGCCGCCCACGGCATCGGCGTGGTGCCCCTGTCCATCCGCTTCGGCGACGAGGAACTGGTCGACGGTCGCGACCTGACTCCCGCCGAGTTCTGGGCGCGCTGCGCGTCGTCCCCCGTGCTCCCCGAGACCTCCGCTCCGTCTCCCGGTGCCTTCGAGGTGGCGTTCCGCGCCGCCGCCCAAAGCGGGGCCGACGGCGTGGTGTGCGTGTCCCTGTCGTCGAAGCTGTCGGCCACCATCGAGGCGGCCCGAGCGGCGGCCGCCGCCCTCGATGGTGAGGTTGCCGTCCGGGTCGTCGACTCCCGGTCGGTCACCATGGGCCTGGGGATGATCGTGCTGGCCACGGCGCGGGCCGGGGCCAGCAGCAGCGACGTGGAGGAGGTCGCCGCGGTGGCCGCCGAGTTGGCGGCACGCACCCGGGTGTACGGCACCCTCGACACCCTCGAGAACCTGAAAAAGGGAGGACGGATCGGCGCCGCCCAAGCGCTGTTGGGATCGATCCTGTCGGTGAAGCCGGCCATCGAGGTCCGAGACGGGGCAGTCGAGCCCGGCCCCCGCCAGCGCACCCGGGCCCGCGCCCTCGCCTGGTTGGCCGACCGGGTGGCGGCCGACGCCCCGCCGGGGGAGGTGGCCGTCATCTCCGGCCAGGCGCCCGACGTCGACGTCCTGCGGTCACTGGTCGCAGCCCACGTGGGCGACGACCGGCTCGTCATCGCCAACCTGGGCGCGGTGATCGGCACCCACGCCGGCCCCCGGGCCGTGGGCGTGGCCTACCAGGTGGCCTGATTCCACGTCCGCCGGCGCGTCGACGCGAGTGCGCCCGGGAGAACCCGCGGTAGCGTCGCCTCGCTATGGCCTTCCGCCGCATCGACGCCGAGGGCGTCCTGGGTGGGCGGTACCGCCTGCAGCGCAGCATCGCCAGCGGCGGGATGGCCGAGGTCTGGGAGGCACAGGACGACATCCTCGGTCGCCGGGTGGCCGTCAAGGTGCTGCACTCGCACCTGGCCGACGACAGCTCGTTCCTCGCCCGCTTCCGACGTGAGGCCATCGCTGCCGCGCGCCTCGCCCACCCCAACGTGGTCGCCACCTACGACACCGGCGTCGACGAGGGCGTGGCCTGGATCGTCATGGAACGTGTCGACGGGAGCACCCTGCGCCAGATCCTGTCGGCGTCGGGCCCGCTCAGCCCCGAACGGGCCGTCCGTCTGGCCATCCAGGTGGCTGACGCCCTCGACTACGCCCACCGAGCGGGGGTCATTCACCGCGACGTGAAGCCGGCCAACATCCTCGTGGCCGAGGGCGACCGGGTGAAGGTCGCCGACTTCGGTATCGCCAAAGCGGCCATCGAAGCGGCCGAAGACGCGAGTGGCGCCAGCTTCGACACCGGCGACCTCACCCAGAGCGGTGCCATCGTCGGAACCGCCAAGTACCTCTCCCCCGAGCAGGTCAACGGCGAGCAGGTCGACGGCCGCTCCGACGTGTACGCCTTGGGCGTGGTGCTCTACGAGATGCTGAGCGGCCAGGTCCCCTTCACCGGCGAGACAGACGTGGCCGTCGCCGTCCAGCACGCCACTGCCACCGCGCTCCCGCTGCGACAGGTCCGAGCCGAGATCCCGGCTCCCCTGGAGGCGGTGGTGGCGCGGGCGATGGCCAAGGCGCCCGACGAGCGCTACCAGAGCGCGGCCGACCTGCGCGCCGCCCTGGTCGCCGTCGACCGCCATGCCGAGTACGACCCCTCCTCCGGCGGCGACCAGACCCTCCACGGGCCGAGGCTCGGGGCCACCGACGGTGCCGGGGCGGGGCCGGGTTCGAACACCCAGGTGGCGGTGGGCCCGCCCACCCAGGTCGGTCCCGCTCGCCCTCGCCCGCCGGGCGGGGGCGGCGCCCACGACACTCCGGCCGCAGGCATCCCCGCAGTGGGGCGGACCAGGGGCTCGAGGGTGCTCGCAGTGGTGGTGGTCGTGGTGCTCGTCGCCACCCTGGGCCTGGTGGGGGTGCTCTTCGCCCGCAGCGACACCGGTCAGCGCATCCTGCACTCACCGTCGAACAGCGGTGGCGGCAAGGGCGCGCCCGTGGCCATCGTCTCTGCCGCCGCCTTCGACCCGCCCCCGGGAGACCGGTCCGAGCACGATGCCGACGTCGCCAACGTCATCGACAACAATCCCGCCACCGCCTGGTCGACCGAGCAGTACGGCAACGCCCAGTTCGGCGGCCTCAAGACAGGCGTGGGGGTGGTCCTCACCTTGAACGACCCGACCAAGCTGGGGTCGCTGGAGGCGGTGTCCACCAATCGGGGTTGGAGCGCCCAGGTCTTCGTGGCCAACATCGCGAGCGACAGTGCCCCACCGACGGGATGGGGCAGCGCCGCGGTTACCAAGACGGGCATCGACGGCACGGGCACCTTCGCCCTCAACGATCGGACAGGAACGGTCGTGTTGCTGTGGATCACCGACATGGGCGACTCCAACGCCCTGACCCTGAGCGATGTCCACCTGACGGCGGCATGACGGGTACGGCGGTCAGGGCGGAGGCGCGGGCCCTGCCGGACTGCCGGGAGTTGTTCCCGGGCTCCATCCCCTGACCGCGGCGGCGGCCATACCGAGGGCCACTGCCGCCCAGCCCCCGACCGTGAGATAGCTCAGGTCGTGGCCCTCGGAGATCCACGCCGCCCAGACGAGGCCGCCGCCTGCCAACACCGCACCCACGGTGGCGGCCCCCGGGCCGCGCCAGCGCGCCACGCAGATCAGCACCTCGGCCACGAACCACCCGAACAGGATCCCCGCACCCAGCACGACCAGTCCGGTGAAGGGATACTCGCCCAGGATCAGCGCCCCCAGCGCGGCCGTCGCCGCCCCGGCCACCGCGCCGAGGATTCGTCGAAGCATGCTCAAGGGTAGGCTGCGTTCCATGGCGTACGAGGCCCAGGCCGGCGGGTCCCGCCGCGGCGACGTGCCACCCATGCCACCCGGCGCGTCTTCCGAGCCGGATGGCCCTGCCCACCGCCCGACGGTGACCAGCCCCGGTGGCCCGGCCACGCGCCCGACCGTGACAACCCCCCCGGCGAGGGCGGCCGGGTCCTCGGGCTCCCCGGCTCCCGAGTGGGCCGTCCAGGCCCTCGACAAGGTCGACGAGATCGTCGACAAGGTCCGTTCGAACACCACCGACCGCCTCGTCCGCATCGCTCGGGTGGTGGTCTTCGGCCTGCTCGCCCTGATCATGGGGGCCACCGCCGGCGTGCTCGCCGTGATCGGCCTGGTGAGGGGACTCGACGAGCTGCTCCCGGGGCCGGTGTGGGGCGTGTACGTCCTGCTCGGGGCAATATTCACTGCCGCAGGGGCGTTCCTGTGGTCGAAGAAGACGGCGCGCCCGGCCAACGCCTGATCAGGCCACCGAAACCGACGGAGGGGCAGTGACAGAAGTTCGCGACGTGTTGATCATCGGGTCCGGCCCGGCCGGGCTCACGGCTGCCATCTACACGGCCCGCGCCAACCTGCGCCCGCTGGTCCTCGAGGGCGAGCCCTCCTCCACCAGCGATCAGCCCGGCGGTCAGTTGATGCTCACCACCGAGGTGGAGAACTACCCGGGGTTCGTCGACGGCGTCCAGGGCCCTGAGCTCATGGGCGCTTTCCGGGCCCAGGCGGCGCGTTTCGGGGCCCAGTTCCTCACCGTGAAGGCCACCCGCGTCGATTTCTCGTCCCGGCCGTTCGGCGTATGGGTGGGCGACGAGGAGTTCCGCGCCCGGACGGTCATCGTGTCCACCGGTGCCCGCTCCAAGATGTTGGGGCTCGAGGCCGAACGCCGCTTCATGGGCCGCGGTCTGTCCACGTGTGCCACCTGCGACGGTTTCTTCTTCCAGGGCCAGCCCATCGTCGTGGTCGGTGGCGGCGACTCCGCCATGGAGGAGGCGCTCTTCCTCACCCGGTTCGGCGACAAGGTCACCGTCATCCACCGCCGCGACACGCTGCGGGCGTCCAAGATCATGCAGGAGCGGGCCCAGAAGAACGACAAGATCGAGTTCCTCTGGGACTCGGTGCCCGTCGACCTGGAAGGCGACGGCCGTCTCAGCGGCATCCGCGTCCGCAACGTCAAGACCGGCGTGGAGACCACCGTCGAGGCCAGTGGGGTGTTCGTGGCCATCGGCCACGTGCCCAACACCTCGGTGCTCGTCGGTCACCTCGACATGGACGAGGCCGGCTACCTGCGCACCCACGACGGCGCCAAGACCGATGTCGACGGTGTGTTCGCGTGCGGCGACGTCCAGGATCACATTTACCGCCAGGCCATCACCGCGGCGGGGTCCGGGTGCATGGCAGCCATCGACGCCGAGCGGTGGCTGGAGGCCCAAGCAGACGGGTAGGACGAACACGTCGGATCACCCAAGCCGTACCCGGCCCGGAATGACGCTCGGCCGGGAGACGTTCCATTAGCTACGTACGGGCACATCTGGTGCCCTGCCGGAGGAGGACCGAAACCCATGGACATTCTCACCGAGGAGACGTTCGACGAGGAGGTCGGCTCGTCCGAGGTGCCGCTCGTAGTCGACTTCTGGGCCGAGTGGTGTGGGCCGTGCCGCATGGTGGCGCCGGTGCTCGAGGCCATCGCCGGCGAGCACGAGGGGCGCCTCCGGATCGCCAAGCTCAATGTCGACGATGCCCCCAACATCGCCCGGCGCTTCGAGGTCATGAGCATCCCCACCCTGATCATCTTCAAAGACGGGGTGGCCAAGAAGCGCCTGGTCGGGGCCAAGGGCAAGGGTCAGCTCCTCCAAGAGCTGGAGGAGTTCATCTGAGGATCTCCACCTCTTGTCCACAGCTGAGGAACACATGTGGACAACAGGGATCGGTCGTCCTGGCGACCATCAGGCGGGAGCGGCGACCTCGTTGCCGGAGACGCCTGAGGCTCGGGGCCCGCTGGCCGTCATAGCCCGGTAGATGCGCTCGAGATCCGCCAGGTCGGCGAAGTCGATGGTGACTTTGCCCCGACCTGTACCGAGCTGCACCTTGACCCGGGTCTCCAGGTGGGCGGACAACAGCTCCTCGAGCTCGAGCAGACCGGGGGGCCGCAGGTGGTTCCCTCCCGGAGTGGTTGGCTGACCACTCTGAGTGCCTCCGCCACCTCGTTGCCCGTGTGCGCGCGCCGCCGCCTCTACCGCCCGCACGGACAGGCCCTCGGCGACCACGCGGCGGGCCAGGACCTCCTGGAACGCCCGGTCCGGCGAGCTCAGCAGCGAGCGGGCATGGCCGGCGCTGAGCTTGCCGTCGGCCACCAGGCGCTGGACCGACGGTGGCAGCTGGAAGAGCCGGAGGGTGTTGGTGATCGTGGTCCGGCTCTTGCCCATGCGCGCCGCCACCTCGTCATGGGTCAGGTGGAAGTCCTCGATGAGCTGCTGGTAGGCGGCCCCCTCGTCCATGGGGTTGAGGTCCTCACGCTGGAGGTTCTCGACCAGGGCCTGCTCGAGGGAGGCGGCGTCGTCGGTGGTGCGCACCAGAGCCGGGATCATCGCCAGCCCCGCCCGCTTGGCCGCCCGCCAGCGCCGCTCGCCGGCCACCAGCTCGTAGTCACCCGAGCCGGTCGCCCGCACGAGCACGGGCTGGAGGACCCCCAGCTCCCGGATCGACGCGGTGAGAGCGGCCAGGGACTCCTCGTCGAAGGCGGTACGAGGCTGCCGCCGGTTGGGCGAAATGGAAGAAACTGGCAATTCCTGCAGTGCAGCCATTCCCGGCCCCGTGGGACCGGGGGGCTCGGTGCTCCCGGGCGGGATGAGAGCCCCCAGTCCCCTACCCAGTCCTCCGCGGCGCGCCACCACTCACCTCCTTGGCCAGTTCCCGGTAGGCGATGGAGCCCCGGGAGGTCGGATCGAACACGATGATGGGCTGCCCGAACGAAGGCGCCTCTGACAGCCGGACGCTGCGAGGCACGATGTTGCGACAGACCCGTTCGCCGAAGTGGGTGCGCACCTCCGAGGCGACCTGGTCGGACAGCTTGGTACGGGCGTCGTACATGGTGAGGACGATGGTGCTCAGCTCCAGCACGGGATTCAGGTTGCTCTGGACGAGCTGGATGTTGCGCAGCAGCTGACCGAGGCCCTCGAGGGCGTAGTACTCGCACTGGACGGGAACCAGGACCTCGTCGGCCGCGGCCAGGCCGTTGACGGTGAGCAGGCCCAACGACGGCGGGCAGTCGATGAGGGTGAAATCGAACTGCCCGTCGAGACCGTCGACCGCTCGGCGCAGCTTCAGCTCCCGGCTGAAGGCGGGGACCAACTCGATCTCGGCACCAGCCAGGTCGAGGGTGGCGGGAACCACGAACAGGTTCCGGACCGCCGTCGGCTCGACGGCGTCCTCGAGCGGCCGGTCGGCGAGCAGCACGTCGTAGATCGAGGCGCTGAGATTTCGGGCGTCGATGCCCAGACCGGTCGTAGCGTTTCCCTGGGGATCGAGGTCGACGACCAGGGTGCGGTATCCGAGTGCCGCCAGGCCGGCCCCGAGGTTGACCGCCGTCGTCGTCTTGCCGACACCGCCTTTCTGATTGGCGATGGCCAGGGTCCGGGGGAGAGGTCGAGGTTGGCTCCGGGGCGCCATCGCCGGAATCGGTTGGCCGCCGGTGTCGACTGCCGGCTCCGGGGTGGCCATTGCCGGCATCGCCCGCGGTGGGGGAGCCTCCTCATCGAGGACGCCTGCCTCGGCGTGCGCCGTCACCAGGCCCGTGTCGCCCAGGGTCGTGTCGGCCAGGGTCGTGTCGCCCAGGGTCGCCTCGCTCAGGGCTGTCCCGGCCTGCGTGGTCCCGGCAGTGCCAGGTTCGGTGACCACAGACCCGGCCTGGCTGGTGGCAAGGCCATCCTCGCCGTCGCTGGTCGTACTCTGGGGAGGAGACTCCCCGGTGGCGTCACGGGGCTGGAGCGGGATCGGGTCCCCACCGGAGGCGTCTCCCCCGCCGTCGCCGATCGGCATGACCTCGGACGGGCTGGCCTCGGACGGGCTGGCCTCCGACGGGGTGGCGACCTGCGACGAACCCTCCGTACCGCTCCCACCGTCACCGCGCTCATCGTCGACGCTGTGGCCCGATTGGGCATCGGGGGGGACGGGCTCGACGACCGCCATTCGGCTCTCGGCGTCAGGTTCATCCGGGGTGTCAGCGACCGCGGGATCGGACGGATCAAAAACCGCCGGGTTCCCCCAGCCCCGCTGCCAACTCGTCACTCGCCCATCTTGCCACGCTGTCGCGAAGGGTCAAGTCTTTGTTGGGAGTTTTACATGAAACATTCGATCACGGCATCGAGCTCACACGTTTCACGTGAAACATGGACGGAGCCGGAGCCCGGCGTGCTCTGCCTAGAAAAGGGGGCGCCGGGCGGGAACTCCGGTCGGCCTGGGGTAGCGCTCGGGGCACGGGGACCGCTGGTCCACCACGCTGAAGTGGAGCTCCTGGCTCGCTGATACCAGGCGCGCCGGGCCCATTCCCAGGCGAGCCAACCCCGACGTGTCCCAGCGGGGGAGACCCGGATCCGGCGGCTCGCTCACCGCCAGCGTCCCTCCCTCGACCAGGAAGCCGGCCGCGCACTCCGCCACCACCGCGGGCGGCGCCACGCTTCGCGCCGTCACCACCCGCATGGCCCCGCGGTAGGTCGGATCGTGGGCGACGACTTCGGCCCGAGCTGCCACGATCGTGACCCGGTGTTGCATGCCCAGTCGCTCGACGGCACCGGTCAGGAACTTTGTGCTGCGTGCTCGGCTGTCGAGCAGGACCCATCGGCTGTCGGGCCACTCGGAGGCCAGGACCAGACCGGGAAGTCCCGCACCGCTTCCCAGGTCGAGCAGCGGCCCCTCTGGGCAGCGGCCCAGCACAGAAGCGAACCCGAGGGCGTGCTCGACGTGGGTCCTCACCGGGCCGGGACCGACCAGGCCGATCTTCTGCGCTTCGGCGAGGAGGACCATGAGGCGGCCATATACATCACCTGCCATCAACATCCCCCGATGGTTGCCGCCCCAAGCTCCCGCCGTCCGGGAGCAGCGACCTATTCGGCGTCAGGCTCAGGGGAGATGACCACGCGCCGGCGTGGCTCTTCGCCCTCCGACGACGTCACCACGCCGTCGATGCCGTTGGCGGTGTCGTGAATCACCTTGCGGTCACTGGGGGGCATCGCCTCCAGGACGCGGGGGACACCACTGGCGAGCACCTGGGTGGCCACGTCGCGGGTGAAGCGCGCAAGAGACTCCCGGCGCAGCTTGCGGTACCCACCGACGTCGACGACCACCCACCCGTGATGACCGGCAGCATGGCGCTGGACGACGGTGCGCGCCAGCTCCTGCATAGCGGCCAGGGTCTGGCCGCCGGGGCCGATGAGAAGCCCCAGTCCCTCGCCTTCGACGGCGACCTCCTCGGTGTCCTCCCCCAGCTCATGACGGTCGATGGTGTACGGCGAGCCGAAGGCGTCCAGGAGGCCTCGGACGAAAGTCTCGGCCACCTCTCCGCCGTCCACGGTGGACTGGTCACTCATCATCTGGGCTCCTTGGGTGGGGGACGGCGACGATCGCGGACGGCGCGGAGGTGCCTCTTCGGTGGACACACCCCGCTGTTGAGGGACAGCCCGGTCACCGCTGCGTTCGCCACGCTCGCGGCCCGTCGACCTGCGGCCCCGCCGGTCGACCTTGGGTCGCGGCGAGGTCGGCAGCACACGCGCCCGCACCCGGGCCTCGGAACGCAGGCGACCGAAGAGACCGCCCTTGGGCTCCTCGAGCACCTCGAACTCGGCGTCAGACTCGTCGACACCCAGTTGATCCAGGGCTGCGTCCTTGGCCTCGTCGACGGTCTTGGCCGTCACTTCCACCCATTCCACTACTCGGTGTCCTTGTCTCGGTCGCCGGCGGCCGGCGGAGTCGGTGTGGCGAGGGGAGCTGACCCGTTCGTACCCTGCGCCTTGGAGGTGCTGTCGTCGGCGCGCCCCGGGGACTTCTCGGCCGCGGACTGCGTCGCTGCCTTCTTCGAGTCGGGGCGCGCCACCTGGCCGGAGCGCAGGGTGCGCCCCCTGGGCGGTTGGGCGGAGCGATCCTGGCCACGCTTGTTGCCATTGTTCGCCGCCGTCTTTCGTTGTCCCCGGTTGCCGGCGGTACCACTCCCAGTGACCTTCTTGGCGCCCTTGGCGTTCTTCACGTTCTTGGCGTTCTTGGCCGTGGCGCCTTTGGACAGGCGCCCCCCCGTCAACCCCTTGGCGCTCTTGGGACCGTTCGCCGGCTTGGCCTTGCCCTTGCCCACCGTCGGGGTGGGCCCCTTGGGGGCCTTGCCCTCGGTCTTCGAGCCGGCCTCGGGTTTGGGCTGGTTCCGGAACATGTAGGCCTGCTGGCCGATCTGCCAAATGTTGGAAACCAGGAAGTAGACGACGACACCGGCGGGAATCGTCCATGAGATGAACACGAAGATCAGCGGGAACACCTTGCCCATGACCGCCATCTGGGAGTTGGCGCTCTCCTTGGGCAGACGCCCCGTCAGCTGGCGCTGCTGGTAGTAGCCGGTGGCGCCCACCAGGACGACCAGGATGACGAAGGGCACCTGTTCGGATCCCGACGTGTCCGATGCCCGTTTGGCCAGGTCCATCCCCCAGGACTCCATCTTGCCGCCCGAGGCCTTCAGGGCCCTGAACAGGCTGCTGCTGTCGGGGACGTTCTTCGGGGAACCGGCCACCTGGCCGCCAGTGACGGTGAGGTCGGTCATGGTCCCCACCAGCACTTTTCCGTTCATCACCTTGGCCGAAGCGATCTTGCCGTTTACGATCTTGGCATCGGTGACGGTGCCCACGACCTTGCCGTTGACCACGGCCTGGGCCTCGTCGAGGTTGCCTTTGGTGACGACACCCTTTGACACCGATCCGCTGCTGACGTGGCCATTCTGGACGGTCACTCCCTCGAGCGGGCCGGCGGGGGCCCCACCAACGGCCACGGCGGCACCGACCACGACGGCGAACCCGATGATGAAGGTGCGGGTCAGTCCCAGGATCAGGCGGTAGAGGACGATGAGCACCGGGAACTGGATGAAAAGCGGCAGGCAGCCACCGAAGGGATTGACGTGGTTGTCCTTGTAGAACTTCATCATCTCTTCGTTGAGCTTCTGCTTGTCGCCCTTGTACTTCGCCTGCAGGCGCTTCAGCTCGGGCTGGAGCTTCTGGAGCTGCTGCTGGGACCGGGCCTGCTTCGCCGTCAGGGGGAAGGTGAGCAGCCGGACGGCGAGGGTCAGCAGGATGATGGCCATGCCGTAGGAGGGGATGACGTCGTAGAACCACGCCAGCACCGTGCCCAGCGCCGTGTACAGCGGGTCGAGGATCCAGAACGATTTGGCCGCCAGCACCATGCTGGCCGTCAGAACACGCATGCTGGCCGTCAGAACAGGCATGGTGGCCGTCAGAACAGGCATCTATGCTCTCCGCTCGGGTACCGCGTCGACCCCGTGACCACCCCAGGGGTGGCATCGGGCCAGCCGCCGGGTGACCAGCCAGGCGCCCTGCCAGAAGCCGTGGGTCTCGAGGGCTTCGAGGGCGTAGTTCGAACATGTGGGCCAGTAGCGACACGGCGACGGGCGGGCGACGGTGATGCGCTGGTAGGTGCGCACCACGGCGCATGCCGCTCGCGCCGCCGGACCGGGTGGCGCCGAGGGTAAGTCGCCGCTCTCGGTCGTCGTCATCACGAGGGTTTCGGGGTCTTGGTCACTGCGCTCAACGCCTCGGTCACCGCTGCTCTCAACTCCCCGTAGGATGCCCGCGCCGCCTCGGGACCGGCACTGATCAGGTACGGACCGGGACGGAGCACACCTCGGGCCTCGAAGATGGCCGATCGCAGGCGGCGGCGAACCAGGTTGCGCACGACGGCTCCCCCCACCCGCCGGCCGACGGTATAGGCGACCCGGGTGGGCTCGGTGGGGTCGCCTTGCACCCAGGTCACCGTCACCGGCCCGCGCCGCGCCCGCTGCCTCGACCGTCGCAGACGCCCGAAGGTGGCCCGGTCGGAGATGGGCTGGATCAGGCCGACAGCTGATGACGGCCCTTGCGACGACGGGCGGAGAGAATGGCTCGGCCCGCCCGGGTGGACATGCGGTGGCGAAACCCGTGCCGCTTGGCCCGGCGGCGATTGTTCGGCTGGTACGGGCGCTTCACCCATGGCCTCCTACGCTGTCGATTCGTTGCATGACATGGTCGTGGCGCGCCAGATCGTGCGCCAACGGTGCAGTGGTCAGGGTAGTCGCGGCGGCGACCGCCCGACGACCGCCGGGGAACCCCCGATGGCGAAAACTTCTCCGGCGGCACGGGAATGCCGGTGCTACGGTTCTCAGACGGCCGAGAGCGGCACTCGGAAACTGGGACCCTCGCAACTTCCCTGGCCCCGCATCTTGCGAACCAGCCGCAACTGAGAATCGCATCGATCGGGTCATCCACAGCTGTGGATACCCATGTGGACGAAGCATCGACCAGGGAGGAGCCGGCGGGTGGGAAGCATCGATCGCGCCGAACGTCTGTGGGCAACGTCATCCGCGTTGCTACGCGCCAGGTTGCCTGAAGGCACATGGAACACCTTGTTCGGCTCGGCGCGCGCCGTGGGCGGCGACAACCAGTACCTCGTCCTCAGCGTGCCGAGTGCAGTGGTGAAAGACCGCATCGTGACGCGCCATCTGGCCCTGCTGGAAGGAGCCTGCGCCGAAGTCGGTGGACAACCGGTGCAGATCGTGTTCCAGGTGGACACCGACGCCGGCGACGGCGACCGCCAGCCCGGCCTCGACGCCCCCGAGGCCACCACCCGGCCGCCGGCGGGCGTGGGCGGGCCCCCGGCTGAGCGAGCCACCGAGCCCGGGTCCACGCCCAACGGGCGGCGTGTCCAGGACACGTCTCCCAACCCCAAGTACACCTTCGAGGCGTTCGTCAGCGGCACGTCCAACCGCTTCGCCCTGGCCGCGGCTATGGGCGTGGCCGAGAAGCCGGCGCGCTCGTTCAACCCGTTGTTCATCTACGGCGACGCCGGCCTGGGCAAGACCCACCTCCTGCACGGCATCGGCAACTACGTGGGGCAGCACTACGAGACTCTGAACGTGGTCTACGTCTCGGCCGAGAGCTTCACCAACGACTTCATCGAGTCGATCCGCACCAACACCCAGTTCGCCTTCAAGCAGCGCTACCGCACCTGCGACGTGCTCCTCGTCGACGACATCCAGTTCCTGGAACGCAAGGACGGCACGAGGGAGGAGTTCTTCCACACCTTCAACGCCCTCCACGACGACAACCGCCAGATCGTCATCACCTCGGACCGCTCGCCCAAGAACCTCTCGGCCTTCGAAGACCGGCTGCGCACCCGCTTCGAGTGGGGCCTCACCACCGATGTCCAGCCTCCCGACCTCGAGACCCGTCTGGCCATCCTGCGGCGCAAGTCCGAGCCCGAAGCGCTCCCCCTGCCCGACGACGTCCTCGAGTACATCGCCACCCACGTCACCGACAACATCCGCGAGCTCGAAGGTGCACTGATCCGGGTCGCCGCCTACGCCAGCATCCACGGTGTTCCCGTCACCATGGCCATGGCCGAAGAGCAGCTCCAGCACCTCATCAGCGCCGAGCTCCGTCAGCTCACCCCCAGGATGATCCTCGACACCACGGCCGAGATGTTCGGCATGACCGTCGAAGACCTCACCGGCAAGAGCCGCAGCCGTCCTCTGGTCACCGCCCGCCAGATCTCCATGTACGTCTTCCGCCAGATGACCGACTTCAGCTACCCGGCCATCGGTCGGGAGTTCGGGGGCCGTGACCACACCACGGTCATCCACGCCGTCGACAAGATCAACACGCTGATGAAACAGCGCCGGGCCATCTTCGATCAGGTGACTGCGCTCATGCAGCGTCTCGGCAACGGCGCATGACCGCCTGCTGCGAGAACCGCGGTGGCCTCGGGGGCCGCGCCAACCGCTGGGGACGGTGTGGGGATCCAGCCGCGTTGTCCCCCGTGCACTCCCACATCACCGGCTCCCGGCGCGAGGCTGGGGACAACCCGGTCGTCCCGTCGCCGCCTCTCACCTGGGCAGACACCGGTTCGTCCACAGTCCACAGGCCCTACTACTCCTCCCGCCTCTTCTTCTCTAGAACATCAAAAGAGGTATGTCGGTGAAATTCCGTGCTGAACGCGATCTGCTCCTCGATGCCCTCGGAATGGCAGCCCGAGCTGCGGCCACCCGTGGTGGTGCCATGCCCGCGCTGTCGGGCGTCCGCCTCGAAGTCGCCGGCAACAGCCTCCACCTGGCCGGGAGCGACCTCGATCTCACCATCCAGGTGCAGGCCGAGGTGTCCGGTCTCGAAGACGGCGTGTGTGTCGTCCCCGCCCGTTTGGCCACCGACATCGTCCGGGCGGTCGAGCCCGGAGCGGTGATGGTGTCGATCGAGGGCAGCGAGGCGATCATCTCCGCCGGGCGGTCCCAGTTCGCCGTGCGCCTGCTGCCCGCCGAGGAGTTCCTGCGCCTGCCCGAGCCGACCGCCGAGGGCGTCACCCTCGAGACCACCGAGTTCGTGAAGGCCCTGCACCAGGTGGTGCCGGCGGCCAGCCACGACGACGCCCGTCCCATCCTCACCGGGGTCCTGTTGGCGGCCGAGAGCGACGGGTTGCGCCTGGTCGCCACCGACTCGTACCGGTTGGCGTTGTGCGACCTCCCGGGCACCAACCTGCTCGCCGCCGGTCAGCAGGTCCTGCTGCCGTCCCGGGCTCTGGGCGAGCTCACCCGGGTGGCCGCCGGGGCCGACCAGGTGCGACTGCGCCTGGGGGCCGACGAGGCCAGCTTCGAGATCGGCACGGTGCGGGTCACCACCCGTCTCATCGAGGGCGACTTCCCCAATTACCGCCAGCTCATCCCGCCCAGCTACCCGAACCGGGTGGTGGTGGGCCGGGAGCCGCTGCTCGACGCCGTGCGCCGGGTCAAGCTGCTGGCTCGTGAGGCCACCCCGGTGCGCCTGGCGCTGCGCCCCGACGGCCTCGAGCTCACCGCCGTCACCCAGGATGTCGGCCAGGCCCGCGAGGAAGTCGACGCCAAGTACGAGGGCACGGAGATGGTGGTGGCGTTCAACCCCGAGTTCCTCATCGACGGGCTCGAGGCGACCACCGGCGACCAGGTCGTGATCGAGACCCTCGACGCTCTCAAACCGGCCACGATCCACGCCACCGAGAGCTCCAACTTCGTCTACCTGTTGATGCCCGTCCGGGTCTCCTGACCCCGCTGCGGCCAGGCCGCCGTCCCGGTTCTCGTCCGTGCATCTCGATCACCTGTGGCTCAACGACTTCCGCAGCTGGCAGGAGGCCGAGCTGCCCCTGGCCGGCGGCCTCACCGTCATCCGGGGCAACAACGCGGCGGGAAAGACCAACCTGCTCGAAGCGATCGGGTATCTGGCCACCCTCTCGTCCTTCCGGGGTGCGCCCAACGAGAGCCTGGTCCGGGCCGGATGCACCCAGGCGGTGGTGCGGGGCGAGGGGCGTCGGGCCGGACGCGACCTGCTGGTGGAAGCCGAGATCCGGGTGACGGGACGGGGTCGCGTGGCCCTCAACCGCCAACCGGTGCGACGCAGCGCAGTACTGCTCGACGCAGTGCGGGTGAGCGTGTTCTCCCCCGACGACCTGGCGCTGGTGAAGGGGCCGCCAAGTGGTCGCCGTCGATGGCTCGACGACGCCCTGGTGGCGCTCCATCCCCGCAACGACGCCATCCGCCGTGAGTTCGAGCGGGTCATCCGCCAGCGCACGGCGTTGTTGGGCCAGGCCGGGGGCCGTCTCACCCCCGAAGTGGCCACCACCCTCGACGTCTGGGACACCAAGCTGGTCGAGACGGGCGAGGCCCTGGCCGACGCCCGTACCACCTTCCTCGACCGAGCTGAGCCGTTGGTGGCCAAGGCCTACGGCGACCTGGCCGGCGCCGGCGCGGGTGCCGGCGGTGGCGCGTCGGTCCCGGCGGTGGCGCTCACCTATGAGGCACCGTGGCGCACCCAGGGGCTGGCGGCGGCCCTGTCCGAGGTACGCACCCAGGAGCTGCGCCGGGGGGTGAGCCTGGTCGGGCCGCACCGCGACGACGTGGTCCTCACTGTGGGCGGGATGGGCGCCCGCACCCAGGCGTCCCAGGGCGAGCAGCGGTCGCTGGCCCTGGCCCTGCGGCTGGCCGCCCACCTGGTCGTGGCCGACGAGCTGGGCGAACCGCCGGTGCTGTTGCTGGACGACGTGTTCTCCGAGCTCGACGCCGACCGCAGCCGTGCCCTGTTCGACCACCTCCCCCCCGGTCAGTCCCTGCTGACCACCACCGGCCCGGTGCCCGAGGGTGCCCGTCCCGAGCGGGTCTTCGAGGTGGTCGACGGCGTCATTTCCGACAGGGGCGGCGACGGGTGACGTGGCGGCCCCTGCCCCGTCCCGGCGACGACGACCGCACCCGCCCACCGCGGCGCGTGGGCGAGTCACTCGACGCGGTGGCCCGTGACATCGGGGCGCCACCGGCCCAGGCCCTGGCGCGCCTGTTCCAGCAGTGGGACGGCTTGGTGGGAGCGGCGGTGGCGGCCCATTGTGAGCCCGTGTCGCTGGTGCGGGCCAAGCTGGTGGTGGCTGTCGACCAACCGGCGTGGGCGGCCCAGCTCGGGTGGTTGCAGGCCGACCTCCTGCGCCGTCTGGGCGACGAACTGGGACCCGGTGTGGTGACCGAGTTGGTGGTGCGTGTCCGCCCGCGTTGAGGGCCGTTTCTGGTAGCCTTAGGTTTGTGTCATTCGACCCGCTGACCTGGGGTTTCTGCCTCGATCAGCTGGATCTTCTGTCGAATCGGCACGGTTGCGACCGCCTGGTCGCCCCACCCCTCGAGCTCTCGAAAGGCCGCGTCTAGTTGGCCCAGACAACGTCCTACGGGGCCCAGGACATCACCGTCCTCGAAGGCCTCGAGCCTGTACGCAAACGCCCCGGTATGTTCATCGGGTCCACCGGCCTCAACGGGCTGCACCACCTCGTCTACGAAGTGGTCGACAACTCCGTCGACGAGGCCATGGCGGGGTTCTGCACCCGCATCGACGTCACCCTCCTGGCCGACGGCGGTTGCCGCGTCTCCGACAACGGCCGCGGCATCCCGGTCGGGCGCGACCCGCGCTTCAAGTCCAAGTCGGCCGCCGAGGTGGTGCTCACCACCCTGCACGCCGGAGGCAAGTTCGGCAGCGGCGCCTACCAGGTGTCGGGCGGCCTCCACGGGGTGGGTGTGTCGGTGGTCAACGCCCTGTCCCGGCGCCTCGAGCTGGAGATCGATCAGCACGAGCAGCGCCACCGCATGGTCTTCGTCGACGGCGGCAGGCCCGAGGGCCGTCTCGAGGTGGTGGGCCGGTCCCCGCGGGGCCGTACCGGCACCACCGTCGCCTTCTGGCCGGATGCCACCATCTTCGAGTCCGAGGGCACCGAGTTCCGGGCCCAGACCATCCTCGAGCGCCTCCAGATCATGGCCTTCCTCAACAAGGGCCTGGAGATCCGCTTTGGCGACGAGCGCCAGGGCCACGAGCAGGAGCAGGTCTTCCGGTACGCCGGCGGCATCGTCGACTTCGTCCGCCACCTGAACCACGCCAAAGAGGCGCTGTTCAAGAAGGTCGTGCACTTCGAGTCGATCGAGGAGAAGCAGGAGGCCGAGGTCGCCCTGCAGTGGAACACCGGCTACCACGAGGGCATCCACAGCTTCGCCAACGGCATCGCCACCGTCGAGGGTGGCATGCACGAGGAGGGGTTGAAGAAGGCCCTCACCAATGCCGTCAACCGCTACGCCAGGGCCCGGGGCCTGCTCAAGGAGAAAGACGACAATCTCCAGGGCGAGGACATCCGCGAGGGCCTCACCGCCATCGTCAGCGTCAAGGTGCGCGAGCCGCAGTTCGAGGGCCAGACCAAGGCCAAGCTCGGCAACGTGTCGGTGCGGTCGATGGTGGAGCGCACCACGTTCGAAAAGCTCGGCGACTGGCTCGAGGAGCACCCGCCCGAGGCCCGCCAGGTGGTGCAGAAGGCCGCGCAGGCGGCCCGGGCCCGACTGGCCGCCCGCCAGGCGCGCGAGGTCATCCGCCGCAAGACCCTGCTCGAAGGAGCGGGGCTGCCGGGCAAGCTGGCCGACTGCTCGTCCAAAGACCCCGCCGAGTCGGAGCTGTTCATCGTCGAGGGCAACTCGGCCGGTGGCTCGGCCATTTCCGCCCGCAACCCCCGCACCCAGGCCATCCTGCCCATCCGGGGCAAGATCCTCAACGTCGAGCGGGCCCGCATCGACCGGATGCTGAAGAACATCGAGATCCAGTCGCTCATCTCCGCCGTGGGCGCCGGTGTGGGCGAGGAGTTCGACGAGACCAAGATCCGCTACGACAAGGTCATCCTGCTGGCCGACGCCGACGTCGACGGCAACCACATCCGCACCCTGTTGCTCACCTTCTTCTTCCGCCAGATGAGGCCGCTGGTGGAGCTGAACCACATCTTCATCGCCCAGCCGCCGCTGTACTCCACCGTGGTGGGCAAGGACAAGGTGTACCTCAAAGACGACACCGCCCGCGACCGCTTTCTGGCCGAGCACCCCGACAAGAGCTTCGAGTTCCAGCGACTCAAGGGACTGGGCGAGATGGACTTCGGCGAGCTCAAGGACACCACCATGGACCCGACCCGCCGCACGCTCCTCGGCGTCTCGGTCGAGCAGACTGCGCAGGCCGACGAGATCCTGTCGGTGCTCATGGGCGACGACGTCGAGTCACGCAAGGGTTTCATCCAGAACAACGCCAAAGACGTCAGGTTCCTCGACATATGAGGGATGAGCGATGACCGACCTCTCACCGCGCGAGGGCGTCGAGCCCATCGAGCTCCAAGAGGAGATGGAGCAGTCCTTCCTGGTCTATTCCCTCTCCGTCATCACCTCCCGGGCCCTGCCCGACGTGCGCGACGGCCTCAAGCCCGTGCACCGCCGCATCCTGTGGACGATGTCGAGCCTCAACTTCCGCCCCGACCGTCCGCACGTCAAGTGCGCGCGCGTCACCGGCGACGTCATGGCCAAGTACCACCCCCATGGCGACTCGGCCATCTACGACGCCCTGGTGCGCATGGCCCAGCCCTTCAGTCTGCGCCACCCCCTCGTCGACTTCCACGGCAACTACGGATCGCCCGACTACGACGCCGCCGCGGCGCGCTACACCGAGTGCCGGCTGTCACCGCTGGCCATGCAGCTGCTGGCCGACATCGACGAGGACACCGTCGAGATGGCGCCCAACTACTCGGGCGAGTTCGAAGAGCCGTCGGTGCTTCCCGCCCGGTTCCCCAACCTGTTGGTCAACGGCAGTCAGGGCATCGCCGTGGGCATGGCAACCAACATCCCGCCCCACAACCTGGCCGAGGTGGTCGACGCCACCCTGCACCTCATCGACAACCCCGACGCCACTCCCGACGACCTCATGGCCTTCGTCAAGGGACCCGACTTTCCCACCGGGGCCTACATCCTGGGGCGGGCCGGCATCATGGACGCCTACCGCACCGGGCGAGGCTCCATCAAGATGCGGGCCAAGGCGGAGATCGTCGAGGGCAAGAACGCCGACGAGATCGTGGTCACCGAGCTGCCTTACCAGACCAGCGTGTCGTCGGTCGCGTCCAAGATCGCCGAGCTCGTCGACTCCCGTCAGCTCGAGGGCATCCGCAGCCTGGAGAACCTGTCGGCCGAGGGGGAGACCCGCCTGGTCGTCTCCCTCAAGCGTGACGCCACCGCCCAGGTCGTGCTCAAGAACCTCTACAAGCACACGCCACTGCAAACCAACTTCTCGGTGAACGCCGTGGCCCTGGTCGACGGGATCCCCCGCACCCTCAACCTGGTGCAGCTCCTCTCGGCCTACATCGCCCACCAGGTCGACGTCATCACCCGCCGGTCGCAACGCCGGCTGCGCAAGGCCCAGGAGCGGGCCCACCAGGTGGAGGGCCTGATCCGTGCCCTCGACGTCATCGACGAGATCATCGCCCTCATCAAGGCGTCGGCTGACAAGGCGGCCGCCCGCCAGGGGCTCATGGCCCCGCCCTTCGAGTTCAGCGAGGTGCAGGCCGAGTACATCCTCGATATGACGCTGTCGCGCCTCACCCGCCTGGCCCGCACCCAGCTCGAAGAGGAGCTGGCCCAGTTGCGCCGCACCATGGCCGAGCTGGAGGCCATCCTGGGCGACCCCGCCCGTCTGCGTCAGGTCATCAAGACCGAGCTGGGCGAGGTGCGCACCAAGTTCGCCGAGCCCCGCCGGGCCGAGGTCATCTTCGACGACGGCGATGTCGACATCCTCGACCTCATCGAGGACGAGGAGCTGGTGGTCACCCTCAGCCGCAACGGCTACGTCAAGTCGGTGCAGGCCGACGCCTTCCGGACCCAGGGCCGGGGGGGCCGGGGGGTGCAGGCGGCGAAGCTGCGCGACAACGACTACGTGGCCCACATCCTGTCCACCACCGCCCACTCCTACCTCCTGTTCTTCTCCAACCGAGGACGGGTCTACCGCCTGCGGGCCCACGAGATCCCCCAGAAGGACCGCACGGCGCGGGGCACGGCCATCGTCAACCTGTTGCCCCTCGCCCCCGACGAGCGAATCCAGGCCGTCATCGACACCCGTGACTACGAGACCAGCCGCTACCTGTTCTTCGCCACCAAGCGGGGCCAGGTGAAAAAGACCCGCTTCACCGAGTACGACTCGTCGCTGCGGGCCGGCCTCATCGCCATCAACCTCAAAGAGGGCGACGAGCTGGTACGGGTGATCCAGACCGGTGGTGACGACGACATCTTCATGGTCAGCCGCACGGGCATGACCATCAGGTTCTCCGAGGACGAGGTGCGAGCCAGCGGGCGGGCGGCCCAGGGCGTGATCGGCATGCGCCTGCGCGCCGACGACGAGGTCATGTCGTGCGACGTGCCCCGGCCTGACGCCGACATCTGCATCTTCACCGACAACGGCTACGCCAAGCGCACCAAGCTCGAGCGCTTCCCCCGCAAGGGCCGGGGTACCCTCGGCGTGAAGGGCATCAAGCTGTCGGCTCGCCGGGGCGCAGTGGTGGCCGCTTTCATGGTCGGCCTCGACGACGAGGTGCTGCTCATCTCCTCGGGAGGCACGACCATTCGCACCCAGGTGCGGGAGATCTCGTCGCAGGGCCGCGACGCCACCGGTGTCAAGGTCATGAACCTCGACGACGGCCAGAGCGTCGCCGGCGTGGCCCTGGTCATCGCCAACCTCGACTGAACCGCCGCCTCCCCGCCGTCACTCCCCCTCCAGCAACACCAAGATCAAGGAGGTTGGCGGTGACGCGAGCGCAGCGACACCTACATCGGCACAGCGAACGGGGATCGGTCCTGCCGTTCATGGTGGTGGCCATGGTGGCGGCCGCCGTCCTGGCCATGGCCATCGCCAGGCTGGGTGGGGCGGCCGGCGCACGGGCGCAGGCCCAGACGGCGGCCGACGCCGCCGCACTGGCCGGCGCCGCCGAGGGACCGGAGGCGGCGAGGTCGTTGGCCACGGCCAACGGCGCGCGCCTCACCCGGTATCGCCAGGAGGGCCTCGACACCAGTGTCGAGGTCGAAGTCGGACCGGCCCGAGCCACGAGCCGGGCCCGCCGTGACGATCCCGCCGGCCCCGCCGTCCGGGCTGGACCCTGATCCGTCGGGTACTGACGATAACCTGTGGATCGTGGGCGATCCCGGCGACATTGCGGACGACGGGCCGGGGGACCAGCACCTCAACGGCCGCTCACCAGGAGGGCGTGGGGCGCGTTCGGCACCGAAGCAGCAAGGTCCCCGGCAGCTGACCCGGGGGGTGGTCCGCAACATCGACGCCTGGTCGGTGCTCAAGGTCTCGGTCGTGTTCTACGTCTCCGTCTACTGCATGCTGCTGGTGGCGGCCGTGCTGCTCTGGATGGCGGCGACGGCCACGGGCCTGCGCGGCAACATCGAGAAGGTCGTGGCCGACCTCATCGCCTCCGGCAAGTTCCACTTCGTGGGCAGCGAGCTGCTGCGGGCCGGCGTGATCGGCGGGGCCGTGCTGGTCGTGGCCGGCAGCATTGCCAACGTGATGCTGGCGGTGCTCTACAACCTCATCAGCGATCTGGTGGGCGGGTTCTCGATCCTGGTCGAAGAGAGCCCGGGGGCAGTACCGGCACGCCGCCGGCGCCCGGAGCCGGCTCTCCGTTCGGGCACGGAGCCGGCACCCCGTTCGGGCACGGAGCCGGCACCCCGTTCGGGTGGGGAGCCGGCGAGGGTCCTGATCCCCGAGGTCGAGCGCCTTTCCCCGCCACAGCCCTCATCCACACCAGCTTGGCCTCCCGACCCACAGCTCTCGGGTGCCGAACGGGCCACCGACGTGAACGTCGAGGGCCTCGGGCTCTGACCGGCAGTCAGATCTGAACCCGTCGTGGCTACCCTCTGGGGGTGGCGACCGACATCGAAACCGCCACCCCGCGTTTTCGTCGCCGCCTCCGTGGCGTCGGGCGGCGCAAGTTCACCGTCCTGGCCATCGTCGTCGTGGTGGTCGGTTTCGCCGTGGGCTTGTCGCTGCTCCAGCCCCGTTCCTACGCGGCCAAGGCCCGGGTCCTTCTTCAAACCGGCGCCGCCGAGTCAGTCGTCAACCCCGCAGGTGCGGCGACCGCTGATCCGGCGCGCACCCTGCGGACCCAACTCGAAGTCTTCTCCGGCGAGCCCCTCCGGGCGGCGGTGCGGGCCAAGCTCAACTCGACACCACCGGTCTCTGTGAGGGAAGTGCGCAGCACCGACATCATCGAGATCACCGCGCGCGACGCCCGGGCCAAGAGGGCGGCGACCATCGCCGACGCCTATGCCGACGCCTACGTCGAGCTGCGGCGCAGCCAGTCCGTCGACAACCTGGTGGCCGCCGGCCAGCAGGTCCAGACGGCGTTGACCGAGGCCGAGAAGCGCCTGGCCGACCTCGACGCCCAGATCGCCGCCGCCCCTGTCGATGGCCAGAGCGCGCTCCGCCAGACTCCCGACCGCGACTCGGCAGTGGCGCAGGTGGCGATCCTGCGCCAGGAGCTCGACCAGCTCCGCATCGACCAGGGTCTGGGCACGGCTGGCGCCCAGATCATGACCCATGCCGCCGTTCCTACGTCGCCGGCGTCACCTCGTCCTCTGCGCGCCGGCCTCTGGGCCCTGGCCGTCGGCCTGGTGGTCGGCGTCGGGTTGGCCGTCGCCCAGGAGCTCCTCGACGACTCGGTCAAGACCCGCAGTGAGCTCGGGCGCCTCACCGGGGGGAGGCCGGTGCTCGGTGTGGTTCCCGTCACCGATGCACGCCACGATGCAGCCGGCGGCGGCGTCGTGTCGCTCACCGATCCCCATTCACCGGCGGCAGAGAGCTACCGGAGCCTGCGCACGTCGATCCAGTTCCTGGCCCTGGACACGCCCGTCGTCACCATCGAGGTCACCAGTCCCAGCCCCAGGGAGGGCAAGACCACGACTGTCGCCAACCTCGGCGTGGCCATCGCCCGGGCCGGCCAGCGGGTGGTCATCGTCGGCTGTGACCTCCGCCGCCCGTCGGTCCACCAGTTCTTCGGTCTGGACGGCTCGCTGGGACTGACGTCGGTGATCCTGGGAAAGGCGCCGCT
Organism: Acidimicrobiales bacterium; assembly: GCA_036264885.1. GTDB lineage: Bacteria > Actinomycetota > Acidimicrobiia > Acidimicrobiales > AC-14 > DATAQC01. Next base: position 22,908 of record DATAQC010000045.1, on the reverse strand, counting down.
GTCCGCCGTCCTCCAGCCGGTGGCCGGTCAGAACCGGCTCTCGGTGCTCCCGTCGGGCCCGCTGCCGCCGAACCCTGCCGAGATCCTGTCGTCGTGGCGCTTCGCCGAGGTCCTCACGTCGTTGCACCAGAACACCGACGTGGTGCTGATCGACGCGCCCCCGGTGCTGCCGGTGACCGATGCCCTGGTGCTGTCGGGTCGGGTCGACGCCACGCTGCTGGTGACGTTGGCCGGCGTCACCGCTCGCCAGGAGGTGTCCCATGCCATGGAACTGCTCACCCAGGTCGGCGCCCCGGTGGTGGGCACGGTGCTGAACGGCGTGGCCGAGTCCGGCGAGCACGGCTACGGGTACGACTACCAACGCTCGGCCGACACCGCCTCGAGGACATAGGGCTATTCGGCGCCCGGCTTGGGTTTGCGCGCCCGGCTGGGAGCCACGCGTGGCGGCTCGCCGGGCATCTTCGGGTAGACGGGGGGCCAGGGCGCATCGGCCAGGCCAGCGGCACGGTCGCGCGCTGACAGGGTGAGGAGCGGATCGAGCGACTGGGGCGACGAGGCCATCGCCGCCCAGGGGTCGCCCCCGACCTCGACCCGGGCGGGGACGGTGGCGATGGTCAGCTCGTCGGGCACCACCGAGTCGAGCTCGCCCCAGGCGAACGGGGTGGACACCTGGGCGCCGGGCCGGGCCCGCACCGACCAGGCCCCGAAGATGGTCTTGTGGGGCGCATTCTGGTTGAAGTCGATGAAGACCCGGGTTCCTCGCTCCTCTTTCCACCAGGCGGCGGTGACCAGGTCGGGACGGCGGCGCTCCAGCTCCCGGGCCACGGCGACGGCCGCCGCCCGTACCTCGATCGACGTCCACCGCCGCTGGAGGCGGGCGTACACGTGAATGCCCCGGTTCCCCGTTGTCTTGGGCAGGCAGGCGACACCGTGTTCGTCGAGCAGGGTGTGCACCTCGGCGGCCGCCTCGCGAAGCATGGGGAAGGTGACGCCGGGGGAGGGGTCGAGGTCGATACGCAGCTCATCGGCGTGCTCGGGGTCGGCCGCCAGGGTCGGCCAGACGTGGAAGCCGAGACAGCCGATGTTGACCGCCCACAGGACGTGGGCGAGATCGGCCGCCACCAACGCTTGTGATGTGGTGCCGTTCGGCGTGGTGACCACCGCCGTGTGCAACCACGGGGGGCGGGACTCGGGAACCCGCTTCTGGAAGAACGACGAGCCGCCGGCACCATTGGGGAACCGCTGCAACAGCACCGGCCGTCCACCGATGGCGGCCAGGAGTGGCTCTTCCACGCACTGGTAGTAGTGGACCAGATCGAGCTTGGTGTCGCCCCGCTCGGCGAAGAAGACCTTGTCGGGGTGGGTGACGACCAGCTCCCGGCCAGCCGCTTCAACGGTGACGCCGTCGTCGGCCATCAACCGACGGTAGCTGCACCGGCCCCCCGGCTGTGGCACGGGCCGGTCACGGTGGTCAGACGGTGCGGAGGGCTTCGGTGGGTGCGAGGTGGGCGGCGCGCACGGCAGGGAGGGCTCCGGCGAGGGCGCCGATGGCGAGTGAGGCGCTGAGACCTCCGGCCCACGCCAGGGTGGGCACGACGATGCTCCAGTGTTTGGTGCTGGCGTACACCGAGGTGGCGCCGACACCGAGGGCGACACCGACGGTGCCGCCGAGCAGCGACAGCAGTACCGCCTCGGACAGGAACTGGGTCCGGACCTGCCCTCTGGTGGCGCCGAGGGCTCTGCGCAGGCCGATCTCGGAGCGCCGCTCGAGGACGGCGATGACCATGACGTTGGCCACGCCGACCCCACCGACGAGCAAGGCGACGGCGCCGAGGCCGATGAACAGTCCGGTGAAGGCGTTCTTGGCCTTGGCTCGGGCCACGAGGGCGTTCGAGGGGCGGCTGACGTCGACTTCGTTGGGCGCTTCGGGGTTGGCGGTGGCGGCCAGCACGGACTGCACGGCGGCGACCTGGCTGGTGTCGGCCCGCACGTACACGGTGGTGGGGTGCCCGTTGAAGCCGAGGGCGCGCTCCGCCGCCGGGAACCCCACGAGTACGGCGCTGTCGATCTCGGGTGCGAGCGGGGCGGGTTCGAGAATGCCAGCCACGTAGAACCACTGGCCGCCAACCCAGATGCGCTCGCCGCTGAACACCCGACTGATGCCCAGGCGGTCGGCCGCCGCCGCGCCCAGGACCGTCACCGGTTGGGTGGCGGTGGCGGCATTGAGGAAGACGCCTCGGACGACGCTGGTGCCGATGGCGGCGGGGAGGTCGAGGCTCGTGGCCTTGACCGACAGGGCGTTGGTGTGCACACGGGGGATGAGGGGGCTGCGGTAGGCGGACGCGTCGGTCCCGCCGGTGTCGGCAACGGTGGTGACTGGGGCGATGCGGGCGATCATGTCGGGCGCCGCCAACGGCAGCTTCGCTGTCTGGCCGAACAGTGTCTGGCCGTTGTTGACCGTGAGCAGGTTGGTGCCGAGCCGGTCGATCTCGCCCAGCAAGCCCGCCTGCGATGACGACGACAGTCCGAGCACCGCGACCATGGCGGCGATGCCGATGGCAATGCCAAGAGCCGAGAGGGCGGCTCGCAGTCGTCGGGTGCGTAGCCCGACGCTGGCGATCCGCGCCATGTCGCCGAACCGCAGCGGGGCGGGGACCGGGACCGTCGTGGTGCTCACAGCCACGACCTGGCCGGCGCGTGGGTCGACCGGCCGGTGTCAGCCACGATGCGCCCATCGAGCATCTCGACCCGCCGCGGCATGCGCTCGGCCAGGCCGCGGTCATGAGTGATCACGACGATGGTGGCGCCCTCGGCGTTGAGCTCCTCGAGCAGGTCGACGATGGCGGCCCCGGTTGCGCTGTCGAGGTTGCCGGTGGGCTCATCGGCGAGGACGATTGCCGGCCGCCCGACCAGCGCCCGGGCGATGGCCACCCGTTGGCGCTCGCCGCCGGACAGCTTCGTGGGTCGGGTGGCGGCGCGGGGGGCGAGGCCGACGCGCGCCAGTGACTCGGCTGCCTGTTGCCGGCGCCGGCTGATGCGGGCTCCCGCGTACAGCATCCCGTCGGCCACGTTGTCGAGTACCGATTGGTGCTCGGCGAGGAAGAACTGCTGGAAGACGAACCCGATCCGCTGGGCCCGCAGGGCGGCCAGTTCTCGGTCCGACAGGTCGTTGGTGTCGAGGCCGGTGATCCGCACGACGCCGCTGGTCGGGCGATCGAGGGTGCCGACGATGTGCAGCAGGGTCGACTTGCCCGAGCCCGACGGTCCCAGGACCGCCACCAGCTCGCCCTCGCCGACGCGGAGGCTCACGCTGCGCAGCGCCTCGACCGGTGGCTCTCCCGGATAGGACTTGACGACTTCTTCCAATTCCAGGACCGGCCCGTGGTTCGGACCGTCGGGCCCGGTCGTGTCGGCGTCGATCGGACCGGAGGCGGGGGTGGATCGGGTGCCGTTGGGTGCGGTCAAGAGCCGGCCACCGCCACCTGGTCGCCGGCGTGGACGGTGGGCCCGCTGATCTGGACGAGGCCGTCGGCGTCGTCGAACAGCCCGAGGGTCACTGCCTCCAGGTGGTGGACGCCGCCGGCCGAGACGACGTCGACGCCGTAGCCGCCGCCGCTGAGAGCCAACAGCGCGGTGACGGGTACCGCCAGGGCGTGGTCGGCGCTGGCCGTGGTGATGGAGACGTGGACAGGCGCGGCGTCGAGGTTGCCGGTGGCGGCGCTGTCGCCGGGGGTGATGTCGACCTCGACGGTGGGCTGGCTGTTCGGGTCGGACCCTGCTCCCGACGGCGCCGGTTCTGTAGCGACCGTGCCGACCGAGGTCACCGTCGCCGGCGTGGTCTTGTTGTCGGGGAGCGTGACGGTGACCGGGTCGCCCACTTTGACCTGGGATTGCTGGGCGGCGTCGAGCTTGACGGTGATCTGGCGGGTGGTGGAGGTGAGGTCGAGCACGGGGGCGCCGGGTTGGACGGCGGCGCCCAGTTTGGGTGTGACGGCGGTGACGCGAACCGCATCCGGTTGGAACACGATCGAGCCGAGCTGCAGCTGGCCGGTCTTGGGTAGTCCGAGCGTTCGCTGGAGCGTGCGGATGGCCGCCGCGGTGGCGTTGCTGAAGGTGTCCGACCCGGCCAGGCCGGCGCCGTGGCCGAGGTCGGCCAAATTCTGGTTGAGCTGGGCCACGTCAGGACCCGCGCTCATGCCGTGACGGAACGCTCGCCACGGGGTGACCGACCCATACAGCAGCGGCACCGGCTGGGCGCTGATCGAGTAGAGCGGCTGGCCGCGGGTGACGACTTGGCCGATCGAGGGGAGCGTGGTGTAGATCGAGCTCTGCCCGAAGGCGAGGGCCGATCCGTGGGCTTCTTCCGCCGCCGACTGGGCGGCGGCGGAACTCTGCTCGGCGCTGATGACCTTGGCCTGGGCTTGGGCGACGAGGGACAGGTTCGCCACCGCCGCGCTGCGGTCTGCCCTGGCCTGGGCCAGGCTCTGCTCGGCGGTGGCGGCTTTCTGGTCAGCCTCGGTCACCGCGTCGGGAGCGGCCCCCACCGGCTGCAGCACGGTGGTGGCCCCGGCGAAGCCGAGGGTGCCGTTGACCTGCTGCTGGGAGGTGATGGTCCGCTCCGTGATCGTCGCCAGCGACGACGCATGGTCGACCAGCGCGCTGGGCGGGGGGGACCCGGATCGGAGCAGCCCCCAGACGCCGGCCGCCGTGGCGGCGACGACCACGACGAGCACGATCACGACGCCGCGGCGGCCGAGCCGATGCCGGAAGCGCCCGGACCTGTCGGCCGTCTCGGTCGTGGGGGGGTTCACCCGCCCAGCCCGCCGGTGGACGGCATCTGTGACTTGCAGGCGTCCATGGCGGACTGCGGCGGCGGCGAGCTCCCCGCCCCACCGCCGGTGATGTGCACTTCACCGCCGGAGAAGGTGGGGTCGGCGAAGTCCGGCACACCGTGGGCGCGGATGCACTTGGCCCAGCTCAGCCACGCCTGCTGTTGGGCCGGGGAGAGCTGCTGGCCGGTGGACTGCCACGGCGAGGGGAGGGCCTTGCAAGCCTGGAGCGCACCTTGGAACCCAGCCGACTGCGGGTTGATCCCGGTGGTCCTGTACCCGTAGCCGCCGCTCGGGGTCAGCACCGGATCAGGGAAGTTCGGGGCGCCGTGGTCGCGCATGCACTGGGAGTAGGCATCAGCTTCGGCGAGCGCCGTCGCGCCCGACGACCCTGATCCTCCCGCCGGGGCGGCGGTCGTGGTCGGGGACGAGCCGAGGGAAGGAACCGTCGCCGACTTCGATCCGCCCGAGCAGGCGGCGACGGTGACTCCCAGGGCGACAGCCGCGGCCGCCCACAGCTGCGATGGACGCCTCGATGTTGTCGGTGTGGCTCTGCGGTAAAACATGGCGTCATCCAGACAGGCGCGGTGTTGCCAGCACGTATGTGGTTTTCGATATGCCGACGAGATGCCCCGGCTGCGAGGATCGCCAGAGCATGCGTGTGTTGATCGTCGAGGACGAACCCTTCATGGCCGAAGCCATCTGCGATGGCCTACGCCTGGAAGCGATCGCGGCCGACATCGCAGGAGACGGCGACACCGCACTGGAGCTACTGGGCGTCAACTCTTACGACATCGCCGTCCTCGACCGAGACGTCCCCGGACCTACCGGCGACGAGATCGCCGAACGCATCGTCGCCTCCGGCAGCGGCATGCCCATCCTCATGCTCACCGCTGCTGACCGGCTCGACGACAAGGCCTCCGGGTTCGAGCTCGGCGCCGACGACTATCTCACCAAGCCGTTCGCGCTCCAAGAGCTGGTGCTCCGTCTCCGGGCCCTCGACCGCAGGCGCGCCCACCACAGACCCCCTGTGCGCGAGATCGCCGGTCTGCGGTTGGACCCGTTCCGCCGCGAGGTCTACCGCGACGGCCGCTACGTGGCGCTCACCCGGAAGCAGTTCGCCGTGCTCGAAGTCCTCGTCGCCGCCGAAGGCGGTGTGGTCAGCGCCGAGGAGCTCCTGGAACGGGCGTGGGACGAGAACGCCGACCCGTTTACCAACGCCGTGCGCATCACCGTCTCGGCACTACGAAAACGCCTCAGCGAGCCCTCGATCATCGCCACCGTGCCCGGCGTCGGCTACCGCATTGACACCCAACCCGGCACCCGGCGCGAGAGAGGTGAACGTGGATAGGGCCCCCGGTCTGAGCGTTCGCCTCAAGCTCACCCTCAGCTACGCCGGCTTCCTCATGCTCGCAGGCGCCTTGCTGCTGGCCGCCGTGTGGCTGTTCCTCCTGCGTTATGTCCCCGACCGCGCCATGCTCATCAACCCCGGCACCGACCTGCACGGTGTCTTTCCCATCCGGTCGAGTCTCCTGCACGTCTTCGCTCCCAGAGCAGCCGCAGTGTTGGCGTTCCTGCTGATGCTCGGTCTGGTGGGAGGGTGGCTTCTCGCCGGCCGCATGCTCGCCCCCCTCACTCGCATCACCGACGCCGCACGTATGGCCGCGACCGGATCGCTCACCCACCGCGTCGAGTTGGAAGGCCGCGGCGACGAGTTCCGCGAGCTGGCCGACGCCTTCGACACCATGCTGGCGCGGCTCGAAGCACACATGGCCGAACAGCAGAGGTTCGCGGCCAACGCCTCCCACGAGCTGCGCACCCCACTGGCCATCACCCAGACACTTCTGGACGTGGCCCGCAAAGACCAGGGGCACTGCGACACCGACGAACTTGTCGACCGCCTCCACGCCGTCAACACCCGAGCGATCGACCTCACCGAAGCACTGCTCCTGCTCAGCCGCGCCGACCAGCGGACCTTCACACCGGTGCACGTCGACGTGTCCCTCATCGTCGACGAAGCGACTGAAGCGCTCCTCCCCTTCGCCGAAGAGCGTGGCGTCACCATCGAAACCTCCGGCGAAATGGCTCCCACCATCGGCTCACACGCGCTCCTGCTGCAGTTGACCACCAACCTCGTGCAGAACGCCATCGTCCACAATCTCCCTGAACACGGCACCGTGTGGGTCACGACCAGTGTCCACCCCGAGAGTGTGGTGCTTGCTGTCGAGAACACCGGTGACAAGCTCAGCCCAGAGTTGGTGTCCACGCTCGTCGAGCCGTTTCGTCGCGGCGCGGAACGCATACGCACCGACCACGCAGGTGTCGGCCTCGGCCTGGCAATCGTCGAAAGCATCGCCCGAGCACACGTGGGAACCCTGACCCTCACCCCCCGGTCCGCTGGGGGGCTCCGGGTCACGGTGCAACTACCCGCCGCGCCACCGCCCACGGGCCGATGACGAGGTCCGGACTCAGGTGACGGGGGCGAAGACCACCAGGAACTCGAGGAGGCCGTTGTCGGCGGTGGTCGCCGGACCACCGCTGGGGTTGGAGATGTCGTAGTCGGCGAACACGATGGGGATGGCGCCGTTCACCTTGATGTCGGGGCCATCGCGCTGGGCCTTCAGGTCGAAGGTGACGCTCCTGGTCACGCCGTGGAGCGTGAGGTCGCCGGTGGCCTTGGCGTCGACGACGGTGTCGTCGGTGGGCACGTTGGACAGGACCAGCGGTTGGGTGAGCTTGAAGGTGGCCGTCGGGTACACGGCGGTGTTCATGATCCGGCCCTGGAACTGCCCGTCGCGCTGACTTCGGTCGCTCTTGACCGATTTCATGTCGACGACCAGGTCGACGGCGCTGACGGTGTCACCGTTGAACGCCATCGACCCGGTGACCGCGCTCGTGCGTCCGACCGCTTCGGCTGATTGGCCGAACAGGGTCTCCTTGATCCGGTACCCGACCACCGAGGCAGGCGTCGGCTTCCAGTTGCCCGACGTGTCGGCGCCGGTGGCGGTGCCGGCCGGCGCCGGGGTGGCGCCGCCGCTCTTCGACGGGCTGTTGCTGTCGAGGGTCAGCTTGGCCGGCGCCGGGCCCTCGATGAAGTGGATGAAGACATAGGTGCCCACTGGGATGGCCACGGCGACACCAACCACCACCCCGATGACCCATTTCCACGCCTTCGACATTCGCTCTCCTTGTGGCCCGTCACCTCGGCCGCGGTGGCCGACGGCGTCAGCGTAAGGGTCCATCCTGGGAGCGCCCTCAGAGTCCGCTGGGGACAGGCGAGACCGCCGCGGGTACCTTCGGTCAGCCGATGGCAGCCTCGCTCGCCGCCGGCGTGGTCGACGGACTTGGGCGCCGGCGATCGGCGAGCACCGTTCGCCCCGCGACCAGGCCGAACAGGGCAGCCAGGAGAGCTGCCGCCCCTCCGATCACCAGCGGCACCCGGGCGCCGGCGGCGTCGGCGATGACGCCCATCAGGGGTCCGCCGACCGGGGTCGTCCCGACCAACAGCACGGTCTGGAGCGCCAGCACCCGCCCCTGCATGCGGGGGTCGGCACGCACCTGGACGATCGCCGTGGTCGAGGTCATGAAGACGATGCTGGCGAAGCCCAGCACGGCCACGATGGGCAGGGTGGTGGCGACCGTGGGCGCCGCCGCCAGGACCAGCATGCTCACACCGAATGCCGCTGCTCCCACCACGATGTCGGCGACCCGGACGGATTTTCGGTCGGCCACCGTCAGGGCGCCGACCAGGGCGCCGGCGCTGAACACCGAGTAGATGACCGTGTAGCTGGCGTCGCTGCCGTGCAGGGCGTGCTCGACGAACAGAGGGAACACGACGGTGAAGTTGTAGCTCAGGGTGCCGACGACGGCGAGCATCACGAACGGCAGCCACAGCTCGGGAAGCGAGCGGACGTACCGCAAGCCTTGGCGGACCTGGCCCCTGCCCCGGGGTGTGATCTCGGCGGGGCGCAACTCGGCGGGTCGCATCATCCACAGGGCCGCCAGGACAGCCACATAGGACACGGCGTCGAGGGTGAAGGCCCACCCGTAACCGGCAGTGACCACCAGGGCTCCCGCCAGTGCGGGCCCGAAGATCCGTGAGCTGTTGACGAGGGCGCTGTACAGGGTGACGGCGTTGGCGACATCGTCGTGAGGGACCATCTCCGTCACGAATGACCGCCGGACGGGGTTGTCGAAGGCCAGCAGACATCCACCGGCGACGGCAACCGGATAGATGGCGGCCAGGGGTGGATGGTGCATGAAGGCCAGGCCGGCAAGGGCCAGGGACTGGCACATCTCGCCGATCTGGGTGACCTTCAGGAGCCGCAGCTTGTTGGACCGGTCCGCCACCAGCCCGGCGAAGGGGGAGAGCACCAGGATGGGGCCGAACTGGCAGGCGGCCAGGACGCCGACGGCGACGCCACTTCCCGTCTGGTGCAGCACCAGCAGCGTCAGGGCCACCATCGTCAGCCAGTTCCCCGAATTGGAGATGAGCTGGCCGATGAAGAAGAGCCGGAAGTTCCGGGTGCGCAGGGCCCGCAGGCGGCCCTCGACCCCATCCCGCAGGCGGCCCTTCACGGACGGATCCTCACGCCGCGGTTTTAGTTGACATATGCTAACTATACGTGGACATCAACACCGGGAGCGCCAACCTCGCGGCCGAGATCCGCCTGCTCGTCGGACGCCTGGCCCGGCGGCTGCGTCAGCAGGCTGCTGCTGGTCTGACGCCCTCCCAACTCTCCGCCCTGGCCAGCGTGGGAGACCTCGAGCCCGTGCAACTCGGTTACCTGGCCCGGGTCGAGGCCGTCGCTCCTCCGACGCTCACCCGGGCGGTGGCCCGCCTCGAGGGCCAGTTCCTGGTCCGCCGCCGCCCTGATCCCAGCGACGGGCGGGTCGTACTGGTGGAGACCACGGCCGCCGGTCGACGGGCTCTGCGAGATCTTCGTCAGGCCCGGGTGGCGTTCCTGGCCGAGCGGCTGGACACGCTGACCGACGACGACCGCCTCACCGTGGCCCGGGCGGTCGCCGTCCTGGGCCAGCTGCTCTCAGGGCCGGCATAGTCTCTGCCTTGTTGCGGCGGCTGTCGAAGGAACGGTGGCCGGTGGCGGTGTCCCCTCAACTTCCGGCGTGTCCGCGCTGATCGGGCTTCCAGAGGCGATCATGGGGACGTGAGACGCAGCTCTCCGGGGCGGATGCTCATCGTGGCGCTGGTCGCCGTCGCAGCCGGCTGCGTCGCCCATCCCGTGGGTCCGGCGCGGACCTACGGCAAGTACGAGGGCAAAGCGGTGACCACGGCGAAGGGGGCCCTCTCGGCCGTCGAGACGGCCCGGCTGATCGCCGACTCCGCCTCCCGGGGGAACGCCTTCGGCCCCTACACAGGCATCGTCGTGTCCGAAGCCGAGGACTCGGCCAGCGGCGTGCAGGGCACGTTCGCGTCGATCCAGCCCCCCGACGACCGCGCCGGCAAGTTGTCGTCCGAGCTCGACGCCGTGCTGAGCGACGCCGTCACCCACCTGCGCGATCTACGGGTCGCCGCCCGCCGCGACGAGCTGAGCCGACTGGGCGACGTCGCCGCCCCGCTAGCCGACGATTCCCGTCGGCTCAACGACTTCATCCAGGCTCACCAGTGAAGCGGGCCGTGCAGGTCACCCTGGGCATCCTCACCGCCATCGGGGGGTTCGTCGACATCGGCGACCTGGTGGCCAACTCCGAGACTGGCGCCCGCTTCGGCCTGAACCTGGCCTGGGTCGTCGTCGTCGGTGTGATCGGGATCATCGTCTTCGCGGAGATGGCCGGACGGGTGGCCACCGTCTCTCGCCGGCCCGTGTTCGACCTGGTGCGCGAGCGGCTCGGGCCCGCCTTCGGCCTGGCCAACCTGATCGCCTCGTTCTTCATCAACTTCCTCACCCTCACTGCCGAGATCGCCGGCGTGGCCATCGCACTGTCGCTGGTGGCCAGTGTCGACTACCTCCTGCTCATCCCCTTCGCCGCCTTCCTGGTCTGGCTGGTGATCTGGCGCCTGCCCTTCCAGCGCATGGAGCAGCTCTTCGGCCTTCTGGGCCTGGCCCTGATCGTGGTCCTGGTGACGGTGGTCAAGATCGGCCCCGATTGGAACGATCTGTTTCGCCAGGCCGCACATCCCCACGTCCCGTCGCAGGAGACACCCTTCACCTACGCCTACTTCGCCATCGCCCTGTTCGGCGCGGCCATGACGCCCTACGAGGTGTTCTTCTTCTCTTCGGGAGCCGTGGAGGAGAAATGGACCCTGAGCGACCTGACCCTCAACCGGGCAAACGTGTTCGTGGGGTTCCCACTGGGGGCCGTCCTGTCCCTCAGCCTCATGGTGGGCGCCGCCCTCGTGCTCCAACCCCGCAACATCTCCGTCGACCAGCTCTCCCAGGTGGGGTTGCCGACCGTGTTCGCCCTGGGCAAGGTCGGTCTGGCCACTGTCCTCGTCGGCATCTTCGCCGCCACCTTCGGCGCCGCCCTCGAGACTGGCCTGTCGGCCGGTTACACCGTGGCCCAGTACCTGGGATGGCCCTGGGGGAAGCATCTGCGACCCGACCAGGCTCCTCGCTTCCACCTGGTGGTCCTGTTGAGCATCGCCGTGGCCACCCTGTTCGGGCTCAGCGGCGTCGACCCGGTGAAGGTCACCGAGTACTCGATCGTTCTGTCGGCGGCGGCCCTGCCGCTCACCTACTTCCCCATCCTGGTGATCGCCAACGACACCGACTACATGGGCGACAAGACCAACGGCCGATGGGTCAACGCCATCGGCTTCATCTACCTGGTGGTGCTGGTGGTCATCGCCGTGGCCACCATCCCCCTCATGATCATCACCAAAGGAGGAGCCTGATGGCCGAACGGCAGTACTACCTCGGGCTGGACCTTCTCGACCGCCAGCTCGTCGCCGATGACGGTTCCCTGGTCGGCAAGGTCGACGACCTCGAGCTCGAGCGGTGCGACGGCGGCGACGAGCTGTGCGTGACCGCGCTGCTGTCGGGCCCCGGTGTGCTGGCCCAGCGGATGGGCAGGCGCTACGGCGGCTGGGTCCAGCAAGCCCAGCGCGCCCTGGGCCGGGCCGGCGGCGACCCTACCCGCATCCCGTTGGCCCGGGTGGTGTCCATAGGGAGCCACATCGAGCTGGCACCGGGGAGCGACGAGCTGGCCGGGCCGGCGATGGACCACTGGGTCAACGAGCACGTGATCGGCCACATCCCGGGGAGCCGGCATGCGCCTGAGTGAGTTGTTGCACTGCCACGTGATCGATGCCGGGGGCGCCTCCCTCGGGTCGGTGGTCGACGTGCTGGCGGTCTGGGACGGACCGCCGTCCGACGGTTCCGACGCCACCCTGCGCATCGCCGGCCTCGTCGTAGGGCGGCGCGGGATCGGTGTCCGGCTCGGGTTCCACCGGGCGCGCATGACCGGGCCCTGGCCGCTGGCATCCCTCCTCGATCGCTTGGAGCGCCGCTCGTCCTATGTCGAGTGGGAGAAGGTCACCAGCCGCGACGCTGACACGATCCGTGTCAGCGCCAGGCGGTCGGACCTCCGCCCTCCGCCGCCGTTGCCCCGGTGACCGGGCGCCGCCTGCGCTGAGACCGGAGGCGAGTTCTCAGGCGATGGCGCCGGGCAGGGCGACAGCGGCGGCGATCTGGGAGAGGTGGCTGAGGCCCTGCGGGAAGTTCCCGATCGCCTGGCGGTGCCGAGGGTCGTACTCCTCGGCATAGAGGCCCAGGTCGTTGGCCGTGCGGGCGGCCCGGTCGTAGGCGGCGCGGGCCAGCGTGACCCGCCCCTGGTGAGCGAGGCACTCGGCCAGCCAGAACGTGCAGGCGATGAAGATGCCCTCTTCGCCACCGAGACCGTCATCGCTCCGGTAGCGGCGCAACAGCCCGTTGTCGTCGAGGTCGGCGGCGATGGCATCGCTGGTGGCGATCATGCGGGGGTCGTCGTAGGCGATGTAGTCGACCGAGGGAGCGAGCAGCAGGGCGGCGTCGAGCTCGGTCGAGCCGTAGGCCTGCACCAAAGCGTTGCGGTCGTGGTCGATGCCGTGCTCGTCGATGGAGGACTTGATGCGGTCGCGAACCTTGCGCCACTGCCGGACCGGCGCTTGGCGGAGGCATTCCTCGGCGAGTTTGATGCCCCGGTCGAGTGCCGCCCAACACATGATCTTGGAGTGCACGAAGTGACGGGGTTCGCCGCGGAGCTCCCAGAGACCACGGTCGGGCTCTTCCCAGCGCTCGGCGGCGGTGTCGACCAGGCCGAGGAGGAACCGCCAGTAGTCGTCGTCGGGAGAGTAGCCCCGCTGGTGCCAGCGCCAGGCCAGATCGAGCAGCTCGCCGTAGACGTCGAGCTGGAACTGCTCGGCGGCGGCATTGCCCTCCCGCACGGGCGCCGATCCCCGGTAGCCCTCCAGCGGGAGGGTCACCTCGGTGAGGCGGCGGCGGCCACCCAGGCCGTACATGATCTGGAGGTCGTGGGGGCTGCCCGCCGCCGTGCGTTCGATGAAGCGGCGGAACCCGTCGGCCTCACGGTCGAAGCCCAGCTCGCCGAGGGAGCGGACGGTGAACTGCGAATCGCGGACCCAGCTGTACCGGTAGTCCCAGTTGCGGTCGGCCCCGATGGCCTCGGGTAGCGAGGTGGTGGGCGCGGCGGCCACCGCGCCGGTCGGGGCGTTGGTCAGGGCTTTGAGCACCAAGGCAGACCGGCGTGTGTCGGCGCTGTCGGGCCCGGACGCGCTGGCCTTGTCGACCCAGGCCCGCCACCAGGCGATGGTGGCGTCGAGGCGGCGGTCGAGCTCGTCGTTGTCGGGCTGGTCGGGTGGTTGGGGATCAAGGTCCTGTGGTCGACACGAGGTGATGGTGAGGCGGATGCGTTCACCGGCCCTCACCGTCGACGAGCCGCACAGGTCGTGCAGGTCGTGGAGGTTTAGTTCGATGTCACCGCCGATGATGATCCCGTCGTCGCCCCCGACGGCGCTCCACAGACGGGGCCCGTGCATACGGACCCACGGCCTGACCCCGCCGTAGTCGAAGCGCGCCGAGATGACAGTGTTGATGTCGACGTTGCCCCTCACGCCCTCGACCACGCGCAGGAGCTGCCGGTAGGGAGTGGCTCGGCCTCCGGGGCGGGTGGTGAAGCAATCGAGGAGGCGGGCCTCCCCGTTGGCCACCCGGAAGACGGTCTCGAGCACCATGGTGTCGTCGAGATAGGAGCGGCTGACGTCGACGTCGGGATCGGCGGCATCGACCACGCAGTGGCCACCACGGTCCCAATCGAGGATGCGGCCGAAGGTGCTGCCACTGTCCATGCGGGGCATGCAGCACCAGTCGATGGAGCCACCGCGGGAGACGAGGGCGGCCGAGTGGCAGTCGCCGATGAGGGCGTAGTCGGAGATGGGCGGATAGCGCCCGTGCCGAGACCCGCTGGTCGACGACGAAGGGCCGGTCACCGAGTCGGGCTCGGGCTGGGGACCCTCACCGCCGGCGCTCCGAGCACCAGGCCAGGGCGCCCGCCACCGCGCCGGTGGCGGCAGCCACCAGGGGCCGGCGATGGGTGGTGACCCACCACTGGGGATTGTTGGCGTGGGACCGCTGGTCGAAGACCCCGTGGGCGCCGAAGTCGGTGTCGGCGTCGGCCGGATCCCACAGGTTGGCCGGACGGTCGGCCTCGACGGGCTCAGCCGTCTGCTGGCTGTCGAAGCCGGTGCGGGCGAGATAGCGGTCGAGCACGCCGGGAACGACGGCGTTGGCGGTCAGTGTGGCCGCCGTGCTGAGCCCCACCCACCACTCGCGGCGATCGTGCTCCGCTGCCCACAGCACCGCTCGGGCCGCCACCTCGGGCTGGTAGATGGGGGGTACCGGCTGGGGATGGCGGGGCAGGCGGGACAGGACCCAGGAGAACTGCGGGGTGTTCAGAGCCGGCATCTGGACCATGGTGATCCGGACGCGGCTGTGCTCGTGCAGGAGCTCGCAGCGCAGCGACTCGGTGAAGCCCTGGATGGCGTGTTTGGCGCCGCAGTAGGCCGACTGCAGCGGTATGCCGCGGTAGGCGAGGGCGGAGCCGACCTGCACGATCACCCCGCGGTTCCGGGGGCGCATGCGGCGAAGTGCAGCCTGGGTGCCGTACACGTAACCGAGATAGCTGACCTCGGTCACCCGCCGGAACTCCTCGGCGGTGATCTCCACGAAGGGGGCGAAGACGGAGGTGAAAGCGTCGTTGACCCAGACGTCGATCGGCCCCAGTTCGGCTTCGACGCGCTCGGCCACTGCCTCCACGGCGGTGGGATCGGAGGTATCGGTGGGAAGGACGAGGCTGCGCCCGCCGGCGGCATCGATGTCGCTCGCCGCCGCCCTGAGCCCCGCCTCGCCCCGGGCCACCAGGGCGACACTGTCGCCGCGCTCGCCGAAGCACCGGGCGATGGCCCGTCCGATGCCTCCCGAGGCCCCTGTCACTACCACGACTCGATCGGACATGCTCAGCTCCCGGGGTGTGCGGTGTGGGACGGGCGGGGGATCACGGAGAAGGCGCCCCGCGGCTCGAGCATCACCAGCTCGGCGTCGTTGAGGCCGCGTACGCCGTGCTCGCGCAGCACCATCTCGAGGTCGGGACGGGTCATGTGCGCCCGGCGAAGTCCTTCGGTGGTGATCCGGCCACCGCGGACGAGCTCGATGGGCGAACGGTCGATGATCCGGTGCACGAACTCCGAACGCGTCCTCAAGATGCTGAGGCTGTGGTGGCAGACCAGGAGCACCACCACGGCGGTGAGGCCCTGGACGTAGCTCGGTTGCTGGCTCGTCGCCGTGCGCCCGATGATGGAGCCCAGGGCGATGGCGACGGCGAAGTCGTAGGTGGTCATCTCGGTGAGAGTCCGCCGCTCGCCGATCCGCAGCCCGACGACGACGGACAGGTAGATGAGCGCGGTGCTGACGGCGACGAAGCCCACATCGCGCCAGTCGCCCAGCAGCCAGCGGAACATCAGAGGGCCCGGCGGGTCACGGGGCGATGGTCTGGTCGTCGAGCTCGGGATGAATGGTGCCGCTTTGGTAGTACTCGGGGCCCGGACCACCGTGGTGGTGGCCGTCCAGGCGTCGCTCCAGGTCCTGGATGCGATCTTCGAGCGCCTGCAGGCGGCGAGCGTGTTCGTCGTCCAAGGGGCTTTCAGCCGGCATTGTCGTCCTCCTCATGAGATGCAATATGGGTCAGCGTCGGATCGCCTGAGCTCCAGTCCTATCCCGGCCCGGGACAGATCAGGGCGCAGGACACCGCCGATCGGGTCTAGCACGCCGTCGAACAGGATCCGGTCGACGCGGGCGTGGTCGTGGAAGTACTCGAGGTGACGGATGTTGGGAACGGCGCAGGCGGGATGAGCGTGCAGGGACTGGGCGCAGTGGCCCGAGATCTGCAGGCCGTGGGCCGCGGCCAGGGCGGCTACGCGCAGCCATTCGGTGATCCCTGCGCAGCGCGAGACGTCGGCCTGGACGACGTCGACGGCGCCCGCGCCGCACATGCGTTGGAAGTACGCCAGGTCTGACCCGTACTCGCCGGCGGCCACGTCCATCGCCGTCATGTGGCGGATGGCGGCCAGACCGGCGAGGTCGTCGGAGGAGACCGGCTCCTCGAACCAGGTCACGCCCTGGTCCACGAACGTAGGGGCGAGACGGACCGCCTGCTTGGCCGTGTAGGCGCCGTTGGCGTCGACGAACAGCTCGGCGCCGTCGCCGATGGCCGCCCGGGCGGTGGAGACCCGCTCGACGTCGCGTTCGGCACGGCTTCCCCATGCGGTACCGATCTTCATCTTCACCCGTCGAATGCCGTCGCCGTGCACCCAACCCCCGAGCTGGTCGGCCAGCTCGTCGTCGGTGTAGCTGGTGAACCCGCCACTGCCGTACACGGCCACCTCGTCGTGGGCGTGCCCGAGCAGGCTCACCAGGGGCAGGCCGACCAGCTTGGCCTTGAGGTCCCACAGGGCCACGTCCACGGCGGCGATGGCCGCCGAGGCCACACCGGGGCGGCCGATGTTGCGGACGGCGGCGACCATGGCGCGCCAGGTGGCGGGGACATCGGAGGCGTCGCCGGCCATGACGACGGGACGGAGGACGTCGTCGATCACCGTGGCACAGGCACGACTGCCGTAGGTGAACCCCAAGCCCCGGCAGCTCCCGCCGCTCACTTCGACCACGACCACGGTGGTCGCCGTCCAGGTGAAGGTCCCATCGGACTCCGCCTCTTCGGTAGGGACGGTGTACACGGAGACCGACAGGTCGTCGACGGCGGTCATGGATGAGCCTGATTGGCCGAGCTCAGGTGATCGGCACAGCGGGCGGCCAGGGCCATGATGGTGAGGGCGGGGTTGGCGCTGCCCTGGGTGGGCAGGACCGACCCGTCGGTGATGTAGAGGTTGGGGACGGCGAACGAGCGCAGGTCGCGGTCGACCACGCCGGTGGTGGCGTCGGCGCCCATGCGGGCGCCCCCGACCAGGTGGGCATAGCGCTCGATGGTGACCACGTCCTCTGCGCCGGCCGCCTCCAGGATGTCGCCCATCTTCTGGCGCCCCGCTCTGAGCAGCTCCTTGTCGTTGTCGCACTGGGTGTAGGCGAAGCGCGCCACCGGCAGGCCGTGGCGGTCGCGTTCGTCGGCCAGGGTCACCCGGTTCTCGGGCATGGCCAAGAACTCGCACAGGACGCCGATGGTGGCCCAGTGCACGTAGTCGCGCAGGTACTCCCGCAGCACGTCACCCCAGTGGCCCTCGGCGACTACGTGTTCGGCCCAGGTGATGGGCAGGGGACCGATGCACTGGACGGCAAATCCTCGCTTGTAGGGCTTGGTCGGGTCGGTTTCGTAGAAGGCTTCGGTCGACACCTCCGGCGGAGGGGCCTTGTACATGCGGACCTCTTCGCCGAAGCGGCCGGCCGTCTGGGCGGCCCCCTGGACCATCACGTAGCGCCCGACCAGGTCGTGGTCGTTGCCCAGCCCGTCGGGGAATCGGTCGCTGGTGGAGTTGAGCAGCAGCCGGGGGGTTTCGATGGCGTAGCCGGCCACCGCCACGACCCGGGCGCGCTGCCTGCGCTCGACGCCGTCGTGGAAGTAGACGACACCGTTGGCCCGGCCGTGGGCATCGAGGTCGACCCGGGCGACCATGGAGTCGGCCCGTATCTCGGCCCCGTGGGCCAGGGCGTCGGGGATGTGGGTTATGAGCGTGGACGCCTTGGCATTGACCTTGCAGCCCTGGAGGCAGAAGCCGCGGTAGATGCAGTGGGGGCGGTTGCCGAAGCGCCCGTTGGTGATGGCCACCGGCCCGACCCGCACGTCGATGCCCAGACGTTGGCACCCGCGCATGAACAGCTCGCCCAGTCCGCTCACGGGATGGGGGGAGTGGGGGTAGCGATGGGGGTCGCCCCACGGCCAGCGCTCCCCGGCGACGGGGAGCTCGGCTTCGATGTGACCGTAGTAGGGCTGTAACTCGGCGTAGCTGATCGGCCAGTCTGCGCCCACGCCGTCGAGGGTGTGCGTGTGGAAGTCCGACGGGTGGAAACGCGGGGTGTAGCCGGCGAAATGCACAGTGCCACCGCCGACCCCCCGCCCGGAGTTGTTGGATCCGAGCGGCACCGGATCGTCACCGGCGATGACGCGCGGTTCGGTCCAGTAGAGGTGGTGCGAAGCCCGTTCGTCGCTGACCCAGTCGCGGTCGGGATCCCAGAAGGGGCCCGCGTCGAAGGCCACCACCTTCCAGCCCGCCCGGGCCAGGCGCTGGGCCAAGACGCTGCCGCCGGCGCCACAGCCGACGATGGCGATGTCGACCTCGTCGTCGTCGGCGAACCGGCGCATGTCGTGGCGCAGGCCATGGTTGGTGCGGGTTCCGTCGTTGGGCAACAACCACGCCGACTCGTTGCGACTGCGGACCGAGGCCGTCATGGTCGGTCCGGCTCGCCTCGATGGCGGGCGCGGGCGCGCTCGACACGACGGGCCCAGGGCTCGGGGTCGAAGGCATCGCGCTCGGCCACCTCCCAGCCCTCCCGGCCATCGACACCCAGGTTCTTGTACCCGGTCGGATAGGCAGGGCCGCCGAAGCCGATCTCGTTCCACGCCCAGGGATGGGAGTAGAAGGCGGTGCACGCGTAGCGCATCCAGAGGGACCAGACCCGGGACGCCGGCATCTGGTGCCAATGGTCGCCGGTGCGTACCGCCTCGAGAACTCGGATCTGAGAGGCACGGTCGAGGGAGGCGAACGACGCTGTCGGTCCCATGGCGGCGGCGTCGACGTCCAGGCAGTGCAGCGACCGCTTCCAGGCGGCGCCGTCCTCGGGCAGGTCGTCATAACGCCATCCGTCGGTCTGGCCCTCGGCCAGGCGGGCGTCGATCAGCTCGAACACCGGGATCTTCGGTTCGCCGTCCTGGGCCAGGAGCCGGTCGACGAGCGGGCGAGCAGCCGCCTCCTCGCCGGGGCTGAAGAACCGCAGCGGCGGCAGTGGTCCGAGGCGAGCGAGAACGACACCGGTAGTGACCGGGTCCCAGGAACCTGACCGGGCGACGACATCGAACCCGGGGAAGTGGTCGGACCCACCGGGGGTGGCCGCCGAGCTCATCGGTGGCCTTCGCGACGCAGAATGGCGGCGAGAAGGCCCATGCCCCCGACCATGGCGAACAGCATGGGGGCGAACAGTGGGGGGCCCATCTCCACGTTGTAGCGGGCGTGGCGCCAGCCACCCGGGCGCTGGGCGATCCCCCGGACGTGCAGGTAGGTGCCCTGGACGCCGTTGGCGACGGCGGCGGCCGAGGCCAACGGCAACACCGTCTTGGCGATCCGGCGGCTGAACACACCGCCCACGCCGGCGGCGGCGACGATCGGTGTCATGGCCACGGGCAGCCACATCATGGTGTTGCCGAAGCTCGCCCGGTCGTGCTCGAAGAAGATCTCCGCCCCGGTGACGAGGGCGGCGCCGGCGGTGAGTCCGGACAGGGCCCGCTCGAAGCGGCCGTGCTCGATGTTGGCCACGAGGTGGTCGATACCGATCGCCGTCTCCTGGAGGATGTCGGCGTGGCGGGGAGGCGCGAACCCGAGCATCAGTCCCTCAGCTCGGCGATCTTGTCGTGGAACAGGGTGGTGGCGATGGTGGCCTTGTGGGGCTGGCCCTTCAGGAACGCGGTGGCGAAGCCCTTGGCCTGCTTGTAGCTGACCTTGGCGGGCATGGGGGGCTCATCGGGATTGGTGAGCACATCGACAACCGCCGGTCCCGGGTGGGCCAGCGCCTGCACGACTGCGGCCTCGAGGTCGGCCGCCTTGTCGACCCGGAGGCCGAGGGCGCCGTTGGCCTGGGCGAAGGCGGCGTAGTCGGCCACCCCCCGGTGGCGGACGCCGAACTCGGGATAGCCGAGCACCATCTGCTCCCACAGGATCTGGCCGTACTCGGCGTTGTTGTTGATGAAAACCTTGACGGGAAGGTCGTGGCGGATCGCGGTGATGGTCTCGGCCATCAACATGGCATAACCGCCGTCGCCCACGAAGGCGATGCACTGGCGGCCCGGGTGGGCCCATTGGGCGGCGATGGTGTACGGCAGTCCCGGTGCCATGGTGGCGAGGTTGCCCGACAGGTAGTACTCACGACGCCCACGGATGTCGAAGTGCCGGGCTGACCAGGTGGCGATCGTCCCCGAGTCCGAGGCCAGGATGGCGTCGTCGGCGGCGTGGCGGTCGATGACGCGCATCAGGTACTGAGGCTGGATCGGGTCTCGGTCGGGGTCCTCCAACGCCGCCATCTTCTCCCGCCAGTCGACCATGGAGGCTTGGGCGGTCTCGAGAAACGCCCGATCGGCTTTGCGGCTGAGCAGTGGGAGGAGTGCCTGCAGTGATGCGGCCGAGTCGCCGACCAGGGGCACTTCGGTCGGGATCCGGTTGCCCACGGCGGCGGCGTCGACGTCGATCTGCACCACCCGGACCTGGCCGGGAGACGGCAGGTGCTTGGTGTACGGGAAATTGGTGCCGACCATGAACAGGGTGTCGGCCTGTTCCATGGCGTCCTCGGAGGGCTTGGTCCCCAACAACCCGATGCCGCCGGTGGTCAGGGGATGGTCGTCGGGCACGCAGCCCTTTCCGGGAAGGGTCTTCACGATGGGACTGGCGAGCTGCTCGGCCACGGCCAGCAGCTCCTCACGCGCACCGAGCGCTCCTGCCCCCGCCAGCAGCACCACTCGCTGACCGGCGTTGAGCACCTCGGCGGCCTTGCCCAGGTCGGCGCCTCGCGGTACGCCGGGGGCGGCGATGTACACGGGCGCCGTTGCCGGAGTACGAGCCGGCGCCACCGCCTGCCATGGGTTGGCGTCGGCATCGGCGACCTGAAGGTCGTTGGGGAAGGTGATGTGGGTCACCGTGCGGTGGGCGATGGCGTGGCGGATGGCAAGGTCGACCAGGGTGGGGATCTGTACCGGCACGTGCACCATGGCCTCGTACCCGGCCACGTCCTGGAACAACTTCTCGAGATGGACCTCCTGCTGGTAGCCGGTGCCCAGCAACTGGGTCTCCTGCATGCCGGTGATGGCCAGGACGGGCTGGTGGTCGAGCTTGGCGTCGTACAGGCCGTTGAGCAGATGGACGCCGCCGGGGCCAGAGGTGGCCAGGCACACACCGACCTTCCCGGTGACCTTGGCGTAACCGCAGGCCATGAACGCCGCCGCCTCCTCGTGGTGCACGAGTACGAACCGGATCTTGTCCTGGTGCCGGCGCAGCGCCTCGGTGATGCCGTTGATGCCGTCGCCCGGCAGCCCGAACACGGTGTCGACCCCCCACTCGACCAGCCGCTCGATCAACAGCTCCGACGCGATCTTTCCCATGGCACACCCCGTTCTCTTCGCCTACGCCCACCATACCGCAACACTTGCATAGACACAACCTTTTCTGATCCACAATTGGACCAGACTCCACGTCCACCCTGGCGGGGTGGCCTTCACTCGTGGTCGACAGGCCCTTCCTGCTCCATCGACCACCCGAGCGTCCACGCATCGTCGGAGACCTCGCCGGCCGCCACGGCGAACTCCGAGAGTCCTCGGGCGAGTCGGCGTCGACCCTCGGGGCTCATCTTCTCGAGCGCATCATCGATGAGCCGTCGGCGGTGGCCGGTCACCTGCTCCACCAGCCGGCGACCTCGGGGTGTGAGCGAGGCGGACACCGTGCGCCGGTTGTCCTTGGCCGGGCCGCGGCGAATGAGCTTCTTGTCGACCAGCACGTCGCACACGCGGGTCACCGTCGATGGATTGACCCCCAGGCTCTCCGCCAGCTGGCCCATCGTCTGGGGGCCCCTGCCTTCGATGAGCACGAGGACACGAAGCTGGACGACGGTTGCATCGTCACTGACGGCAGCGATGGAGCGGGCGGCGATGCCGACCAGGGCGCGGGTTCCGGCAATGACCGCTTCCCCCGTTGTCTCGTCGTTCACCCCACGTTGCATCAGCCTAAGCGTTGCATACAGACAAGCTATCGTCCACCATCTCAGCGCTACAAATCCCCGAAGGAGCCTGAGCTCGTGGTCGCGCACCGCTGGCCGCCGGGTGGCTTCAGGAAGGGTTGGCCAGCAGGGCGGCGACGAGCTCCCTACGGCTACGCACGCCGACCTTGTCGAACACCGCGGTGAGATGTTCCTGCACGGTGTGACGGGAGATCCGTAGCTCGTCGACGATCTCGCTGGTGCTGCGGCCCTGGAGCACCAGACCGGCGACACGGGCCTGGGCCGGCGTGAGCCCATGGGCGTCGAGGAACATCGAGGCCAGTTGCGTGGGCGACGCCGCCTCGAGGACGACGGCGGTGTGGCCGACCCCGGGCCCGTAGAGGCGGGACGCGTGCAGGGCGAGCCATCGCCCCGAACCCGTGCGCAGGCGGATGGAAGGCGCGTCTGGCGCGGACTGGTGGTCGGCTTCCAGGTGGGCCAGGCGGGCGACGGCTGCGTAGACGGCGACGGGCAGCTCCGTCGTACGGGACCAGTCGGCATCGGTGACGTCGGCCAGCCATCGTTCGGCGGCGGGGTTGACGGACACGACGCCCAGATCGCCGTCGAGGACCAGAATGCCGGGCCCGCCCGGCCCGGAGGCGCCA
>DATAQC010000077.1:0-29859 GCA_036264885.1 Acidimicrobiales bacterium | reverse complement strand
CGAGCGGGCGCCGTCGGCCTCCCAGGTCTTGGAGGCGTCGAAGGCGGCCGCCGCCCGGGTGGTGACGGCGGCCAGACGCTCAAGTTGGCGGTGCAGGCCGACCATTGCCTCGCCATCGGCGAACACGCCGGGGTCGGCCGCGATCAGCTTGTCTACCGCGGCCGCGAACTCGTCGACCGCTGCGGTACCGAGTGACATTTGCTGCACCCATCGCCTTGCGCCTGACGTAGGAGAGGCAAACCTCCCGAGGAACCCAGCATAGCCGAACATATGTTCGCAGCGCAACTTACCCGCGAAGACATTTCCCTTTCACTTCCCTCGCTGTTCTGCCGATGGACCTCTCAGGGGCCGGTCATCGGTTGTCGCGCCCTGCCGAGGAGGAGGCAGTGGAGGCCACGCACATCGGGGACATGCCCTTCCTTGAAGGGCGCTACCGGGCCCAGCGCCTGCTCAAGCGCAGCCACGGTGTCGACACGTGGCTGGCCTCGGACGAGAGCGCCGGAGGCCGCCGGGTCGTGGTGAAGGCGGTGGCCGCCGCCGGCGTGTCAGCTGCGACCCGAGCCCGGCTCGAGCACGAGGCCCAGGTGCTCGGTCGACTCGAGACGCCGTCGTTCCGTCCCCTCCTGGCCTGGGGCCGTCACGGTGATGCCGTCTTTCTCGTCCAGCCCTTCGTCAGGGGCGTCACCCTCGAACAGCGCCTGACCACAGGGCCAATGAGCCCTGCCTCATCGCTGAGAACAGGGATCGACGTCCTCTCCCACCTGGCGCTGGCCCATGACCACGGCGTGCTGCACCGCGACGTGAAGCCGGCCAACATCATGGTCGACGGCGATGATCCGGTACGGCGTGCGGTGCTCGTCGACTTCGGCCTGGCCAAGAGCGCCGGCCTCGACCCGTCGGTGCGAGACGAGCCCGTGGGGACGGCGCGCTACCTGGCGCCCGAGGCCTCCGGCCTGCTCGACGTGGGCGCCGACGAGAGGGCCGACCTCTATTCGTTCGGGGTGGTCCTGTTCGAATGCCTGGCCGGCCGGCCGCCCTTCGAGGGCAAGGTCGTGGGTGAGGTCCTCCGCCAGCACCTGACCAGCCCCGCGCCCCGGCTGCGCAGCCTCGGTGTGGCCGTCCCCCGGGCCCTCGACGAGGTGGTGGCCCGGCTGCTGCGCAAGGACCCCGACGAGCGGTACCAGTCGGCCGCCGCCGCTCTGGCCGATCTCGAGCAGATCGCCGCCGCCCTCGACCGAGGCGAGATCGACCCCCAGGTGACCATTGGGCTCCACGACCGGCGCATCGCCCTCACCGAGGCCGGCTTCGTCGGGCGGGCGGACGAGCTCACCACCCTGGCGCGCCTGCTGGGCCAGGCGGGCCGGGGGCGAGGTGGTCTCGTCCTCGTCGAAGCGGAGTCGGGCGGGGGCAAGAGCCGCCTGCTCGACGAGCTGACCGTCGACGTGGGGCCCGAGGCATGGACGCTGCGCGGTCAGGGCGTCGACCAGGCCGCCCAGCGGCCGTTCCAGCTCCTCGACGGCGTGGCGGCCACCATCCTGGCCGCCGCCGAGGCCGACCCCGCGGCCATCGACCGTCTGGGCCGACGGCTGGACGACCGGACCGAGGCGGTGGTCGCCGCCCTCCCCGTCCTGGGCGCCGCCCTCGGCGAGATCGACAGGGACCGGCTGGGCCCCGAGGCCTACGGCGAGGTGCGCAGCATCGAGGCACTCAGCGCGCTGTTCGACTCACTGGGCGAACCCGGGCGTCCCGCCCTGGTGCTGCTCGACGACTGTCAGTGGGCCGACGGCCTCACCGCTCGCCTCCTCGCCCGGTGGAGCGAGCGGTCCGACCGTGGGCCGTGCCACGCACTGGTCGTGGCCGCCTTCCGCTCCGAGGAGGCGGGGCCCGACCACGCCCTGCGTGCTCTGCGATCACGGGCCACCATCAGCCTCGGGCCCTTCGACCCCGCCGACGTGGCGCTGCTGTGCGCCTCCATGGCCGGGATGCTTCCGGCCGAGGCCATCGACGCTGTCGTCCACCTGGCCGACGGCAGCCCGTTCATGGCGTCGGCCATCCTGCGGGGCATGGTCGAGTCCGGCGCCCTGGCCTGGATCGACCCCGAAGCGTCAGCCGGTGGGGACACCCCTCCCGGCGCCGGTGGATGGCAGGTGGATCCCGGGCCCATGGCGGCGGTGCAGACCTCGAGGCGGGCGGCACTCTTCCTCGTCCGCCGGCTGGAGCTGCTGTCGCCCGAGGTGCTCGAGCTGTTGAGCGTGGGCGCGGTGCTGGGCAAGGAGTTCGACCTGGGCCTGGCCTCGGAACTGTCCGGGCGCTCGCTCACCGAAGCCACGGGCCTGCTGCAGGAGGCCCGCCGCCGGCGCATCCTGTGGGTCGACGAGGCCTCGGGTCGGTGCAGCTTCTGTCACGACAAGCTCAGGGAAGCACTGCTCACCCGGCTGTCCGGCGACGAGCGCGGCGACCTGCACCGGCGGGCGGCCCAGCGTCTCGAGGAGACCTCCCCCGACCGGATCTTCGAGCTGGCCTATCACTACGACGCCGGCGGCGACGCCGGTCGGGCCCTCGACTACGCCTTGCGAGCGGCGCGGGCCGCCCGCCCCCAGCATGCCCTCGAGGTCGCCGCCGCCCATTACCGGGTGGCCGAGCGCTGGGCCGCCGCCCCGGGATCGGGTGCCGCCGACACGGCCATTGACGGTGTTCGGGCCCGCATCGCCGAGGAGCTGGGCGACGTGCTCGTGCTGCAGGGCCAGTACCGCGAAGCCGCCAGCCGCCTGGAGGCGGCGCTGGTGCTCACCAGCGACCGGGTGGCCCGCGTGAACCTCGAGGCCAAGCTGGGTGACCTCGCCTTCAAGAGGGGCGACCCCGTGTCGGCCCGCACCTGGCTGGAGGGGGCCTTGCGCCACCTGGGCCGTTGGGCGCCCCGGCGCAGTCCTGCCTTCTTGGTGGGCCTGCTCTGGGAGGCTCTGGTGCAGGCCGGGCACAGCCTCGTCCCCTGGCTCCGCCACCGCCACCGCCCCCACCACCGTCCCGGCAGGAGCGAGGAGGACTTCCTCGCCATCCGCATCTACAGCCGTCTCGCCTACGTGAACTGGTTCCACAGCGGCAAGGTCACGTGCGGCTGGGCCCACCTCCGGGAGATGAATTTGGCCGAGCGCTACCCCCCCAGCCTGGCCCTCGCCCAGGCGTACTCCGAGCATGCCCCGGTAGCGACGATGTTGCCGTGGTTCGGGCGGGGGATCGCCTATTCGAAGCGCTCGCTGGCCATCCGCCGGGAGCTCGGTGACCTGTGGGGCCAGGGCCAGTCACTGCACTTCTACGGCGTCGTGCTCTACGCCGCCTCTCGCTATCGGGAGTGCATCGACACCTGCCGGGAGGCGATCCGTCTCCTCCAGCGCACGGGAGACCGGTGGGAGGAGCACACCGCGGCGTGGCACCTGGCCTACTCGCACTACCGACTGGGCGACCTCGACAAGGCCGTCGAGGTGGCCCGCCACCTCTACGAGTCGGCCACCGCCATCGGCGACTCGGCAGCCGCGGGCATCAGCCTCAGCGTCTGGTCGAAAGCGTCGGGCGGGCGGGTTCCCGCCGACCTGGTGGCGGCCGAGCTGGCCCGGGGCAACGACGACGCCCACACGTCCACCGAGGTGCACGTGGCCGAGGCCGTCCGCCTGCTCGCCGGCGGATCCGTCGACGATGCCGTCGTGGTGCTGGAGGCGGCCGTGGGCATCATCCGCCACGCCGGGCTGCGCCAGGAATACGTGGTACCGGTGTACCCGTGGCTCGCCACCGCCCGGCGTCGACAGGCCGAGGCCGTGCCCCCGGTGGCCGTCGGCGACCGGCACCGGGCCGTGGTGCAGGCATCCAAGGCCGCTGCTCGTGCCTACCGTCTGGCCCGCCGCTACCGCAACAACCTGCCTCATGCGTTGCGAGAGCAGGCCCTGGTGGCCGCTCTGGACGGGAAGCCCGCTCGAGCCCGGCGGCTCCTGGCCCGCAGCCTGACCGTGGCCGAGGAGCAAGGCGCACGGTACGAGCAGGCCCTGACCGTCGAAGCACGAGCCCGGCTGGGCGCATCTCTCGGCTGGGCCCAGGCGCCCGACGCGGTGACCGACGCCGAGGCCAGCGTGGCGCTGCTCCTGCCCCATGGCGACGAAGGCACCGGGCGGGTGCGGGCCGGTGAGCCGGCCAGCCTCGACCTGACCGACCGCTTCGCCAGCCTGCTCGAGGTGAGCCGCACCATCGCCGCCGCCGCGTCCGAGGAGGCCATCTGGGACGCCGTCCGCCACGCCGCCCTCACCCTGCTTCGCGGTGAGCGGTGCCACCTGGTCGCCATCGGTGACGCAGGGCCCGAGAGCGACACCATGTCGGGCGAGGGGGTGGGGGAGGTCAGCACCAACCTCATCGCCCGAGCGATCGCCGCCAACGCGCCGGTGGTCTCGGGCGAGAGTGGGTCTGGCGACGTCACCGAGAGCATGGTCCTGTCCGGAGTCCGTTCGTCGCTGTGCGCCCCCATCTGCTCCGAGGGTCGCATCGTGGCGTGCTTCACCGTCACCCACCGCCAGGTCGGTGGCCTCTTCGGCGACGAGGAGGTGCAACTGGCAGAGTTCGTGGCCACCCTGGCCGGGGCCGCCCTGGACCACGTGGCCGGCAGCGAGGCCCGCTATCGCTCCCTGGCCCTCAACTCCACCGATGTGGTCACCATCGTGGACGCCTCGGGCGCCATCAGCTACCAGACGTCGTCGGTCAGCCGGGTGTTCGGCTTCGAAGCAGCTGAGCTGCTGGGCCAGAGCCTCTCCTCGTGGCTCCACCCCGACGACGCCGTCACCGTCAACTCTCTGCTCGACGGCGTGGCCCGGTCGCCGGACGGGAGCACGCTGGTGCAGTGCCGCCTGCGCCACCGCGACCGGTCGTGGCGGCACGTCGAGATAGCCGTCCGCAACCTGATCGACGATCCCGGCGTGCGGGGCCTGGTGCTCAATACCCGCGATGTCAGTGAGCGGGTGGCGCTGGAGACCGAGCTGCGCAAGCAGGCATGGCACGACGGCCTGACCGGCCTCGCCAACCGGGCCCTGTTCACGGACCGGGTCAACCAGGCCATCGCCCGCCAGTCCCGCGTGGGCTCGCCACTCTCGGTGCTCTTCCTCGATCTCGACGATTTCAAGTCGCTCAACGACACCATGGGCCACGCTGCGGGCGACGTCGTGCTCCTCGACGTGGCCCGACGCCTGGAGGGCTGCATACGCCCCGGAGACACTGTCGCCCGGTTCGGAGGCGACGAGTTCGCCGTCCTCCTCGAGAACGCCGGCCAGCCCGACGGTGAGCGCGTGGCATCCAGGGTGCTCAGTCAGCTGGCCGGGCCGTTCGAGGTGCTGGGTCGCCAGGTGCAGGTTCGGGCCAGCGTCGGTGTGGCGGTGGCCGTGGCCGAGGAGGGGGCGCCCGTCTCGGTCGACGACCTCCTCGCCAACGCCGACGCCGCCATGTACGTGGCCGAGACGCTCGGCAAGGACCGCTTCCAGGTGTTCGAGACCCGTATGCGCACGGCTGCGGTGGAACGGTCGGGGCTGCGGACCGACCTGGGATGGGCCGTCGAGCGGGACGAGCTCGACGTGCACTACCAGCCGATCATCGCCATCGCCACCGGCACCGTCACCGGCTTCGAGGCCTTGGTGCGTTGGCATCATCCCCGCCTCGGGCTCCTCCTCCCGGGAGCGTTCATCGACATGGCCGAGGAGTCGGGCCTCATCGTGCCCATCGGCGCATGGGTGCTGGGCAGGGCGTGCCGCCAGGCCCGCGCCTGGGGCGACGCCCATGCCGGTGAGCGGTTCACCATGGCCGTCAACGTGTCCGCCCGCCAGCTCCACGACCCGGGCCTGGTCGCCACCGTTGCCGGCGCTCTCGCCGATTCGGGCATCGACCCGGCGACGCTGGTGCTGGAGATCACCGAGAGCGTGACGGTGGCCGACACCGATGCCACCATGGCCCGGCTGCGGGCGCTGAAGGATCTGGGCGTGAGCCTGGCCATCGACGACTTCGGCACGGGGTACTCGTCGCTGCAGTACCTTCGCCGTTTCCCGGTGGATCTCCTCAAGATCGATCGGTCGTTCGTGACCGGCCTAGGGCACAACACCGAGGACAGCGCCATCGTGTCGAGCGTGATCGGCCTGGCCCACGCCTTCGGGCTCGGCGTCGTGGCCGAAGGGGTGGAGACGGTCGAACAGCTGGAGGCGCTCACCCTGCTCGGGTGTGACTACGCCCAGGGCTACAACTGGGCCCGTCCGGCGCCCTCCCACGAGGCGGCGCAGTGGTTGACCGCCGTTCTCGCCGACCGGGCAACCCCGCCCGGCCTACTCCGGGTGGTGATCGCTGACGACCGGGCGCCGGTCCGGGCCGCCACCCGCCTGGCCATGGAAGTCCACTGCGAAAAGCTAGAGCAGCGTTTACGCCGGCTCGCTGCGGGGCAGATCGGCCGTGCCGGGCCTCCGGGCCGGGTTGAGAACACAGCGCGGGCTGTGAGGCTCGGCACGGGCGAGCCTCCGTCGGTACCCGGAACCGCCGGCAGGCGGGACGACGGTTCAGCCTCCGCCGGCCCGGGTAGAGCCGACGCCACACACGTGAACGCCCGGACGCTGCGGGCCTCGCCAGACCTCGGAGCGCAGCCATGGGCCGCTGGGCGGCAGAAGACGTCCTGATGACGAAGCTGGTCGGACTCGGGTCCAAGAAGGGCTCGAGCTGGCTCGGCAGGGTAGGTGACGTGGCCAAGCAGCCGCCGACGTGGGCAGGCGCGGCCGGCGTGCTGGCGCTGAGCGGGCCGAGAGGGCGTCAGGCGGCGCTGCGGGGCAGTGCCGGCTACGTGGCCGCCGCCGCTCTGCACATGCCGATCAAGCTTCTCGTCAACCGGCGCCGACCGCCGCTGGCATGGGCGCACTCCAAGTTCGGACCGCTGACCTCGTCGTTCCCGTCGGGGCACTGCGCGGGCGAGCTCGCCTTCTCGCTGGGAGCGGCCCAGGAGATCCCCCTCGTCTTCATCCCTCTCTACGCCGCGACTCTGCTGTCGGAGTGGTCGCTCGTCCGCAGCCGCAGCCACTACCCGAGCGACGTGTTCGGGGGAGCCGCCGTCGCCATCGTCGTCTCGCTGGCGGCGTGGAAGCTGTGGCCGCCGTCACGCACCCGCGACGCCGACCCTCCCCCGCCCGAGGCGTCCGGTCACTGACCGGGACCGCCCGGTCAGCCCGCCGCCGGGCGGGGGCTGCGGGCGGCCTCGGCCACCAGGTCGGAGCGCACCATCATGTCGACCAGCTCGGCGAAGCCCACCCTGGGCGTCCACCCCATGTTGGTCTTGGCCTTGGTGGCATCGCCGGTGAGCACGTCGACCTCGGCCGGCCGTTCGAACCGGGGATCGCGCTCCACGAAGTCCTGCCACGGACCCAACCCGGCGGACTCGAACGACAGCTCGAGCAGCTCCCGCACGGTGTGGGTCTCGCCCGTGGCGATGACGTAGTCGTCGGCCTCGTCTTGTTGGAGCATCAGCCACATGGCCTCGGCGAAGTCACCGGCGAAGCCCCAGTCGCGGGCAGCATCGACATTACCCAGCACGAGCTTGTCCTGGAGGCCGAGCTTGATGCGGGCCACCGCGTTGGTGACCTTGCGGGTCACGAACTCGAGGCCCCGGCGGGGCGACTCGTGGTTGAAGCAGATGCCCGACGCGGCGAACAGCCCGTAGGCCTCGCGATAGTTGATGGTGGTGTAGTGGCCGAACACCTTGGCGGCGCCGTACGGGGACCGCGGGTGGAAGGGGGTGCGCTCGGTCTGGGGCGTCTCGCGGACCTTGCCGAACATCTCCGAGGACGACGCCTGGTAGAAGCGGATGCTGTTGTCGCGCGAGCCGCCGACGACCCGAATGGCCTCCAGCATGCGCAGCACGCCCAGTCCGGTGATATCGGCCGTGAGCTCGGGCTGGCGGAACGACAAGGCCACGAAGCTGATGGCTCCCAGGTTGTAGACCTCGTCGGGCTGCACCTGCTCGACCACGCCGATGAGCGACGACAGGTCCTGCAGGTCGCCCTCGACCAGCTCGAGCCCGGGCGTCTCCTCCTGGATCATCTGGATCTTGGGGTTGGCCTGGCCTCGGACCATACCGACGACGTCGTAGCCCTTCTCCACGAGGAGCTGGGCGAGATACCGGCCGTCCTGGCCGGTGATACCGGTGACGAGAGCTCTGGGCACCGCCAGAACCTACTCGCCGAGGAAACCGGCCTCGGCCGCTCGGGTTCGGCGCCGGATGATCACTCGTGCGATCGTTGACCGTGGCCGACCAGGTTGAGACGCTTCACGCTGACGTGGTGGTGGTCGGCGGCGGGCCGGCCGGGGCGACCGCGGCGACCGTGCTCGCTCGCGCCGGGCGCGATGTCGTCGTCGTCGACAAAGCGACGTTCCCGCGCGACAAGTGCTGTGGTGACGGCCTCACCGCCGCCGCCCTCCGCGAGCTGGAGGATCTCGGGGTCAGGCCCGAGGCGGTGGCCGGATGGCAGGCCGTGGACGAAGCCCGGGTGTGCTCCCCGTCGGGGTACACGGTGCGCCTTCCTCTCCCCGAGGGCAAAGGGCTGTTCGCCGCCGTCGCGCCCCGGGCCGCCCTCGACGCTGCCGTCCTCGACGCCGCCCGCACCGCAGGGGCGCGCGTCTACGACGGCCACGCCATGGTCGCGGCCACGGCCACCGCCGAGACGGTCGAGATCGAGGTGGCCGGGCTCGGTCGGCTCCGGGCCCCGTTCGCCATCGGCGCCGACGGCGCCTGGTCGCCCCTGCGCCATCTCCTGGGCGCTCAGATCCCCGGCTACCTGGGTGACTGGCACGCCTTCCGCCAGTACTTCGCCGACGTGGGGCCCGCGGCCGACGCCCTGTGGGTGTGGTTCGAAGCCGACCTGCTGCCGGGATACGCCTGGTCGTTCCCCCTCCCGGGTGGCCGGGCCAACGTCGGGTTCGGCATCCAACGCGACCGGGGGATCGCCGTGCGCGACATGAAGCACCTCTGGCCCGACCTGTTGAACCGCCCGGCCATCCGCCGGGTGCTGGGCGACTCCGCCCACCCCGAGGGGCCCCACAAGGCGTGGCCCATACCGGCCCGGGTGGCGCGCATGCCCCTGACCGCGGTCGACGGCCGGGTCCTGTTCGTGGGCGACGCCGCCGCCGCCACCGATCCCCTCACCGGTGAAGGCATCGCCCAGGCCATGCTCACCGGGCGGCTGGCCGCCCGTGGGGTGCAGGAGGCAGGGCCCCGACGGCCCGTCCTGGCCGGGCGCCGGTACCAGGCCGAGGTGGGGCGCGCCCTGTTCGCCGACCACCGCCTGGCGTCGGCACTGTCGAAGGTGATCAGTCACCGCAAAGGGGCCCGAGCGGCCATCCGCCTGGCCGGCGCCAACGACTGGACGAGGCGGAACTTCGCCCGGTGGCTGTTCGAGGACTACCCGCGGGCGGCGGTGGCCACCCCGTCGCGCTGGCGCCCGGGCATGTTCACCGCCTCCGGCGCCTACCGGGATTGAGCCCGGTGTCTCTACCGCAAGGGGGCGGTGGCGAACTCCGACATGCCCTGGGCGAAATCGGTCTGGGCGGCGAAGCCCAGCACCGAGCGGGCCCGGTCCGGTGACGCCAGGATGTGACGGACGTCGCCGAGGCGAAAGGCGCCGGTGACCTGAGGCCGGGGGGCCGAGGGGCCGAAGGCGTCGGCCAGCGCCTCGGCCATCTCCCCCACGGTGTGGGCCGTTCCGCTGGCCACGTTGAACGCGCCCGGAGCGGGTCGGTCGGCGGTGAGTGCAGCCAGGTTGGCCCGGGCCACGTCGGCCACGTGGACGAAGTCGCGCTGCTGGCGGCCGTCTTCGAAGACCTGGGGGGCGTCCCCCCGCTCGAGGGCACTGCGGAAGATGGCGGCCACGCCGGCGTACGGGGTGTCGCGGGGCATCCGTGGCCCGTACACGTTGTGGTAGCGCAGAGCGGTCACCGGCAGGTCGCGCTGGCGGCCGAACACACCGAAGAGGTGCTCCTGGTGGACCTTGGTGGCGGCGTAGACGTTCCTGGGGTCGAGGGCCACGTCCTCGTCGATGGTCTCCACCCCGAGGGTCTGCCCGCAGGTGGGGCACTGGGGATCGAACATCCCGGCGGCGAGGCGATCCGGCGGGCGGGGGGCGGGGCGGATCACGCCGTGGTCCACGCACCGGTACCGGCCCTCGCCGTACACCACCATGCTGCTGGCCAGCACCAGGCGACCGCTGAAGGCCGCCCGGTCGAGCCCGCCCAACAGCACGGCCGTGCCCAGGTCGTTGTGGGCGACGTAGTCGCTGACGTCGGCCATGCCCGTCTCCAGGCCCACCTTGGCGGCGTGGTGCGACACGGCATCGATGCCGCCGCAGGCGCGGTCCACGGTGTCGGTGTCGCGGATGTCACCCCAGACGTAGTTGGCCAGTGGGTGCAGGTCCGCCGCAGTCCTCTCCCGGCCGGCGGGGTCGACAGTGAGGTCGAGCACTCGCACCTCGCAGCCCGCCTCGACAAGCGCCTCCACCACGTGGGACCCGATGAACCCCGCTCCCCCGGTGACGAGGACCTTCACCCGCTACGACCCCATCGGCGCATTGGGAGTGAGTCCGATGCGTGTGATCATCATGCCCGTCGGCCTCCTCCGAAGCGCGTCGCTCGGTCGCAGGCGGCATCCTACGGTTCAGTCCGAACACCAGGTACTTTTCGCGATTTCTAACCTCGGCGGGTAGAAATCGCGCAAAGTTCCGACGCCTGGACCTTCATGCGCGATCACGGTCACCATGCCCTGCCGCCAGCTGGTACCGGGCTGGGCGCGTCGAGCTGGCGGAACCGTTGTTCCATCGCCGGAGAAATCTCATTGATCTACAAAGGTCTACGCCGATGGCCCCGTCGGCGGGATCACCTCCAACTGTTGGAGCATGCGGAGCACGTCCTTATCGGACCATTTCTCGGCGAGGCGGCCATCAGCGATCCGATGGATGACCGTGGCGGTCATCTCCATCTCGTTCCCGGTTCGAGCGATGCCGGGAAGGTCGGCCACGTGCTGCCCATACGCCGTCAGCCTCGTCACGACCTTGTCGCCCTCTGCGACTTGGTCCTCGACCACATGACGCCCCGGCGTCGCTTCCCAGAAGATCTTGAAGGCGGCCCTGACCCCTTCGCGCCCCGACGGGACGGGGAAGGGAGGCGGACTGTGGTCGACGTAGTCTTCAGCGACCAACTCGTCCATCGCGTCAATGTTGCCGTTGTCGATCTCCTCGTAGAACCGCCGAACAAGCGCCTTGTTGTCCTCGGTACCCATGCTCCATGCCTCCTACGTGCGAGTCGGCGAGAACGTCGGTTCAGCCTAGCCAAGGCTTGCAACAGGTTGGCGGGCGCCGTCCGACGTGGTGCGATACCGGCCGTCGACCCCAGCTCACGTTGGCGCCGAGGACCGGGCTATGCGGTGAGTTCGACCTCGGCGGCAAGGATGACGGGAAGGTTGAGCGGGAGCGCGGCCATCCCGATCGCCGTTCGTGCGTGAGATCCAGCGTCGGGCCCGTACAGGTCGATGAGGAGCTCGGAGGCAGGGTTCACGACGAGCGTGGTTTGGGCGTAGCCGGGGTCCGCATTGACGTTCCCGAAGAGCATGAGCCACGCCACGATCCGGTCGAGGTCGCCGACTGCGCGTTTCACGCTAGCCAAGACCGCGAGCACAGCCGACCGTGCAGATGCCTGCGCCTCTTTGAGCGAGACCTCGCTCGGCACGCTTCCGAAAGGGCCGAGGGGTGAGCCATCGGCCGTGAGCGCACCGTGTCCCGAAACGAACGCTCGTCTGCCGCGGACGCGCACCCACTGAAAGGGAGTCTCGACGCCGGGCGGCAGGTGCACCTCACCGGGCAGCTTCAGCCCCAACTCCTCGAGCCGCTCGTCGACCCGTCCCATGTGTGCTCCCTCGCCGGAGGTGCTGACCAAGCACGTGACAGTGTGTCAAGGCACGGTACGACTAGATTGACAGCATGTCAAGGGGAAACGCCGGTACCAGACCTCGCATCGTCGAGGCAGCTCGGGCACTGCTCGAGGCGAACCCGGGCGCGAACGTCTCCATGGGAGACGTCGCCGAGCGTGCCGGTGTGTCGCGCCAGGCGCTGTACCTGCATTTCGCCGATCGCACCACTCTGTTTCTGGAGGTCTCTCGCCTCGCGGACTCGTCCCTGCGAACGCCCGCACGCCAACGCCGGATCGATCAGGCGCCCACGGCGCGAGACGCGTTCCGCGAGGCGATCGCACTGCAAGCCTGGTTGAAACCCCGGCTGAGAGGTGTCGCCACCGCACTTGACGTGCTGCGCCGCAGCGACGCCGCTGCCGACGCGGCCTGGAAGGAACGCGAACACGCGCGAATGGAGCGGTGCAAGCAGGTCATACGACGCCTCCGTGACGAGGACCAGCTCGCGCCGCCATGGGATCTCCACACGGCTGCGCGGTGCTTCTGGGCCGTGACCTCCCAGCGGGTATGGGATGACTTGGTCATGGACCAAGGCTGGTCGATGGCTCAATACCGGACGCACATCACCACCCTCCTCGAGGCCGCCCTGCTACGCCAGGAGTGACGAGTCATGCGCTCGATCGGCTCGAGTTGCCATCGTCGACGTTTGACGTGCCCCAGGCCACGCGCTGTTCCGGGCTGGCATGGGTGTTGCCCCAGGCCGTCGGCCTCGCCATCGATGTCGTGCCGCTGCCGGGCAGCACGCGGCTACGGGCTGCTCGGGGAGTCGAAGAGAATGGTGCGCTGGCCCATGCGCACCCTCGTGCCGCCCGACAACACGACGGGAACGTGGGGGATGAGCCGGGTCCACGAGGTCTCGTCCGGGGTGGAGATGAACGTGCCGTTGGCCGAGCCCAGATCGACGATGGTGGCGTCCCACCCGTCGAGGACCACGCCGGCGTGGATCCGTGAGATCTCCAGATCGTCGTCGCTGATCAGGAGCGGGCGGGCACGGCCGGCGACGACCGCCTCGTCGCGCTCGGGCTCCCGACCCAGCACGTAGTCACCGTCGACGTCGGCCGTGGTCCCGTCGTCGAAGACCAGGGACCCGAGCGACGGACGGTTCCCGTCAACCAGGTGGAGCGTGCGGTTGTCCATGGAGGTGCCACAGACCGCGCAGTACTCCGCCGACGGATCGCCGAAGTGACCGCGAGCGCAGATCACGCCCTTGATGACCGGCCCGACGGCTTCGTCGCCCTCCTCGTTCACGTCGGCGACGCCGGCGGGGTCGGGCTCGAGTGCAGCTTCCAGGTCATCGGGCTCTGCCGCCCACCGCGGGACGTCCGGCGGGTCCGCCGCCCCGTCCACGTCCTCCAGGAACGGGTCGTCGGTGGCGCCATCGAGGTCGGTCACCCCCGGCCCAGGCGCGGCGGGCGCGGAGGGCGCGGCGGGCGCGGAGGGCGCGGCGGGGGCCTCAGGGGCAACTGCGGCGGCAACGAGCGACAGGCCACCTCCGGCAACGACCCCCTCGCGCAGGCTGGTGCGCATGTCGGCGGCCGCAGCCGCCTCGCCATCGCCACCAACCACCACGGAGTCCACGGGCGTGTCGATGATCCGGTCGACCCAACTGGCGGCCTGGCGGCCGGACAACCGTTCCGAGCCCTCCGGCCCCGACAGCGTCGCCTCGATCGACCCGTGCAACAGGACGGCCAGCCCACCCTCCACCTGGGCGAGGGCGGCGAAGGAGGGCACCTCGTCAGGCTCCGCCTGCGAGATCAGGGCGGCCAGCCGACGGCTCAGCGACCGTCCCGGGAGCGGCCCCTCCACGACACAGGCCTCGACCACCCGGAGGATCTCGTCCACCAGTGAGTCCTGGCTGGCGTCGGGCTCCACGACGGCCAGCACCACACCTCCGAAGCGGGCGACGATCCCGTTCCCGGGGTGCACCCGCAGCACCAGTTCATCGAGGTCCACGACTGCCACCAATCCCCGTTGCAAGTGCTGCGAACACTAGTCACGGGCCCGCCCGAGGGAAGGTTCGCCTGGCGTTGTCGGCGCCCCGGATGCGGGCGATCGACACTCCACCCCCACCGGTCCGCCGTTGCCTGCCCGGTGGTTGTGCGCGGATGGCTTAGCGTTCCGCCATGCCCGACGTCGTGCTGCCGGTGCTCGACGAAGTCGAGGCCATTCCCTGGGTGCTGGCGAGAATGCCGCCCGGCTACCGGCCCATCGTGGTCGACAACGGCTCCACCGACGGCTCGGCCGAGGTGGCCGCGTCACTCGGGGCCCTGGTGGTCGTCGAAGCCCGCAAGGGTTTCGGGGCGGCGTGCTGGACGGGGTTGATGACGGCAGACGACGACATCGTCTGCTTTATGGACTGTGACGGCTCGCTCGACCCCGTCGACCTGGAGGCGGTGACCGAGCCGGTGCGCGCTGGCCGGGCCGACCTCTGCATGGGCGGGCGCGTGGCCGAGCGGGGTGCCTGGCCGCTGCACGCCCGGGTGGCCAACCGGGTGCTGGCCCTGGAGCTCGGGCGGCGCACGGGTGTGAAGGTGCGCGACCTGGGACCGATGCGCGCTGGCCGCCGGGTGCCTCTCGCCGACCTCGGCATCCAGGATCGCCGCTCGGGTTGGCCACTCGAAATGGTGGTGCGGGCGGCCGCCGCCGGCTGGCGGATCGCCGACGTCCCCGTGCCCTACCGGCGCCGCAGCGGTCGCTCCAAGGTCACCGGGACCCTGGGTGGCACGCTGCGTGCCGTCCGGGACATGTCGGCCGTGCTGCGGTGACACCGTCTGAGGCGACGGCGTCCCCGGGGCCGGCGGAGGGCGCCGGCATCATCGTCATGGCCAAGGAGCCCGTGGCGGGCAGGGTGAAGACCCGTCTGTGCCCTCCGTGCACTCCCGAGGAGGCGGCGACACTGGCCGCCGCCCTGCTGGCCGACACTCTGGCCGCAGTGGCCGCCAGTCCCGCGGCATGGCGCACCGTCGCTCTCGACGGGGCGCCCGGTGACTGGCTGCCTCCCGGTTTCGGTGTCGTCGCCCAGCGAGGCACCGGGCTGGACGAACGCCTGGCCGCCGCCTTCGTCGACGCCGGCACGCCCGCGGTGGCCATCGCCGCCGACACCCCTCAGGTCACGCCCGAGCTGCTCGGCCTGGCCCTGGCCACCCTCGGTGCGCCCGGCGTCGACGCCGTGCTGGGGCCCACCGACGACTCCGGATACTGGGCGCTCGGCCTCGGGCTGGCCGATCCCCGCGCTGTGGTGGGCGTGCCCATGAGCAGCCCCTTCACCCTCACCGCACAGCGTGACCGCCTCCACTCGCTGGGCCTTCGGGTCGGTGAGCTTCCCAGCCTGCGCGACGTCGACACCATGGCCGACGCCCGGGCTGTGGCCGGCGCGGTCCCCGGCTCCAACCTGGCCAGGACGCTCGCCGCCATCGAGGGCGCGTCGATCCGGCACGCCAAGTCACCCGCGCCGGACTAGCCCGTGGGTTGGGCCACAGTGGTGACGTGACCCCAGACGCGGCTGCCTCGCAGCGAGGCGCCGGCATCGAGGTGCAGGGGCTGCGCCACGGGTACCGGTCGGCGGCCGGTCAGCTCCACGTGCTCGACGGAGTGGACATGGCCGTCGCCTCCAGCGGCTACGCCGCCGTCACGGGGTCGTCGGGCGCCGGCAAGACCACCCTGCTCGCCATCTTGGGCGGACTGGAGCGGGCCCAGGCCGGACGGGTCGAGGTAGGGGGTCGTGACATCGCCGCGCTGACCGGTGACGACCTGGCCGCCTACCGGCGCGCTACGGTCGGATTCGTCTTCCAGCACTTCGGGCTGCTCGACACCCTCACCGCCGCCGAGAACGTCGAGCTGGCCGCCACCTTGTCGGGGCTCACACCCCGCAAGCGACGGGCGCGCACCGCCGAGGTCCTCGACTCGCTGGGACTGGGGCCCCGGGCCGGGCACCGGCCGGCCGAGCTGTCGGGTGGAGAGCGCCAGCGGGTGGCCATCGCCCGGGCCCTGGTGAACCAACCCCGGCTCCTCCTCGCCGACGAGCCCACCGGCAACCTCGACGAGGAAGCGGCCGCCATGGTCGTCGACCTCCTCGAACGGCTCCGGTGCGAACACGGCTGCACCCTGGTGGTGGTCACCCACAGCCGGGCCCTGGCGGCCAGGGCCGAACTGCACTTCCGTATCGACGAGGGCCAGGTGGTGCCGGGCGACCCCGGCCTGCCCGTCCATCGCGCCGGCGCCCGTCCATGAGCTGGCGCGACGCCGCCGTACTGGCGGTGAAGAACCTGCGGCGCCGGTTCGGCCATTCGATCCTCACCCTGTTGGCCGTAGCCCTGGCGGCGACCCTGTTGACCGCCCTCATCACCATCGCCGGGACAGCCCGGACCCGGGTGCTCAAGCAGCTGGCCGACGGTGGCCCGCTGGCCGGCATCAAGGTCTCCGCCGCCGAGGCCGACCCCTCCCAGATCGACAACGACGATGCCAGGCCCGGGCCTCCCAAGGACCTCGACGACGCTGCCCGTACCCGTATCGCCCGTCTGCGCGACGTCGGGTCGGTCGTGCCCATCGTCTCCAGCCAGATGCTGGTGGTGGCGCCCGATCCCCCCGTGAAAGCCGACGTCCTCGCCCGCCTCCCCGCTCCCCCGCCGACGACGATCCGCCCCACGGCGCCGGGTCAGCAGGCTCCCACGACCACGGTGGCTCCGACCAACGGAACCGGCATCCGCGCCCCTGACCCCTTCGGCGACACCCTGGTGGGCGTCGACCTGGCCCGGGCCGACCAGCTCCCGGTGACGGTGCTGGCCGGACGCCTGCCCGCCGCCGGCACCCTCGTCGAAGTCGACGTGACCCAGGGCTACCTCGAGCGCCTGGGCCTGAACAAGAGCCAGGCCGCGGCCGTCGTCGGCACCGAAGTGGAGATGGCGGCGCCCCGGTTCTTCGAGGGGGGCGGCCGGCCTCGCAACCGGGGACGCTGGGCAAGGGCCACCATCGTCGGCGTCGTGGCCCAGGAAGCGGCACCCGGTCAGTTCTTCGGGTCGATCGAGGAGTCCCGCCTGGCGCGGGACTGGACGGCGGCCGGTGGCACCGGAGGAGGCCGGTTGGAGATCCCCACGTCGCCCTATACGGGTCTGTTCGTGGTGGCCAAGGGGATCGACAAGATCACCGGGGTGCGCAGGTCCATCACCGACATCGGGTTCGCCACCACCGCGCCGGAGAACCTGATCGCGTCGGTCCAGCGCTACCTGCGGGTGGTGGAGATCGTCCTCGGCGCCATCGGCCTCATCGCCCTGGTCATCGCCTCGCTGGGCATCACCAACGCCCTGCTCGCCGCCGTGCGAGAGCGGCGCCGGGAGATCGGCGTCCTCAAGGCCATCGGGGCGCGCGACCGTGACGTCATGCGGGTGTTCCTCCTCGACGCGTCCGTCCTCGGGTTCACCGGCGGGGTGCTCGGCACCGCCGCCGGCTTCGCCACCGCCCTCGGTGTGAGCCAGATCGTCAACCGCTACCTGGCCGACCAGGGCTTGGCCGGCGTGACCCTCGGCCTGCCTTTGCCGATCATCGTGGCGTCGATCCTCGGTTCGACGTTGCTCGCCCTGGGTGCGGGGGCGATTCCCGCCCGCCGGGCCGCTCGCCTCCCCGCCCGCGAAGCCATGGAGGCGGCGTGAGCCGCCTCCCGATCGGCAGAGGCGGCGTGAGCCGCCTCCGGCCCCTTCGCCCGTCGCTGCTCGCCATCCTGGCCGTCGCCTTGGTGGTGGTGGTCGCCTGTGCGGCGCCCTCGCGCCGAGCGCTGCCGCCTGCTGCGCCTCCCACCGGGCCGCCCGTGGTCTACGTGGCGGTGGGGGCGAGCGAGACAGTTGGCTTCGGCGCCGACCAACCACTGCGGGAAAGTTGGCCGCGCGTGCTGTTCCGTACCGCCCTGCCCCCCTCGGCCGTGTTCGTGAACATGGGCATCCCGGGGGCGACGGTGGCCCAGGCCCTGCGCGAGGAGCTTCCCCAGGCCCTGAATGTCCATCCCGCCCTGGCCACGGTGTGGCTCAACGTCAACGACATCATCGCGGGCGTCGCCGCCCCCGACTTCGAACGGGACCTGACGACACTCGTGCACGGGCTGCGGAGCAACGGCACCACCCGTGTCCTGGTGGCCAACGTCCCGCCCCTCGACCAGCTGCCGGCCTACCTGGCATGCCGGTCGGGCACGCCGACCGCGGAGAGGGACGGCCCGTGCGGGGGGTCGTCCGACCTTCCCGGGCCCGATGCCCTCGACCGGATCGTGGACTCTTACAATGCCGCCACCGCTCGGGTCGCCGCCCATGAGGGCGCATCGGTCGTCGACCTCAACGCCGTGGGCCTGGCTGCCCGCCAGGCAGGGACCGCCGCCTCCCTGGTGAGCAAGGACGGCTTTCACCCGAGCACCGCAGGCCATGCGGCGGTAGCCAAGGCCTTCGCCGACGTGCTCGCCCAGGGCGGACCGGTCACTCCGACCGGGTGAGGCAGGCATTCTCACTCGCTACCGTTGACGAGGATGGCCGACGACGAAGGCGCTCCGCCTCCGGCTCCGGCGCTCGACATCGACGGCTGCCGGGTGCTTGTGGGTACCTGTTCGTGGACCGACGCCACCCTGGTGAAAGAGACCGACTGGTACCCGCGCCGGACGATGACCGCTGCCCAACGCCTGGCCTACTACGCCAGTCGGTTCCCCGTCGTCGAGGTGGACAGCACCTACTACTTCCCGCCGACACCCGAGTTGAGCGCCACGTGGGTACAGCGCACGCCCGACGACTTCACCATCAACATCAAGGCGTGGTCGCTGCTCACCGGCCATCCGACCTTCCACCACTCGCTGTGGCCCGACCTCCAGGGGGAAATCCCCGCCGAACACCGCGACAAGCGCCGGCTCTACGCCACCCATCTCCCGCCCGACGTGGTCGACGAGGCCTGGGACCGGTTCCGGCACTCGTTGATGCCGCTGCACTCGGCCGGCCGCCTGGGGGCGGTGCTGCTGCAGTACCCGCGCTGGTTCGGTCCCAAGGAGGCGAACCGGGAGGAGATCCGCCAGGCTGCCTGCCGCCTGCCCGACTTCCGCTTGTGCGTCGAGTTCCGCAATGGTCGCTGGATCGAGGGCAACGAGTGTGAGTCCACTCTCGGGCTCCTGGAGTCGCTCGGCCTGTCGTTCGTGTGCGTGGACGAGCCCGCCGGGTTCCCGTCATCGGTGCCGCCGGTGGTGGCGACCACCGCCGACCTTGCCGTCGTGCGCTTCCACGGCCGCAACGCCGAGACCTGGGAGGGCCCGGTGCCCAGTGCCGCCGAGCGCTTCCGGTACCACTACCGCTCCGACGAGCTGCGGGAGTGGCTGCCCAAGGTACGGGAGCTGGCGGCGTCGGCACGCGAGGTCCACCTGTTGATGAACAACTGCTACCGCGACTACGGCGTGGACAACGCCGCCGAGCTGATCACCCTCCTCCAGACCTGACGCCCGGAGCGAATCGGGTCACGTGTCGTCGGTGTCGTCGGGCGCGTCGGCCAGATCCGCGTCGGCCGTCACCGGCGAGGCGTGATGGGCCACCATGTGCCACCCACCCTCGGAGGCTCGCACGAAGATGTTGAGGGCCGCCACGGTGGTGGCGGGCTGGTCCTCGGCCAGGATGTTCTCGTCGACCGAGACCCATGCCACATCGCCCTCCCGCCGGGCCGAGATATTGGTGAGGATGAACTGGAGGTGCTGGTCGTTCTGGAAAAGGGCGAAGAACGACGCCGCCACCTGGCCCCAGCCCCGCAGGACGGCCCAGCCCGGGTGGGTGCACACGACCCGATCGGTGTGCTCCCACAACCCCGACATGGTTTCGAGGTCGCGGGCCTCGAAGGCCGCGTAGAACGCCTGGTTGGCCTCCTCCGCCGAGTCCTCCTCGCTGCTGGCCGTAGTGCCTCCTCGATCGCCGTGGCACGGTACCGCCTCGGGCGGCTCCGTCCCGACGATGCCACCGTGGAAGCCCAGGCGGCCAAAGCCGGTGCAGTGTCACACCGATGTAATACGTTTGGTGGATGGTCCTGCCGCTGCCCGTCTCGCTCACCCCGTCCAAGGTGGCCTCGTTCAAGGACTGTGCCCTCGCCTTCCGATTTTCGGCCATCGACCGCCTGCCCGAGCCTCCGTCGCCGTGGGCCACCAAGGGCACGCTCGTGCACCGGGCCCTCGAGCTCCTCTTCTGCGCCGAGCCGCCCCTCCGCACGCTCGACACCGCCCTCGCGTGCCTGGCCACCGCCCGCGCCGAGATGGCCTCTGATCCCGACTACGTCGGTCTCCACCTCGATGCCGAGGCCGAGAGCCTGTTCGCGGCCGAGTCCGAGGCCCTGGTGCGGCGCTACTTCGAGCTCGAAGACCCGACCCGTGTCCACCCCATCGGCCTGGAACTGCGGCTCGAGGTCGCCCTGGGCTCGCTCACGCTGCGCGGCGTCATCGACCGTCTCGACCTCGACGCCGACGGCGGTCTGGTCGTGACCGACTACAAGACGGGCAAGGTCCCCGGCGTGGTGCACGAACAGAGCCGGCTGGGAGGCGTGCACTTCTACGCCTTCCTGTGCGAGCAGCTGCTCGGCCGCCGCCCGGTGCGCGTGCAGTTGCTCTACCTGAGCGAGCCTGTGGCCATCGTGGCCACGCCATCCGATCAGTCGATCCGGGCCATGGAGAAGCGTGCCCTGGCTATCTGGAAGGCGGTGGAGACCGCCTGCGACCGCGACGACTTCCGGCCCCACCCGTCCCGCCTGTGCGACTGGTGCGCCTTCCGCGAGTACTGCCCGGCCTTCGGTGGCGATCCCGCCTCGGCTCGGACCCTGGTGGCTGTCGGCTGACCCCTGGTCGGCACCAACTACGGTCGCGGAGTGGCCCGACGGTTTCGCGGTACCCGTAGCCTCATCCGCCGCTTCGACACCTGTGCCGAGGCGGGGTTCGACCGTCTGCGCGGGCGTCCGGCGGCCGACCACGTCTTCTACGCCGCTTCCGAGCTGGGTGACTTCAGCCTGGCGTGGGTCATCCTCGGCTGCATACGGGGCCTGCGCCCAGGTGAGCGCCACGAGCGGGCCGCGCTGCGCCTGGGCGGGGCTCTGGTGGCCGAGTCGTTCATGGTGAACGCCGTCATCAAGTCGATGTTCCGTCGTACCCGCCCACCCTGGGACGTCCACCGCCCCCGCGGCCTACGCCGACCGCTGACCAGCAGCTTTCCCAGCGGGCACGCCACCTCGTCGTTCACCGCTGCGGTGTTGTTGTCCGAGGATGACCCGCTGTGGCCGCTCTACTGGGGCGTGGCGGCTCTGATCGCCGGCAGTCGTGTCTACGTGAAGATCCATCATGCGTCAGATGTGGCTGCAGGTGTGGCGGTGGGTGTGGCCATGGGCCTCACCATCCGCAGCCTCGTGCCTCTCCCCCAGACCCCGACAGAGGCGCCGGCGGTCGGGGCGACAACCGAAGCGGCGACCCGAACTAGTTGACCCCGGCCCGCTCGAGCTCGGCCACGTCGGTGGCCAGGAGCGAACGCATGTCGAGCAGGAGGTCGGAAATCTCCGAGGCGGATACCAGTTCCCGCGTGTGCAGGGTGCCGAGGCTGCGATCGATGATCTCCAGCGCTTGGTTGATTGCGTCGCTTTCGAGTGTCTCGCTCATCATTGTCTCCAACGCCCGAGGGCTCTGACCTGTTCCGCATTCTGTGCCCGGAAAACACGATCGTCACAACCGGCACGCTTCTGTAGCTCGGAACACCACTCTAGTCCAGACGCCCCCGGTTCGGCCTCATCCCC
The DNA here is from genome assembly GCA_036264885.1 of Acidimicrobiales bacterium. Taxonomy (GTDB): domain Bacteria; phylum Actinomycetota; class Acidimicrobiia; order Acidimicrobiales; family AC-14; genus DATAQC01. The sequence continues at coordinate 8,090 of DATAQC010000077.1, read as the reverse complement.
GAGATCCCCGGTCTCGGTGTCACACCCCCCTGTCAGTCTTGAGGCATGGAACAACAGCTCACCCTGGTCGACCCCGGCGAACGCTCGTGGGAGCTCGACGACCACACTCGCGAGATCGGCCGGCGAGGCCTGGAACAGGCTCGCCGGGCTTTACAGGAGGCCTCCCGCCAGGCGGCGTGAGCGCCGCCGGTTCCGGTCTGCCACCATGGGACCCTCCCCGCTCTCGGGCCCCGGCCCCACAGCGGCCTTCGAGGTCCGGTAGCGCCTTCGATCGGGAGCGGTCCACCTCGCGGCTCGGGCCGCCACCGTGTCGCCACTGCCTGTGTCGCCCCACCGGCGGTACCCCAACGGCAGCATCAGGAGGTGCCCGTGCGTGTTCACCCCTTGGTCGTGGCACTCGCCATGGCCTGCGTCGTCGCCTCCGCCGCCTGCGGCGGGGCAGGCACAGCCGCCACCGCTCCCGGGCCCGCCGGGCAGGCCACCGTCGTTCGGGTGGTCGACGGCGACACCATCGTCGTCAAGACCTCGGGGCGCGAGGAACGGGTCCGGCTCATCGGCATCGACACGCCCGAGTCGGTGAAGCCGAACACCCCGGTCCAGTGTTTCGCCCTCGAGGCCTCGGCCCGCACCAAAGCCCTCCTGCCCCCGGGCACGGCCGTCCGCCTCGAGCGCGATTCCGAGCTGCGCGACCGCTACAAGCGCCTGTTGGCCTACGTCTACCGCCAGCCCGACGGCGTGTTCGTCAACCTGGTCCTGGCCCGCGAGGGGTTCGCCCTGCCCTATACCTTTCCGCCCAACGTGACCCACGCCGACGAGTTCGTGGCTGCCGCCGGCGAGGCCCGTCAGGGGCACCGGGGCCTCTGGAGTCGCTGCCGCGACCCTGCCGGTCCCATCGACCCGACCAAGGGCGCCCGATGACCCTGCGTGGTCGAGGACGCTACCGTCGGTTTCGTGACCTCGGTCGCCGAACGCCTCGGCTACCCGCCCGACGCCCGACTGCTGATCGTCAACTGTGACGACCTGGGCTCCTCCCACGCTGCCAACATCGGGGTGTACGAGGCCCTGCGCGACGGCGTGGCCACCAGCGCCAGCCTCATGGTCCCCGGCCCGTGGGCCCGGGACGCCGCCGCCCGCTACCGGGGCGAGGACGTCGGCGTCCACCTCACCCTCAACGCCGAGCACGAACTGTTCCGTTGGGGGCCTATCACCCATGCCCCCTCGCTGCTCGACGGCAATGGGGGCTTCCCCCGCACCGTGCAGGACGCCTGGGACCATGCCGATCTCGACGAAGTACGCCGCGAGTGCCGGGCCCAAGTCGAGCGGGCCATCTACTGGGGCTTCGACGTGAGCCACCTCGACTCCCACATGGCCACCCTCGAACTGCGACCCGAGTTCTTCGACGTCTACCTGGAGCTGGCGGCTGACTTCGGACTTCCCCTCCGTCTGGGATCAGCCTCCACCGAACGGTCGGTGGGGTTCCCATTCCGGGCCCTGGCAGGGTCCGAGGGAATCCTGTCGCCCGACCACCTGGTCCGAGGGCCGGGCGTCGGCAGCCGCCGGGCGGTCGAGCGGGCCTTGTCAGACCTGGCCCCCGGGCTCACCGAGCTGGTCGTGCATCCCGCCATCGACACCGCCGAGTTGCGTGCCCTGGCCGCCGACGACTGGCCCGGCCGGGTCGACGACCACGAGCTGGTCACCGGCCGTTCCACCCTGGGCTCGGTCGCCCGGCGCGCCGGCGCCCACCTGATCGGCTACCGGGCCCTGCGGGACGTGCAGCGAGGGCCCGGCTGAGGCTCAGATCTTGCCGACGACCACAGGGTCGTTGGTGCTGGTCACCACGCCGCCCGCCTTCTCGGTGGTGAGGGCGAACCCGGCGGCGGTCGGCGGGGCGGTGAACCCCACCGAGGTCACCTTGGGCCCGAGCACGCCCACCGAGATCCGGCTGGTGCCCACCAGGGCCCACAGCTGGTAGGTGCTGCCGGACGGGAGGTCGGCCAGGTGCTTGTTGGTCAGGAAGCCGGCGCCGTCGGGGAGGACCACGGCCTCGGCTCCCACTGCGCCGTTGGAGCTCTGGAGCTTGATGTGGCGGCCGGCGGGGTCGGCGAGAGCAGCGTTGACCGTTCGGTCGAACCCGGTGCTCAGGGCCTGCTGGTTCATGCGGTCGATACGCCGCCCGTCGTCCACTACCTTGAGACCCAGCACGGCGACGGCGGCGACTGCGGCCACGGCGATCAGGGCCGCCACCGCCGCCATAGGGCGCGACCGCGGTGAGGGGCGCTGGATGGGCACCACCGGTGCCAAGGGCATCTCGAGCGGCGGCGGGGTCTCCTCCAGGCCCTGGGCGATGCGGTCCCACAGACCCTCGGGGGCCGGCATCCAGCTGGGGGCGAGGAAGGCGGCCACCTCCCGGTGCTGGGCGATCTCCGCCTGGCACGCTCCGCACTCGGCGGCATGGGCCTCGACAGCCTGGCGCTCGTCGGGATCGAGGGCATCGAGGGCGTACACCCCGAGGAGCTCGCCGGCGTCGGTGTGACTCAACTCTCGGCCCACGACACACTCACCCCTGCCTCGACCATGGAGACGCGCATCTTGCGCAAACCAGATCTGATCCTGCTCTTCACGGTACCTTCGGGCTCGTCGAGAAGGACGGCGACCTGGCGGTAGGTGTGCCCTCCGAAATAGGCCAACTCGATGGCCTTGCGTTCATCGACGGGGAGACTCGCCACCACGTCCTGGACCTGCTCGGCCACAGCCATATCCATAACCTCGCGCTCGATGTCGGTGCCGTGCTCGGCCGTCTCCCGGGCTTCGCGCTCCTCGCGACGTCGTCGCGAGGTCTCCGACCGTAAGAGGTCGACAGCGCGCCCGTGGGTCTGGGCCAGCAGGTACGAGCGGAGGCTTCCCCGCTCGGAATCGAAACGGTCCGGTTGGTTCCAGAGCCGTAGGAAGACTTCTTGGAGCACCTCTTCGGCCAGCTGGCGGTCGACGAGGAGGCGGCGAGCCAGGGCGAAGGCGGCCCCGGCGTGGCGGCGGTAGGCCTCGGCCAGCGCATCCTGGCGCCAGCGGCCGATGGCCACGACCAGGGTGGCGTCGCTCGCTTCGGTCAAAGACATGGCAGCCACAGTGTTGCCTCTTCGGCACCGGGGGGCGCGCCGGATGGGTCCGGCCGTCCGTTGGCGGTACCGTGTCCCACCCATCGGCCGCCCACCTGCCGGAGACTGATCTCGTGCTGCGACGCCTTCCCCGGCTCCTGTTGCTCTTGGTTGTCGGAACTCTCGGCCTGCCCACGTTGCTGGTGGCCTGCTCGTCGTCGGGATCCAAGAGCACCGTCCAGCACGAAACAACGTCGGCGCCGAGCTCAGAGGCGCCCGTCACCACCGTTGCCGCCCCGAGCGGCATCGAAGGCTCGGCCATCACCATCAGCGGCTTCGCCTTCCAGCCCGGCGAGCTTCGGGCCAAGGTGGGAGACACCATCACCGTCACCAACGTCGACGGCACCGATCACACCCTCACCGCCGTCGACGGCTCATTCACCACCGGCCGTTTCTCCACCGGGTCCAAGTCAGTGAGGGTCACGACCGCGGGCCGGTTCGAGTTCAAGTGCGAGGTCCACAGCTTCATGCCCCACGGATCCATCCAGGTCTCGGGCTAGAGCCGTAGGATCAACTGACGAAGCGGGAGGAAGCACACTTGGCTGTTGAGAGATCAGCTGTTGACGACCGGGCCCTGAGGAACCTTCTCGAGGAGTCCCAGGACATCCAGTCCGACGCCATGGTCGCCACCCGGGAGCCCCTCGGCCAGTTGGTGGAGCTGGGCCACGAGCGGCGAGCGGGTGGTGACGTGGACCCGGTCGAAGCCGATCAGTTCCGCACCGAACGCCGGCGTCTGATGCGCTCGAGCCTTCTCGCCGGAGGAGCGTTGGCCGCCTATGGCTTCGGTGGCGCCCTGTTGCGCCTGCTGGAGACGCCGGCCTTCGCCGATCAGGCCCTCGACGTGCAGATGCTCCAGACGTCGGCCTCACTCGAGAACCTGGCCGTCGCCACCTACGACACTGCCCTCGCCCTGCCCTTCATCGGCGGCGACGGTGCCAACGCCACCGTCAAGGCCTTCGTCACCACGACCAGGGGCCAGCACGCCGACCACGCCAAGGCGTTCAACGATGCTCTGACCAAGCTCGGAGGCAAGCTCCAACCCGGTGCCGACCCGGTGCTGATCGACGTGGTCAACAAGGCCAAGCCCACCCTCACCGACGCCGGCAAGGTGGTCGACCTGGCCATCACTCTGGAGACCGGCGCCACCGAGACCTACCAGAACAACGTGGCCGCCCTCGCCGATCCCAACGCCAAGATGGTGACGGCCAGCATCATGGGCGTCGAAGCCCAGCACGTGGCCGTGCTCCTGGCCGTGCAGGCCCTGCTGAAGGCGTCCCGGGCCGACCTGATCAACCTCGACCCCGGCAACGTCGCCAACCTCCCCGACGAGGCCGGCAAGGTGGGCTTTCCCGATTCTTTCCAGAAGACCGACATGGCCCGGGCCGCAGGCGAGGGGGCGACCAAGTGAGGAGGAGGACGCGCCCGACCGGCATGGCCATCAGCGAGTCCGAGCTGGTCCGGCTCACCGCTGACCTCGACGAGATGCACCGGGCCACGCTCCCGGCCATGCACGCCGCCGCCGCAGGGTGGACCGAGCAGTTGCGCAGCGCCGCCGCCGATGTCGGGCGTAGCCGTACCAGCCGTCGTCGGTTCCTGACCGGCGGGGGCGCCACCCTGGGGGCTCTGGCCCTGGCCGCCTGCGGCAGTACCGGCAGCGACAAGGCCACCGGCAAGTCCAAGCCCACCGACCGGCCGGGAAACACCCCGCTCACCGGTGATTTCGCCGTCGCCGCCCTGGCCGCCGCCCTCGAGCACCTGGCCGTGGATACCTACCAGGCCGGCCTCGATGCGGCCACCGCGGGCAAGCTGGGCGCCGTCCCCCCGGCCGTGGCCACCTTCGCGGCGACGGCCAAGGCGCAGCACAGCGACCACGCCGCCGCCTGGAACAGCGTCCTCACCAACGCCGGCAAGGCGCCCGTCACCGGCGTCGACCTGACGGTGAAGAACGCCGTCGTCGACCCCGCCTTCGCCCAGGTGACCGATGTCACCGGCCTGGCCAAGCTGGCCCTGGGCCTGGAGAACGTGGCCGCCGCCACCTATCTCAACGGCATCGCCGTCATGGAGAACAACAACGCCCTCAAGATCGCCGCATCGATCCAGCCGGTGGAGATGCAGCACGCCGCCATCCTCAACTTCGTGCTCGGCCAGTACCCCGTGCCCGACTCCTTCGCCAAGACCGACGGGTACCGCCTCACCAGCGACCAGATCGGCTGACGCCCGGCCGGCCCGCTCTCAGTCCGGGAGCAGCGGCGGCGACAGGCCTTGGCGACGACCGAGCAGCACCGCCCGGGTGACGGCGTCGGACCCGAACCGGTCACGCACCTGATCGACGGCGTCGTCGAGGGCGTCGTCATCACCGCCGGCGAAGGGCAGGACGAGCTGGGTCGCGCCTTCACCGTCGAGATTGGCCACGGCGATTCCGAGGAGGGTCAGGCCCCGGCGCTCGATCATCGCCATGGCCGCCCCCACCAGCGCCCTCACCGCGGTGAGGACGGTGCGGGTCTGGGCGGTGGGCAGGGCCAAGGTGTGCGACCGGGTGACCCGGGAGAAGTCGGCGAACCGCAGCCGCAGCACCACCGTGCGTCCCACCCGCCCCGACCTTCGCAGGCGACGGGTGACGCGGTCGACCAGGGCGACGACGGTGGCGTCGATCTCCTCGGGTGATCTCGGTGAACGGCCGAGGGCGCGCTGTGACCCGATGGAGCCCCGGCGGTGGCCGACCCGCACGCGGCGCTGGTCGACGTTGTGAGCCAGGGCGTGCAGGTGGCGACCGGCGCCCCCACCGAGCATGGCGACGAGAACGTCCTCGCCCAGCCGGGCCACGTCGCCGACGGTGGCGATGCCCCGGGCGTGCAACGTGGCGGCCGTCACCGACCCGACGCCCCACAGCCGCTCCACCGCCAGCGGGTGGAGAAAGGCCAACTCGTCGCCCGGGGCCACCACCACCAGGCCGTCGGGCTTGGCCACACCACTGGCGACCTTGGCGAGGAACTTGGTCCGAGCCACACCGACGCTGATGGGCAGCCCCACCCGCGCCAGCACCTGTCGGCGCAGCCGCTTGGCGATCTCCGTCGGCGTGCCCGACAGCCGTCCGAGGCCCCCGACGTCGAGGAACGCCTCGTCGATCGACAGCCCCTCGACCAGCGGCGTGGTGTCGGCGAACACCTCGAACACCGCCTTGGAGGCCGTGGCGTAGGCGGACATCCGTGGCGGGACGGCGATGGCCGGCGGGCACAACCGGCGAGCCTGGGCCCCGCCCATCGCCGTGAGCACGCCGTACGCCTTGGCCTCGTAGCTGGCGGCCAGGACGACGCCCATGCCGACGATGACCGGGCGCCCCCGCAGGCGCGGGTCATCGCGTTGTTCGACCGATGCGTAGAAGGCGTCGAGATCGGCGTGGAGGATCGACGCGGTGGGGTTCACGAACACATGTTCGCAAACGGAGCCCCGGCCGGGCAAGGAGCGTCGCCGAGCGCCCCCGTCAGTAGTCGGTGACTTGGCGGATCTCTTCCTGGATGGCCTTGTACTCAGGGCTCTGGGTCAGCGGCAGCAGGCTCATCAGCTTGCCCATGTTGCCGGTGACCTTCATGCGGCCCTGCATGAATGCGGCGTTGGGGTCGAGGTCGCCCTTCTGCATCTTGACGCTGTCGTCCCACGACAGGGTGAGGGTGAAGTCGGCGTCGGCGTCGTCGCCGAGAGCAGCCTCAACCAACTTGCCCTTCTCCAGGACCCAGTAGTACCTGATGTCGCCGTCGGGCCCGCCGGTCACGTGGTACTGCATCCGGGCGGTGGCTGCCTCGCGCTCGGGAAAGCTCTGAGCCAGCTCCCTCTGGGTGTCGAGCCACTCCTGGGTCAGGTACTTGTGCATGTGCGTCCTCGCAGGTCGTTCGGGGTCCGGGCCGCCGGCGTCGTCCGGGGTGATGGTAGCGGCGCCGGCACGGCCGTCAACGGGACACCCGGTCGCGCACCCCGGCGAACAAATCGTCCTCGGGGCTGGCGGTGTCGACCAGGCTCCTCGCCAGGATGTAGTCGTCGTACCCGTAGGCGACCACGTCGGGCGGCAACCCGAACCAGAACGGCGACTCGGGGTCGATCTGGGTGGCATGGGCGATCAGCGCCGCCCGGCGCACGTTGTCATGCTCGGTGACATCCAGGCGGGTGGTGATGCGGTGGTCGTGGTCGGGACGCTCGAACCATCTGTCGCCGAACGGCGACTCGAGGCCCAGGTCGAGGAACTTCTGGTGGATGGCCAGCATGCGGGCCCGCGACCAGGCTACGTAGTACAGCTTCAGGGGCTGCCAGGGGGGGCCCGCCTCGGGAAAGGCGTCGGGATCGCCGGCGGCGTCGAAAGCGGGAAGGGTGATGTCGTGGACCCGGAGGTGGTCGGGGTGGGGATAGCCCTCCTGGTCGTCGGCGTAGGTGACGATGACCTGCGGGCGCTCACGCCGGATGATCTCCACCAGGCGACCGACAGCCTCGTCCATGGGCGCCCGGGCGAAGCAGCGAGGGTCGGCGTTCTCGGGCGTGTCGGGCATCCCCGAGTCGCGGTACCCGAGCAGGACCACCTCGTCGTAGCCGATGACGGCCGTCGACCGGGCCAGTTCCTCCATGCGGACCTCGTGCAGGTGCTCCCGCACCTCGGGCCGGTCCATGGCCGGGTTCAAGATGTCGCCTGCCTCACCTCCGGTGCAGCAGACCAGGACGCACCGCACTCCCTCGGAGTGGTAGTGGGCGACGGTGGCCGCACCCTTCGACGCCTCGTCGTCGGGGTGGGCGTGCACGGTGAGCAGGCAGAGGGGCTCGCGAGCCGGAAGGCGGTCGTCCATGTGGCAACGGTACCGTCAGGCGGCCACACTGGCGCCCATGAAACTCGCCTTCGTCGGATCCTTCTCCACCGGAAAGACCACCCTCGCCAACCTGTTCGCCCGGGAATGGGAG
>DATAQC010000064.1:0-1615 GCA_036264885.1 Acidimicrobiales bacterium | reverse complement strand
CCGTACCTGGTGGCCAGGAGGCTCCCCAGCACGGCGACGCCGAGGCTCCCGCCCACCTCCCTGGTGGTGTCGTTGACAGCCGAGCCCACTCCGGCCTTGCCGAGGGGCATCGACTCCATGATCGCACCGGTGGCCGGAGCGGTGGCCAGGCCCAGCCCTATGCCGAAGAGCACCAGGGCGACGGCCACGTGGGCGTAGGCGCTGGACGTCGAGAGTGTGGCCATCACCACCATGCCGCCGGCGATGCACAAGAGGCCGGCGGCCACGACCCGGTTGCGGCCGTGGCGTTCAGCCAGCGACGCGCTGTTGGGCGCGGCGATGAGCATCATGGCCGCCATGGGCAGGAGGGCCAGGCCGGCCCGGAACGGCGTGTACCCCAGGACGAACTGTAAGTACTGGGTGGCGATGAAGAACAGGCCGAACATGGCGAAGAAGGTGAGGGCGATGCTTCCCGAACCGGCGGTGAAGCGCCGGTCCCCGAACTGCTCGATGGGCAGCATGGGATGGTCGCTGGCCTTCTCCCAGAGGACGAAGGCGGCCAGGGCGACAGCAGCGAAGCCGAACCCGGAGAGGATGAGCGGGTCGGTCCACCCCCGCTCGGGGGCCTGGATGATGGCGTAGAGCAACGACCCGAGGCCGACCACGGACAGCAACGCCCCCACCGGGTCGAGTGGCCGTCGGCTCGGGTCTAGAGACGTCGGGAGCAGGATCGCGCCGGCGACGACGGCGATGGCGATGATGGGCACGTTCACCAGGAAGACCGACCCGAACCAGAAGTGGTCGAGGAGGAAGCCGCTGGCCAGCGGGCCCAGACTGATCCCGGCGCCGGCGAAGCCGGCCCAGATGGCAATGGCCTTGGACCGCTCGTGGGGCGGGAACACGTTGGTGACGATCGAGAGCGTCGCCGGCATGATCATGGCCGCCCCGACGCCCATGACCCCGCGCATGGCGATGACGTGCCACGGTTGGGTGGCCAGGCTGGCGGTGAGCGATCCGGCGGCGAAGATGAACAGCCCGCCCTGCAATAGCCCCTTGCGCCCGAACCGGTCGCCCAGGGCGCCCATGGGCAGCACCAGCCCGGCGAACACGAGGGAGTAGGCGTCGACCATCCACTCCAGATCGGAGTTGCTGGCATGCAGGTCCCGCACGAGTGTGGGCAAGGCCACGTTGAGCGACGAGTTCCCGGCCACGATGATGACCAGGCTCAGGTTGAGCACGGCCAGGATCGCCCACCGTCGGGGGTTGACCTCCTCCCCATCCTCACGGCTGTCGGGGTCACGGCTGTCGGGCGCCCGCTCGACGCGAGTCATGGCTGGCGGGCCACCGGCGAGGTCCGATCGAGAGGTGGACGTGGGAGGTTCATGGCAAAGATGATCGTCGGACGGTGACCGCCGTGCGCCCTGGCCGGGCTGCCGAGACCCAAGACTAGGGCGTCCCGGCCTGGTGTTTACTCAATCCCTTGACATCGAGGTCAGCCCAAGCCAGGCTCGTCGGGCTGCAGGCTCGGCGACTGGCGTGAATGCTGCGGGGGCGTCCGGGTAAAGCTGCGGCTACGCCAACCCAGGAGGTCGACCATGCGTCGTCTGTTGTCAGTGTTTTCACTGTTGTTCGTCGT
>DATAQC010000052.1:0-4347 GCA_036264885.1 Acidimicrobiales bacterium | reverse complement strand
GTTGACGGCCAGGATGGCCTGGGCCACGAGGGCGGTGGTGGCCGAGCCGGAGATGGGCACCGCCTTCTCGTCGACCAGGAAGACGCGGTCGGCGTCACCGTCGAAGGCCAGGCCCACGTCGGCGCCGGTCTCCAGCACCCTTGCCCGGAGGTCGGCGAGGTTCTCGGGCTGGATGGGGTCGGCGGGGTGGTTGGGAAACGTCCCGTCGAGCTCGGGGTACATCACCTCGAGGTCGAAGGGCAGACCCTCGAAGGCTCGGGGCACGACCAGCCCACCCATGCCGTTGGCGGTGTCGGCGACCACCCTCAGGGGCCGCAGCACCGACGGGTCGAGGAAGGACTGCACATGGCGCACGTACTCCGGGAGCAGGTCGACACTCGACACGGTGCCGGGGGTGACACCGGCCCCTGCCGGCGAGGCCGTCTCGGCCATGGCCTTGATGTCGGCCAGGCCTGAGTCCTGGCCGACGGGGCGGGCGCCGTCGAGGCAGAGCTTGATGCCGTTGTAGGCGGCCGGGTTGTGCGAGGCGGTGAACATGGCTGCCGGCGCCCCGAGGTGGCCGGCGGCGAAGTAGACGAGATCGGTCGACGCCAGGCCCAGGTCGACGATATCGGCGCCGCTGGCGACGACCCCGTCGATGAACGCCGACACCAGGGCCGTCCCCGATTCACGCATGTCGCGACCCACCAGCACGCGCGACGCCTTGGCGAAGCGGGCGAAGGCGGCCCCCACGGCGCGGGCCACCTCGGAGTCGAGCTGGTCGGGCACGATGCCGCGAATGTCGTACGCCTTGAAGACGCTGTCGAGGGAGCCCACGACGCTCCACCCTAGTTGGCGCCCTCGACGGCCTGGCTCGACCCACCCGCCGACCCGAGGACGGCCCGGGCCGCTCACCGCCGGATCGGCCGACGACGGCGCCCGCCCTCCCGTACCATTCGGGTCGGCCGCTTGCGTCTGGCAGGGGCCGCCGACGACACCCAGGCGGGCCACCTGCCGGGAAGGACCCGAACTGCTCTCGGTGGTGATGCCTGCGCACGACGAGGAGGACTGGTTGGGCGCCGCGGTGGCCGAGGTGTCGGCCGGGTTGCGGCACCGGGGTCGGCGCTTCGAGCTCGTGATCGTCGAGAACGGCTCGAATGACACCACCCTCGACGTGGCGCGGGAGCTGGAGTCCGAGTACCCCGAGGTGCGGGCCCTCTCCCTCGACCACGCCGATTACGGACTGGCGCTGCGTGCCGGCTTCCTGGCCGCCACCGGTGACGTGGTGGCCATCTTCGACGTCGACTACTTCGACCTCGACTTCTTGGACCGGGCTCTGGCGGTGGTGAACGAGCCGGGGGGACCCGCCATCGTGGTGGCCAGCAAGCGGGGGGCGGACGCCGTCGACACCCGGGCACCGCTGCGCCGCCTGGTCACCTCGGTGTTCGCCCTGGTGCTGCGGGCCGGCTTCGGCCTCGGCGTCTCCGACACCCACGGCATGAAGGTCCTCAGACGCCAGCCCCTCGTCGAGCTGGCCGGGGCGTGCCGGTTCGGCACCGACCTGTTCGACACCGAACTGGTGCTGCGGGCCGAACGGGAGGGGCTGCGGGCGGTGGAGATCGGGGTGACGGTGGAGGAACGGCGGCCGTCGCGCAGCTCGATCCTGCGCCGCATCCCGAGGACGGTCGGCGGACTGGTCCGTCTCCGCATGGCCCTGTGGCGCGAGCGCATCTGAAGTAGCGGCCGGGGACGTTCCTTGTGAAGCTCAGGCCGGGAACAGCGAAGGTGCTTCAGGCTCGGGTTCGCCCAGCAGCTCGGGGCCGTCGTTGGCGGTGCTGTTGACCAGGCGGCTCACAGGGCGGGCGACCAGCGTCCCCACCGGGGGGTGGCGCAGCAGCTCGAGGAGGGCCACCTCGTCACGGTTGTCGGGGTCGAGCCACTCATCCCAATGGCGGCGCTCGACGAAGGCGGGCATGCGGTGGTGCAGCGCCGCCACGTCGTCGTTGGCGGCGGTGGTGACCAGGGCGCACGACACCAGCGGCTCGGCGTCGCCGCCGTTCGGCGGGCCGGCCCAGCGGTCCCACACCGCGGCGATGGCCAGCACCGACCCGTCGGGCGGGACCAGGACGTAGGGCTGGCGGGTGCCGTTGACGCTGCTCCATTCGTAGAAGCCGTCGACGGGGACCAGGCACCGCCGGGCGGCCAGGGCGCCGGCGAAATGGGGCCGATCGCCCAGGCTCTCGATCCTGGCGTTGATGGGGCGGGGTCCCGAGTCTGGATCGGTCGCCCATGACGGGAGGAGCCCCCAGCTCATGGTGCCCAGCCGCCGGGCGAGCGTGTCGCGGGCGAGGCTTCGCCGCCCCGCCATGGCGTAGAGCTGGTTGGTCGGTGCCACGTTCCACCGCCGGCCCAGGTCGGGGCCCACCACCTCGTCGACACCCAGCTCGGCGGCCAGCACGTCCCGAGGCATGGCCACCACCACCCGCCCGCACATCAGCGGGCCACACCGCCGGCGCCGTAGCGACGGCGCGGGGGCGCCAAGGGACCCAAGCGAGATCTTCGGTCGCTGGCGCTCATCACCGAGATCGTGTCGCACTTCGACGTCATCGCCATCCAGGAGGTGAAGGGGAACATCCGCTGCCTCCGCCACATGATGCACGCGCTGGGCCCCAACTGGGAGCGGGACCGGTCAGGGCACGTAGTACAGGAGGAAGGCGAGGGTGGCGTAGACGACCATGGTGGCGGCGCAGACGGTGAGGGCCGCCCGTTCGGCCCAGGGCGGGGACGTGACGGCGGCGAGGGCGAGCACCAGCGGAAAGGCGCCGAAGCCGTAGCGCTCGAACGAGCCCAGGTTCCGCGCCGACAGTGCCACCACCAGCGAGGCCACCGCGTAGGCGCCGTAGGCGGCCGGCCACCGGCGGCAGACGATCACCGTGAGGGCGACCACGATCACCACCCAGGGAAGATGCTGGGTGTTCAGGCCGCCATGGCCGTCGAACGCACGCCAGGTGGAGCGCACGACGGTGGTGAAGGGGTCCACGAAACCACCGCGGAGGTAGCCCCGGTTCTGCACGTGCACGGGCAGGAGGGCGTCACCGAAACGCAGCCCGACCCAGGCCAGGAACGCTGCCGCGCCCACGCCCGGGGCGGCGACGGCCGCACCCCGCGACACCCGCTCCCGACCGGGTGCCTCCCGAAGGCCGCGCGCCGTCTCGACGGCTGCAGGCAGGGCCAGGAGCACGCCGACCGGTCGGGTCAGCCCGGCCAGGAACCCGGCAGCCGCCGCCCAGCCCCAGCGGCGGGTGCGCAGGCCCCAGAAACAGGCCACCGACAGGGCCAGGGCCAGGGGCTCCCCGTAACCCATGACCATCACCGACAACGGCGGGGCCAGGGCCACGAACCACGCCGCTCGCCGGGCCAGAGCCTCGTCCGCAGTCTCGACCAGGCACAACCGGTGGATCAGGGCCCCCAGCGCCAGCGCCGCCAGGTTCGACACCACGAGAAGGGCCGCCCCCACGTGGCCGGCGAACACCGGCGCCAGAGCCCACGCCGCCAGGGGATAGAGGGGGAAGAAGCGCAGGGCCTCGTCGGGCAGGGCGCCGTACCCGCGCCGGGCGATGTCGAAGTACCAGCGGCCGTCCCACGAGAGCAGCCCCCGATGCAGGCGGCTGGAGAACCCCGGGACATGGGGATCGACCTTGGCCGCCACCACGTGGGCCAGCACGAGGGCGCCGATCACCACCACCCGGGCCACCACCCACCCGGGGAGGGCGGCGAGGACGTCGGACCGCACCGGCCCCCAGTCCCGCCCGCCGGCGTCGCCCCGACTCCGCCGGCCACCCACGGGGCCGGCGGCCGGTGGCCGGCTCACTGATCAGCCCCTCAAGCCGGCCGGTAGCGGATGAGGCCAGGGTGCTCGGAGTACTCGGTCTTGATCGTCATCACCCTGGTCATGTCGGGCCGGGCCGCCTGAAGGCGGTCACCGAGGGCCGTGCACTTGGTGCCCAATGTCAAGTAGTTGGGCGACCACACCAGCCAGATGGTGTGGTCGGGCCCGGCTCTGTCCAACAGCATCTGGGCAAACGGCGCCGTCCGGGCGGCATGGTTGCGCTGGGCGTAGTCGACCCAGTCGACGCGATCCGGGGAGCCGCCGGCGGGGAAGGGCACCTGGACCAGGCCGCGGTCACCGAGCATCCGGCTCACCGAGGGGCCCAGCTGGTCCGGGCAGTAGGCGACGACGTCGCCGGGACGGGCCTGGGCGTCCAGCACGCGGGCCACCTTGGCGGCGGTGGTGCGCTCGCCGAACACGTTGGGCGTGATGGCGATGAAGCCGAGGACGACGCAGGCGGCAGCGACACCCCGGAACAC
>DATAQC010000034.1:0-17124 GCA_036264885.1 Acidimicrobiales bacterium | reverse complement strand
GGGATCTCGAAGCTGACGATCTTGGGCGCCGAGGTGGCCACCGACTCGCGGGGGGCGGAGATGGCCGAATGCATGACGTCGAGGATCTGCAGGCGGGCCTGGTACGCCTGCTGCAGCGCCTTGCCCAGCACATCGGCGGGCAGCCCGGAGATCTTGGTGTCGAGCTGCAGGGCCGTCACGAACTCGGCCGTCCCCGCCACCTTGAAGTCCATGTCACCGAAGGCGTCCTCTGCTCCGAGGATGTCGGTGAGGGTGGTATAGGTTCCCTCGGCGAAGACGAGGCCCATGGCGATGCCGGCCACGGGGGCCTTGATCGGCACACCGGCGTCCATCAGCGACAGCGAGGAACCGCACACCGAGGCCATCGACGTGGAGCCGTTCGACGACAGGCAGTCGGACACGACTCGCAGCGTGTAGGGGAACTCCTCGACGGGCGGCACGACGGGCAGCAGGGCCCGCTCCGCCAGCAGGCCGTGGCCGATCTCGCGACGCTTGGGGCCCCGCATGAAACCGGTCTCGCCGGTGGCGAAGGGGGGCATGTTGTAGTGGTGCATGTAGCGCTTGGAGTCGTCGATGCCGATGGTGTCGAGCATCTGGGCCATGCGCGGCATGCCCAGGCTGGCCACGGTGAGGACCTGGGTCTCACCCCGCTGGAACAGCCCGGTGCCGTGGGCCGTGGGGAACAGGCCCACCTCGGCCGACAAGGGACGGATGTCGGTGGGGCCGCGCCCGTCGATACGCATGCCCTCCTCGGAGATCCGCTTGCGGACGAGCTTCTTCTGCAGGGCCTTGACGGCCGCTTTGATCTCCTTGTCGCGACCCTCGAACTCGGTGGCCAGCTCGTCCTTGATGGCGGCGATGGCCTCGTCGGTGGCGGTGTTGCGCTCGGCCTTGGCCGAGATGGCGCTGGCCTGGGCGATGCGCTCCGTGCCCACCGCGGAGACCCGCTCGAACACGTCGTCGCCGTAGTCGACCTGCAGGGTGTAGACGAGCGCGGGCTTGGTGCCCATCTTGTCGACCAGCTCCCGCTGGGCCTTGATCGAGTCCATGATCCACTGCTTGGCCGCCTCCAGGCCGCTGGCGATGACCTCCTCGGTCACCTTGGGTGCGCCTTGCTCGTAGAAGCGCCAGGCGTCCTCGGTGCCGCCGGCCTCGACCATCATGATGGCGATGTCCTCTGTTCCGCCTCTGGCGGACGAGTCCGCAGCGCCGCCGGCGCCTTCGCCGGGTACCGCCCGGCCGGCCACCACCAGCTCGAAGGTCGCCGCGTCACCTTCCTGGTAGGTGACGTGGGGGACCCACTCGCCGTCGATCGTGTAGGCGATGCGCACTGCCCCGATGGGGCCCTCGAAGGGGATGCCCGACAGCATGAGGGCAGCCGAGGCGCCGTTGATGGCCACCACGTCGTGAGGGTTCTCCTGGTCGGCCCCGAGGATGGTGCCCACCACGTGGACCTCGTTGCGGAAGCCGGCTGGGAACGACGGGCGCAGGGGCCGGTCGATGAGGCGGCAGGTGAGGATCGCCTGGTCGGTGGCCCTCCCCTCCCGGCGGAAGAACGAGCCGGGGATCTTGCCGGCGGCGTACATCCGCTCCTCGATGTCGACGGTGAGGGGAAAGAAATCGGCACCCTCCCGCACCGACCGGGATGCGGTGGCGGTGACCAGGACGACGGTGTCGCCGATCTGGGCCACGACCGCGCCGTCGGCCAACTGGGCCAACTTGCCGGCGGAGAAGGAAAGGGTCTTGTCGGTCCCGGTGATGGGACAGGACACGGAAACGGCTTCCGCCATCGTGTGCACTCCTTTGTCGCCGGCCTCTGTTGGCCGGCGTGTCGGGCGGCGGCGGAGCCAGTTCCCAGTTGTCGGGCTCCGAGGCTGGGTGACCTCGGGACCCGGCGACTGGCAGCTGACGCCTGGCGCCGCGGTGTTCGGTACTGCTGTGGCCCTACCTGCGCAGGCTGAGCCGGGCGATCAACTGCCGGTACCGCTCGACGTCGTTGGCTTTGGTGTAATCGAGGAGCCGACGGCGGCGTCCGACGAGAATCAGCAGTCCCCGGCGACTGTGGTGGTCCTTCTTGTGGACCTTCAGGTGCTCGGTGAGGTGGTTGATTCGTCCGGTGAGCAGCGCCACCTGCACCTCCGGCGAGCCCGTATCGGTCTCGTGGAGGCGGTAGTCGTTGATCGTTGCGGTTTTCTCAGGCATGTGACGGTCCGTCTCGGAGGCCAGTCGGCGGTTTCGCCGACGGGGGCGCGACCCGCGCGTGGAACTGGGCGCTGGATCGATCGTAGCAGGGGCACACCCCGAGGCCGGGACCGGTACCGTCGACAACCGCATGAACACAGTGGCCACCGCCGCCGGCCTGTGCGTGCTCGGCGCCCTATCTGGTCGGTTCGGTGCCCTTCGTGTACCTGCGCCACCGGGGCCGGCTGCGGCGCGACCTGCGTCACCTCGACGACGGCCGCCCACTGCCGGCCGCCTCGCCCACCTGGCTGCCGGCCGCCTTCGAGGTGGCGGTCGTGCTCGCCGTGGCGTCGGTGGCGTGGCGCGTGGTGGCGTCGGTGTCGCCCGGCCGCGGCAGCTCCCGCATCGTTGCCGGGGTGGCCACCTTTTCCGACCAGGTGCTGGTCCCGTGGCAGTCGGTGGCCCTCTGGGCCGGGCTGGCGGCGGCCGTGGGCATGATCGCCCCGCTCTGGCTGGGCTTCCGAGGCAGCTCGGGGCTGGCCCCCGCCATCGCCCTGCTGGCCGCGTTCAGCCCGGTGGGGCTGCTCGGTGCGTGTGCCGGGTATGGGATCGGCCTGGGCGCCACCCGCTCCGACGTCGGCGCCACCGGCGTCAGCGCGGTGTTCCTGGTGGGCATGGCGTGGGTGGCCTGGGTGTTCGACCTGCATGCCCTGTGGGGGGTGCCCAACGGCCCCGAGACGTGCCTGTGGTCGGCGGCCCTCGGCGCCGCGGTGTTCGCCGCCGCCCGCCCGGGACGGCGGTGACCGAGTCCCTCAGTCCCTACGTCGCAAGCGCCTCGTTGATCTTGTCAAGGGCGATCCCGGGGTCGACGCCGAGCTCGCGCACGGTGAGCGCGTAGGCGCTCGCCGCCTCGGCCAGCCGCCGCTGTCGCTCGGCTCGCGGTGGGCGCGGGGGGACGGTGCCGACGTGGGTGCCATGGCGACCCTGGGTGACGAGGATGCCTTCGGCCTCCAGCTCCCGGTACGCCCGGGCGACAGTTCCGGGAGCGATCCCGAGATCGGCGGCCAGCTGGCGCACGGTTGGCAACCTCGATCCCACCGCCAGCTCGCCGGTCGCGACGAGCCTGGCAATGGCGGCGCGCAGCTGCTCGTAGGGCGGGACCGGCGACGAGGCGTCGACGGTGACGATCACGACCGCACCCTGGACCGCACCCTCCACGGGTCCTTGCGAAGATGTCCCCACGCGAACCCCGCGAAACCCACTTCGGCCAGACCGGCGCACACACAGATCCAGTGGAGGACGGGCGAGCTCGTCACGAAGGCGACCTGGAGGGTGAGGAGTCCGGCAGCCAGGGCGCTCACCGCGATCCCGGTGCCAACCACCAGGTGCAGCCCGTGGGACCGCAAGGCGTCGTCGGCCGCGACCGTCTGTGTGTCGGGCACAGGTTGGCGACGACGCACGACCAAACGGGTGCCCACCGAGGTGACCACCGAGGCGATCACACTGAGGACAACCGCGCCGATCACGGGCCCTGCGCCCTGCGGCCGGTAGGGCCAACGTGGGGTTATCTGGTAGGCGACGGCGGCCACCAGCGTGAGGCACAGGGCAACGCCGGGAGCCACGATCGTGCGCCGCGGGAGGTAGTCACTCGTCCGCCGCGGCACGAGCGTGGCGGCACGCACGTCGCCGTTTGCCCGGGTGGTCGGTATCAACGTGGCGACGAGGGCGCCTCCCAGGTAGCCAGCGGCGCCCCAGAACAGGGCCGAACCGACGTCGACCGAGTCGCCGCTCAGCCCCCTGACGAGCGGCGGTAGCGAGAATCCCAGCGCCGCCCCCAGCAGCCGGAACCCCCGAGCTCGGGCGATGGCCCGCGCCAGCGTCGGGGTGATCGCCTCGTCGAGGAGGTAGTAGCGGACGGAGAACCTGACGAGCTCGCGATCGGTCACCGGCCGCAGACCGACCACGGCGAGGACCACCGGGAACATCGCGAAGAAGGTGCCCAAGGCGATGGTCACCGGTCGATCTTGCCAGCCCGGCCTTATTGTGTCAATGTGTCAACACAATGAGACATTCTTCGGTGGAGGATCGTCGGGCGGCCGACAGCGGTAACCACGATCGCCGGCGGGAACGGGTCACGGTGCTCAGCGGTCTTCCCGGTCCCCTGCGCGCCGGCGTCTTGGTGATGGTCATCGTGGTCGTAGGGGCGGCGTTCCTGTGCCAGCTGGGCGTTCTGGCCCCCCGGTTCGAGACCTCCGGCGGTGGTGGTAGCCCCGGCCCGCTGCAGACGCCACCGGGCGCGTCCCTCGATGACTTCCCCCCGGAGATGCGGGCGGCCGTGGTCGGGTTACAAAACACTCCCCGGTTGGAGTGGTCGGTGCTCGAGAACGTGAGCCTCCGGGCGTGGGAGGTCACGGCCGTCGACGTGCCCGCCAAGAGCGGGTTGGTAGTCGTCGCGTTCCTGGAACCGACGCGCTCGTCGGCGAACGACTACCCCGATCGCCTCACTGCCACCGCCCTCAATCCCGCCCTGACCCGCCTCCCGGTCACGGTCGGCCGGGGTCGGCACCTCGTCGTGTACACGATCATGCTTCACGACGCCTGTGCCGTCCCCGGCTCCATGGCGGCCCATCGCCGGCACGTGCGACCGACCGTGCACGTCGCCACCCCGTTCGGCGATCGATTGATCCATCCCTCGCAGGAGGTCGAGACCGCGCCGCCCTGCCCGACCTGAGGCCTCGCCCCCCGCCCATAGGATCGCGGTCATGGCCGACGACGCCGACCCGGTGACGCCGACGCTGTACGAGTGGGCCGGCGGCGACGATGCCTTCGTGCGCCTCATCGGCTGCTTCTACGACCGGGTCGAGAACGACGAGCTCATCTCGCCACTGTTCGCCGGCGGCGTCTCGGCCGAGCACCGCGCCCACGTGGCTGCGTGGTGGCAGGAGGTGTTCGGCGGGCCTGCCAGCTATACCGACGAGTTCGGTGGCTACACCGTCATGGTCGACAAGCACCGTAACCTCGGCATCTCCGCGGAACAGCGGCGCCGCTTCGTGGCGCTCATGTCGGCGGCCGCCGACGACGCCGGCCTCCCCGACGACCCCGAATTCCGCTCCGCGCTGCTGGCCTATCTCGAGTGGGGCACCCGTCTGGCCATGAGCAACTCTCAGCCCGGCGCCGACGTCGTGCCCCAGGCGCCCGTCCCCCGCTGGGGCTGGGGCGTGGCGCCGCCGTACACTGAGGGCGGTGGCGGCCGCCCGGAAAGGGCTTGACGGGCGAACGTACGTTCGTTTAGAGTGTGAGGTATCGGGAGGTGCGCCTCCCCCAGGTCATGCCCCGGCGATGGGGTTGCGGCGATGTCCGTGCAACTGCTGGAAGTCGGTACCTCGGTGGTGGACGAGTTCGCCGCCGCCGTCGACAGGTTGATCGATGCCGATCCCGGTGTCTTCGGCGACGGCGAGGCGGTCGTCGGGCTGTGCCGCCAACTCGAGCGCGTAGGAGCGGCCGCGACCCGGGCGGTGGCGGCCTTCGACGCCTCCCGGACCTGGGAGGCCTCGGGGGCACGGACGGCGGCGGCGTGGTTGGCCACCGAGTGCCGGCTGCCAGCGGCCACGGCCCAGGGCCGGGTCCGCCTGGGCCGGACCCTGCGCCACCTGCCCGTGACCGAGGCGGCGTGGCTGGCCGGCGACATCGGCGAGGCCCAGGTCGGGGCGTTGTGCCGGGCCCACACGCCGGCCACCGCCGACGCGATGGTCGAGCACGAAGAGATGCTGGTGGATGAGGCCAAGCGCCTGCGCTTCGGCTCCTTCACCCATGCCGTCGCCTACTGGGCCATGTTGGCCGATCCCGACGGTGCCGAGAACCGGGCGGCCAAGTTGCACGACGGGCGGCGCCTGCACCTGTCGAAGGGCCTCGACGGTGTGCGCTTCCTCGACGGGGTCACCGACCCCATCGGTGGCGACATCGTCGCCGCCGAGCTCAAGCGCATCGACGACGAGCTGTTCGCCGCCGACTGGGCCGAGGCCAAGGCCCGGGTGGGCGAGGGGGTGTGCGCCGCCGATCTGGCCCGCACCCCGGCCCAGCGCCGCATGGACGCCCTGGTGGAGATGGCCACGCGCTCTGCCTCTGCCCGGGGCGGCGGCCGCCGACCCGAGCCCCTGTTCAGCGTGTTCATCGGCTACGAGACGTTTGCGGGGATGCTGTGCGAGCTGGCCGACGGCACCGTCCTCAGCCCTGCCAGCCTGCGGCCCTGGCTCGACGAGGCCTGGATCGAGCGGGTGGTGTTCGACGGCCCCAGCCGGGTCATCGACGTGGGCGTCACCCGGCGATTGTTCGACGGCGCCACCCGCAGGGCTGTCGAGCTGCGAGACCGCGAGTGCTTCCACCCCTACTGCGACACTCCCGCCGCCGACTGCGACGTCGACCATGTGCAGCCGTGGTCGGCAGGCGGGCCCACCACCCAGGCCAACGGCCGCCTGGCCTGCGGGTTCCACAATCGAGCCCGGCAGCGAAGCCCGTGACGTGAGCGCGGGCGCCGATGTCCGTCGGGGGCATAGCCTCCGGACGTGCGACGCGGTCGGGTGATAGGGGTTGCAGTGGCGGGTGCGCTGGCGGCGGTGGCGTGGGTGTTGACGCGCCGAAGCGTACGGCCCGGACCGGTGCCCCCGCCTCCTCCCGGCGCCGGTGTGCGCGAGCCCCGCAACACCCCCCCGTTGGCGCCGGCCGGGACTGCCTTCGTCGATGACTGACCCGACGGCGGGGGGAACTCAGTCGGTGGGTTCGAGGATTCGTCGAGACTGACGCGACGTCGTGACGGCCGTCGGTGCTCATCGCACATAGCCTTGCGTCATCATCTCTCCAGTTTTGGGTTCTCGGCGTGGGCTCCGCGCCGCAGGCGCCGCCGTCGTCGCCCCGCTCACCGCCGCCGTCCTGGCCACCGCCGCGTTGGTCATGGGATGGCACGGCGTCGACCTTCCTGCTGCGCTCTACCGGGTCGGCCTGTTCCACAGCAATGGCCTGACCCTCTGGGACAGTCAGTGGTATAGCGGGCACTGGACCCTGAGCTACAGCGTGATCTTCCCGCCCGTCGCCGGGATGATCGGCTTGGAGCTCACCACGGTGGCGAGCGCCGCCCTGGCGGCTTGGGCCTTCGACCGACTGGTGATCAATCACTTCGGTCCCACGGCCCGGGTCGGCTCCGTGCTGTTCGCGACCGGAACGTTGGTCCAGGTGGCGATCGGCCAGTTGCCCTTCCTTCTGGGTGAGGCTTTGGCCCTCACGGCCTATTGGGCGGCAACTCGTCGGCGCATCCGTCTCGCCGTGCCGCTCGGGCTTGCCGCCGTGCTGGCCAGTCCGCTGGCCGGGGCCTTTCTCGCCCTGGCTGCCGGTTCCTGGCTCGTGGCCTCGTGGCCCCGTCGGCGCATCGGGCTCGCTCTGCTGGTCGCCGTGCCCTTGGTCGCCGTCGTCGGGCTGGGCCTGGCGTTCCCGGGCCAGGGTGTCATGCCCTTCCCACTCGGCGACTTTCTCCAGTTCTCGGCGATGGTGGCGCTCGTGCTGCTCCTCATCCCCCGCCACGAGCGGGGCGTGCGGCTCGCCGTAGCGCTGTACCTGGCGGCCACCGTGGCCAGTTTCGTGCTGCCCAGCCCCGTCGGGGGGAACATCAGCAGGCTGGGTGAGTGTCTGGGCATCCCGCTGGTGGCCTGCCTGCTGTGGCCGCGCCGCCGGCTGTTGCTCACCGCTCTGGCGATCCCGCTCGGGGTGCTGCAATGGAGACCGGCGCTCGCGACCCTCCCGACCGTCCACCAGGACCCGTCTGCCGCGGTGAGCTACTTCACGCCGCTACTCGGGTTCCTCGACGCCCACCGAGCACCTCTGGGCCGGGTCGAGATCGTGCCCCTGCGCGGGCACTGGGAGGCGGCCTACGCCGCGCCCGCTGTTCCCCTGGCGCGGGGCTGGGAGCGCCAACTCGATTCCGCCGACAACCCGATCTTCTACGACCAGGGGGCTCTGCAGCCCCCCAGCTACCGGGCGTGGCTCCTCGACAGAGGCGTTCGCTACGTCGCCGTGCCCGATGTGGCACTCGACTACGCAGGGGAGGCCGAGGCGTCGTTGATCAACGCCGGGGTCCCTGGCCTGCAACCGGTGTGGAGCGATGCCCACTGGCGGGTCTTCGAGGTGGTGGGCTCACGCGGGATCGTCGACGGGCCGGCGGACCTGGTTCGTCTCAGCGGTGAGGACGTGGTGCTCGAGGTCACCGGTCCGGGCCCCATCCTCGTGCGTGTCCCCTTCAGCTCACGCTGGGCGGTGACTGCCGGCCCCGTCTCGCTCCATGCCGGGGCTGGGGGCTGGACGGCGATCGATTCCTGCGGGCTGGGCGAGGTGCGTCTGCGGATGCAACTCCGGTCCGCCGACAACGATCATTGCCACGCCGCTGCGACCCCACCCCCCAGGGAACAAGGCGGTCAGTAGTCAGTACGACGGTGTCCGGCTGACCACGGGCGAACGGTGGCTGGCTGGTGTTCACCTGGCGATGCAGTGCTCGCTCAGGGGCCCGGGCTCCAGGCCCAGGGCGGCGAAGCGCTCAGCCAGGGCGGGAAGGGCGCCGAGGGCCGAGCGCCAGGCGCCGGGAGCCGAGGTGCAATCGGAGTCGTGGAGCAACACCGTGCCGCCGGGGCCGAGGTGGCGCCCGACGTCGGCGACCACGGTGGCGGGGGTGGCTGCGGCGCGCCAGTCACGCCCCCAGGCGGTCCACAGGACCGTCCGGAGGCCGAGGCGCCTGGCCGCCACCAGGCTCCCTGCGCTCAGAACCCCGTAGGGCGGGCGGAACCACACCGGCCGGTGGCCGGTCGCCTCGACGATGGCGGTGGTGGCCCGTTGGAGATCGGTGGCCACATCACGCGGTGAACGCCACAGGTGAGAGCGATGCTGGTCGCCGTGCACGGCCACCTCGTGGCCGGCGGCGACCACCTGGGCGGCCAGCTCAGGTGCCCGGCGCACCATGGAGCCGAGCATGAAGAACGTGGCCGTCCAGCCCAGGTCGTCAAGGGCATCGAGGAAGGCGGGCGTCGATGCCGGATCCGGCCCGTCGTCGAAGGTGAGGGCCACCCGGCCGCCGGCCCCCGTGCCCGAGAGCCCGGGCAACCACCGGCGCCGGAGGGGTCCTACGCTGGTGATCGAAGGCGCCGCGTAGGCGGCCAGCGTCGCCACCGCACCTCGTGCGACGAGAGGGGGCGGCCTCAATGAAGGTCGGCCAGCGGGCCGACGGTGAGGTGCTCGCCGGCCGAGGCCGGAGCCAGGGCAGCGACGGTGCGCTCGACGGTGGCGGCGTCCAGGAAACGGGCGTCGAGCACGTAGGTGCGCCCCGGCCGCAGGTCGAGGGTCTTGTCGGGGAGCAGGAGGGCCACGTTGGTCACGACCCGCTGGTGAGCCAAGCGGGCCGAGGCCAGGTCGAACCCGTCGATGCGACGCAGGGGGACGAAGTTGTGGCACGGTGCGCCGTTGGCCGACGTGATCGACTGGCAGGCCCGCACCACGTCGGCTTTGGCCCGCGACCAGTGAGCGCCGTTGCGGTGACCCCACCCGCCGTTGGCCACGTCGACCCCGGCTTCGGACAGGCGCCGGATACCAGTCGGGTCGTGGCCGGCAAGGGTGCCGTCGACGATGGCGGTCACACCGGCGCCGGCCATACCTGCGGCCAGGGCGGGATCGGCCAGCGCCGCGGGCCCCAGCCGGACCCCCACGAAGACCTCGTGCGAATGGGGTTGGGGACGGGCGACCCCGATGCCCTGCGTGGCGGCGGCCGAGACACCCACGGTGAACGCCGACCAACCGGCGACGAGCGACACCGTGGCGGCGATCACCCGCCGGCCACCGACCACCCGTCTCGACGGCGCCCGCTTCGGCACCGGCACCGGCTGCAGAGCGGCCACGATCTCGTCGGCAGCGTCGCCGCTGAACATGGCCCGCCCGGCCGTCACCTGACGGCGCCCGGCCAAGCTGGTGATCCGGTCGAGGGTGGGGATGAGCGACTCGGGCGATCGCACGTAGGCGGCCACGCCCGCCTGCTCCATCTCGTCGCCGTTCTGGCGGCCGTGACCGGGGATGGGCAGGTAGGTGACTACCGGCAGTCCCACCGCGAAGGCCTCCATGCAGGTAAGGCCGCCGGCGTTCTGCACGAGCACGTCGCAGGCGGCCATCAGGGCGGGCATCTCATCGGTCCAGCCGATCGCCCGCCCCTGGGGTCGCTCGGCGAGGGAGGCGCGAAGGTCCTCGTTGCGACCGCAGGCGGCAATCGGCGTGTAGCGGCCTGACGCCACCAGGCTGTCGAAGGTGCGGTCGATGTCCCCGACACCCCAGGACCCGGCGACGACGAGCACCCCCAGGTCATCGGGCCCGAGGCCGAGCTCGGCCCGGACCCGTTGGCGGTCGGTGTGTGATGCCGTGGCGCAGAACGCGTCCGCCACCAACGGACCGACGGCCCGGGCGGGGCCGCCGGTGCGACGCCGGGCGACGGCGGCCGACGCCGGATGGACGCACAGGGCGAGGTCGACACCCTTGGCCAGCCACAGGGGATGGACGTCGAAGTCGGTGACGTAGGTGACCACCGGGACCCGCACCCGGCCCTTGCGCCGGAGCCGGGCCAGCACGAGCGACGACAGGTTGTAGGTGGTGACGATCACGTCGGGCTCGAACTCGGCGATCCATCGCAGCTGGCAGCGGGCGGTGAGGAAGTACACCAGGACGGTGAAGGGCCGGCACAGGATCGGCAGCACCTGCCAGAGCCGGTAGGTGAACTGGTAGGTCCACGGCGCCTTGCGCAGCTGCAGCTCGTAGCTCGTCCGGGTGAGGGCCCCGATGCCGAGGGGGGCGGCGTCGAGGAAGTCGACGGTACGGGTGGTGTGGCCGCGCGCCTCGAGGCGCTGCGCCAACTCGTGCGCGGCACCGTCATGGCCCTCACCCATACTGGCCGAAACGACCAAAACCCTCCCCATGAGGGGTTGATGCTAACCGGGGGGCACCTCCCGGACGTGCCTACTCGACTCAGGGGCGGGAGCGTCGATGGCGGCCTCCGGTGAAGGGAGCCGCTTGGTCGGCCACACGTAGGGAAGGTCGGGGGGGACGTCGGTGAAAACGGGCCCGTAGGTCGCCGTGTCTTTGCTCAGCAGCGAGGACCGGTGGCTGCGGTGGAAATCCTCGTCCCCGAGCCATGGCGGGAGCCGTCCGGCCTCGTCGAGCTCGGTCTGGTCGCGGACGTCGGCGATGCCCAACCCCGCCAGCTCGAGACGGATCTTCGTGTCGCAGGTGTCGGCCCGACCGCGCCGACACCACTCGCGGCAGATCGCCACGCCATAGGCACCCAGCGCCTCCTCGTACCCGCGCCACATGGCCACCGCCGGGTGATGACGCCAGCCGTATCCGGGGATGGTGAGCGCTCGGAGGACCTGGAGCGCCTCCACCCGTTGCTTTCCCAGGCGACGGTCGTCGAGGACGGCGGCGCTGGCCGCGAAATCGGGATACGGAAGGAAGGTCTGCATCAGAGCGGGCGAGCAGGGACGAGCGGCGGGCTTTGCACGCCACAGGTCTGCCCGACCCGAGGGCACCGGAATCTTTTCGTTACGGCATCGTCCCCCCGGGTAGGGCAGCGGGTACGTCTCGGCACGGAGGTTGGAAGATGACACAGCGGAACACGATCGCCCGGTCACTGTCCGAAGTGGGCTTGGCAGCATGGTTCGGCGGATCCCTGATGGGCGCCGTGGGGGTGAACGGCGCCGCCGCCGAGGTCGATCCTGCGAGCCAGCGCGCCCGGGTGGCCAACGCCGGGTGGAGCCGCTGGACGCCGGTCAACCTGGCCGCCATCGGCGCCCACCTTGCCGGCTCGGCCATCCTCACCGGCGGGAACAAGGGCCGGATCGCGGGGCAGAGGAACGTGGCCACCACCGCCGTCGTCAAGACTGCTGTCACCGCCGGTGCTCTGGGCGCCACCGCCTATGCCCGCTCGCTCGGCCAGAAGATGATGAACGCCGGTGACGTGCCTGTCGAAGGGGGCACCGATCCCTCGTCGCAGACGCCGCCTGAGGTTGCGGCCGCCCAGCGAAAGCTGAACGCCCTGCAGTGGGCCATCCCCGCCCTCACCGGCACCCTGCTGGTGATGGACGCGCTCATGGGCGAGCAGCAACGGCCCAGCGAGGCGGCATCGGGAGTGGTGCGGCGCCTCATCCCCGACAAGCTGGCCGCCTGACGCCACCGGGCCGGGTCACCCACAATCAACTCAGAGGACGCATCCCATGTCGCGCCAGACCATCGTCGTCAACTCACCGCCCCAGGAGATCTACGACATCCTGTCCGACCCGCCCGTCTACGAGATGTGGGTCGTGGGGACCAAGTGCATTCGCAGCTACGACAAGTCGTGGCCGGCGCCCGGGAGCGAGTTCCACCACAAGGTCGGGTTCGGTCCTCTTGCCACCAAGGACAAGACCGTGTCGTTGGAGGCCGAGCCCCTGCACCGGTTGGTGATGCTGGTGCGGGCCTTTCCCTTCATCCAGGCGACGGTGGCGTTCACCCTCGAGGAGGACGGCTCCGGCACCCGGGTCACGATCGAGGAGCACCCCCGGGGAGACCCGTGGGAGAAGCTGTGGAACCCGGTCCTCGACCTCCTTACCGGGCTGCGCAACGCGGAGACCCTTCGTCGCCTGAAACGGTTGGCCGAGATGCGGGCCGGCGTGGTAACGCACTGAGCTTGCGACGACCGACCCCGGGCCATGGCTGAGCTGCCCGACGCCGTGGTGGTGGGGGCGGGCCCCAACGGTCTGGCCGGCGCCAACCTTCTGGCCGACGCCGGCTGGGACGTCGTCGTGCTCGAAGCCGAGCCAGACCCCGGAGGGGCCGTCCGCAGCGGTGAGCTGACGGTTCCCGGGTTCGTCCACGACCGCTTCAGCGCCTTCTACCCGCTGGGTGCGGCCTCGCCGGTGCTCAGGAGCCTCGACCTCGAACGTTACGGGCTGCGCTGGCGACGATCCCCGCTGGTGCTCGCCCATCCCGGCCGGGACGGGTCGTGCGCGATCGTTTCCACCGACCTGGACGAGACGACAGCCGCCCTCGACGCCGACTCACCAGGCGACGGCGATGCCTGGCGCCGTCTCTACGGCCTCTGGGAACGGGTCGGCGACGCCCTGATCGACGCCCTGCTCTCTCCTTTCCCGCCCGTCATCCCCGCTACCCGTCTGGCCGCCCTCCTGGGCCCCGCCGGCCTGCCTCGGTTCGCCCGCTTCGGCCTGCTTCCCGTCCAGCGGATGGCCGAGGAGGAGTTCTCGGGTCGAGGAGCCGCGCTCCTTCTCACCGGTTTGGCCCTGCACACCGATCTGGCGCCGGGCAGCGCAGCGGGCAGCATGTTCGCCTGGCTGCTGTGTTGCCTCGGCCAGCAGGTCGGCTTCCCGGTCCCCGAGGGAGGGTCGGGTCAGCTGACCGAGGCGCTGGTCGCACGACTCCGATCGCAGGGTGGCCGGGTCGAGTGCGGGATGCGGGTGACCAAGGTGCTCATCCGGGACGGGAAGGCCATCGGCGTGCGCACGGCCGACGGGACCGAGCACCGGGCCAAGCGGGCGGTGCTGGCCGATGTGGGGGCCCCGGGCCTCTACCGGGACCTGATCGGGCCTGAGCATCTCCCGGCCCGGGTGGTCGACGACCTTCGCCACTTCCAGTACGACAACTCCACCGTCAAGGTGGACTGGGCCCTGTCCGGGCCGGTCCCGTGGACGGCGGGCCAGGCGCGCCGGGCGGGTACCGTCCATGTCGCCGACGGCGTCGACCACTACGTCGAGGGTGCGAGCCAACTGGCCCAGGGGCTCATCCCGTCGCGTCCCAACCTGGTGATGGGGCAGATGGGCGTGGCCGACCCGACGCGCAGCCCGGCCGGAACGGAGACGGCCTGGGCCTACACCCATGTGCCCCAACGGGTGCGGGGCGACGCCGGTGGGGACCTGGAGGGCGCCTGGGACGACTCGGAAGCCGAGATGTTCGCGGCTCGCATCGAAGCCGAGATCGAGGCCCTGGCCCCGGGGTTCGGTGACCTGGTACTGGGCCGCTCCATCGCCACGCCTCCCACGCTGGAAGCATCGAATGCCAACCTGGTGGGAGGAGCTCTCAACGGGGGCACCGCCCAGATCCACCAACAGCTGGTTTTCAGGCCCATCCCCGGGCTGGCCCGAGCAGGGACACCGGTCTCGCGCCTCTATCTGGCCTCGGCGTCAGCGCATCCCGGCGGGGGGGTGCACGGCGCCGCCGGGGCCAATGCCGCTCGGGCCGCCCTGGCCGCCGATCATCGTGCCCGGCGGTTCATCGCCGTCGGTGCCGCCGGCGCGCTGCTGGCGGGTGGTGCCGGCCTCCGGGATCACCGGACCCGCCCATGACGACCTGGGGCGGCCGGCCGGAGCCGTCGACCCGCCGGTGCCCGGAGCGGGATTCGAACCCGCACGCCCTTTCGGACAAAGGATTTTGAGTCCTCCGCGTCTACCGTTCCGCCATCCGGGCCGGTCTTCGCCGCGAACGCTAGCCGGTGTGCCCCAGGCGCGACGTTGGCGCGATCAAGCCCCAAGGAAGCTTCCTCGGTGTGGCCCTCTCGGGCCGCTCCTCGGTCCCCCCCTCGGGGCTCGATCCCAAGATACGGCGCCGGTCGGGTTGCGTCAAGGGGTTTTCAGACGCCCCAGTCGGTGGCCTGGTTCAACAAGAACCGGCTGACGGCCAGGCAGCTGTCGAACACCTCGCAGAGCAGCTCCTCGCCGGCGAGGACCCGCGCCAGCGACACCTGCTGGCGGGCCACGACGGTGAGGCTGCGCTCGGGGGCGTCTGTCACCGAACCGAACGAGTCGATGGCCGACACTTCGAGGGGCAGCTCGGGTCCACCCACGCCGGCCAACTCGGTGGCCAGGAGGAGCAGGTCGGGCCCTTTGGGCAGCGGCGGCAGGGCCCACGTGAAGATCAGGGGGAAGTGGAAGGTGTCGGCCGGCTCATCCTCTTCGGGCAGGTCGGCGACGACGTCCTCGAAGGCGAGGAGCACCCGCGGCTCCACCTCGAGGGCCAGATGCAGGTCGAGGGGCCCGCCACAGCCCTCCTCGGGGTGCAGGTCGACCTCCCAGACCTGGCGCAGGGAATAGGTCTCCACGAAGTGGCGCTCGTCGTGGACATGGAAGCCGTGGTCGACGGCGTGGTCCTTGAGCTCGGCCACGTAGCCGGCCACGTCGATGGCGGCCAAGCGCTACCTCCTGGATAGGGGACGGGTCGAGCGTAGGCCACGGAGCGCCCGGCCAACGAGGCGACGGTAGGGTCCATCGGATGGAGGGCGACCAGATCCTGAAGGTTCTCGACGAGACCGCGCGCGCCGTGCGGTCGGCTCTCGACGACCTCGACGACTGGGGGCCGGTCGGCACCCGGGAGGGTCAGTACGGGTGTGACCTGGCCGCCGACGCCGCCGCCCTCGAGGTCCTCCTCGGCGCCGGCTTCGGGGTGCTCAGCGAGGAGAGCGGGCTCACGTCGTCCGAGCGCGACATGCTCGTCGTGGTCGACCCGGTCGACGGATCGACCAACGCCGCCCGGGGACTTCCGTGGTTCGCCACCAGCCTGTGTGCCCTCGACGCCGACGGCCCGCTGGCCGCCGTCGTCGTGAACCAGGCCACCGGGGAGCACTTCAGCGCCCAGCGCGGCGGCGGCGCCCGGCGCAACGGTGTGGTGATGAACCCGGCGAGCGGGGGACCGGGCCCGAGCGGCTGCCTGGTGTTGGCCGAGGCCATGGTGGCCGTCACCAGCACGCCGCCCCAGGCCTTGGGGTGGCGACAGGTGCGGGCCCTGGGGGCGGTGGCCCTCGATCTGTGTGCCGTGGCCTGTGGCCATCTCGACGCCTACATCGACTGCAGTGTCGGCACTCACAACCCGTGGGACTACCTCGGGGCCATGTTGGTGTGTACCGAGTCCGGGGCCCCGATCGTCGATCTCACCGGACGTGACCTGGTCACCCGCCTGCCCGGCGAGCGTCGTTCCCCGGTGGCGGCGGCGACGCCGGAGCTGCTGGCCGAAGCGGTGGCCGCTCGGTCCCGCTTCCCGTGACCCTCGTCTGCCGCTGCGGCCGGCGGTGGGCCTTCCGGTGATCACCCGTCTCAAGCTCCTGGTGCTCAGGGGATACGGCCGCCTGCCCAAGCGGCTCCGGTTCGCCACGGTTCGGCTGATGACCCCGGCGTTCCGGGTGGGTGCGATCTGCGTAGTGGAACGAAGCGACGGGGCCCTGCTCCTCGTCCGCCACTCCTACCGGCGGGGATGGGGGTTCCCGGGCGGCCTGCTCAAGCGGGGGGAAGACGCCGTCGACGCCGCCGCTCGGGAGGCGTTGGAGGAGATCGGCCTGAAGCTCGATCTCGACGACAACCCCAAAGTCGTCGTCGACCCCCGCTACCGGCGGGTCGACGTCATCTACAGCGCCCGCCTGCCCGACGGCATCGACCCCCTCGACCCGCGCCCGCAGTCGGTCGAGATCGTCGAGGTGGGTTGGTTCCAGCAGCAGGACCTGCCGCGACTGGGCGAGGAGGCGGCCAGCGCCCTGGTGGAGCTGGGTCGGGCGAACCGACCGCCCCTGGCCTGACGCCGATCCCCGGCCGGTAGCCTGGGCGCGCTCGGGGCGCTTAGCTCAGCTGGCAAGAGCACCGCCCTTACAAGGCGGCGGTCGGGGGTTCGAGTCCCTCAGCGCCCACAAGGTGTCATTTGGCGAAACCGACGGTTTTTTCGAGGCCCGAGGGTCCCGGTCACATGGCGGCAGCGAGCCGGTGCGCCTAAGCCTCGATCCACCGATTGACCTGAGCTGACCGCGGCTGTGCATCCGCGGAAAGTGCCTCCTGAGCAGCGACGATGACGGTGCTTGACGTCGTCAGAGCCACAAACACGGGAGGCACTTTCAGTGAGTCGAGTATC
>DATAQC010000082.1:0-15628 GCA_036264885.1 Acidimicrobiales bacterium | reverse complement strand
AGGAGGAACTGGCGACCAAGAAGCTGTCACGCGGCGCTGTCGGAAACTCCTTGGCTACCCCGACGAAGCGGAAGGCCACGTCCCGCAGCGGCCCGCCCCGCCCGTCGGTGAGCGACGGACCTCAAGCTGTTCGCCAGTCTGGCGGTGCCGGCGCGGCCGGCCACGGTCGCCTCGGCGGAAAATACGCTGCGGCTGTTAGCCGGGCGGCGCCCACTCCGCCTCCCAATCGCCGCGTAATGCGAGGCGCGTCCAGGGGTGTGCTGTCGAGGACTGTGCCTTGGCCGCCCTCGCGGCCGGAGCGCTGTGACCTGCGTACTCGCCCGGAGGCTCCTGCCTCGCAACAGCGTCATCCGACGCGGGTGTACTGTGCCCGGGCACTGCTGCGGCTGGCCTCACGTCATAGGGGTGGCTGTACCCAGACCATTCGCCACGAGGATTTCTGCATGAAATGGCCTCTGACCAGCGCAAATGCTGGGGCTATAGCTCAGTCGGTTAGAGCGCACCCCTGATAAGGGTGAGGTCGCTGGTTCGATTCCAGCTAGCCCCACGTGAAGACTCTCCGACGAGCAGCTGCCGCCCTCGCTCTGGCCAGCCTCGCCACTGTGGCCATCAAGCTGCGGGGCCATGGGGGCGACGTCCCCCCCGAGGGGGGCGGATGGCGCGAGCTGACCGGCCCCGACCTGCGGTGAGGGCCTCCGCCGCGGCCGTCACCTAGGGGAAGGGCTGACCATGCGCATCGTCATGGTGGGCGCCGGGGCCTGCGGCGCCCGGGCCGGGCGCCAGCTCCTGTCGCTCGGGCCGCCCGAAGACCTCGTGCTCGTCGACGTCGACCACCAACGGGCCGAGGCGGTGGCCACGTCGCTGGGCGAACCTGCGCGGGTGGCCTCCACCGTGCCCGATCTCGCCGCCGGTGACGTCCTGCTTCTCACCGCACCGGGGAGCCACCGGGCACTGGCGGCCAAGGCCGTCGACCGGGGGGCCCACGTGGTGTCCACCACGGACGCGGTGGCCGAGGTCCGCGCCCTGTGCGAGCTCGACGCCGCGGCGCGCCTGGCCGGCGTGTACGTGGCCGTGGGCGCCGGGTTCTCCCCCGGGCTGTCGTGCGTGCTGGCTGCGCTTGGGGCGCGCGGCTTCGAACAGGTCAATGAGGTCCATGTGGCCAAGGTCGGCACCGGCGGGCCGGCCTGTGCGCGCCAGCACCACAAGGCCCTGGCCGGCTCGGCGTTCGACTGGCGCGAAGGTGACTGGGAGCGACGCAGCGGCGGTTCGGGTCGCGAGCTGTGCTGGTTCCCCGAGCCGGTGCGCGCCATCGACTGCTACCGCGCCGCCCTTCCCGAAGCCCTCTTGCTGGCACCCGCCTTTCCCGGCGTCAACCGGGTGACCGCCCGCATGGGCGCCAACCGGCGCGACCGGCTCACGGCCCGCCTGCCCATGTTGCGCCGGCCCCACCCCGAGGGCGACCTGGGAGCCATCCGCGTGGAGATCAGGGGCGTGCAGGGATCGTCGAGGAACGACCGGGTGCTGGGCGCGGTCGACCGGCCGGCGGTGGCGGCGGGGGCGGTAGCCGCCCTCGCCTGCCGATGGGCGGTCGAGGGCCGCCTGGCCCAACCCGGCGCCGCCGGCCTGGCGTCGCTGGTGGAGCCCGGTCCCTTCCTCGCCGCCCTGGCCGAGCGGGGGGTGAAGGTCGCCGAGTTCGAGGGAGGCCAGCACCGCTCGGCGTCGTCACCGTTGGTGGGCTGACCCTCAGCGCACCAGTCGCGACAACCGGCGGTCGGCGAGGATCTTGCCGCCCGTCTGGCACGCCGGGCAGTAGGTGACCTCATGGGAGTCGTAGGACACGCGGCGCAGGTCGGTGCCGCACCGGGGACAGGGCGTGCCGTAGCGGCCGTGGGTGGTGAAGTGGTCGCCGATCTTGGTGGGCAGCCCGCCTGAGCGCTTGCGCTCCGCGGCCAGGCCATCGGTGAGGACGGACCGGGTGGCGTCGACCAGGGCCTGGCGTTCGTCGACGCTGAGGGTGGCGAGGGTGGCATAGGGCGACAGCCGGGCGTGGTGGAGGATGTCGTCGGCGTAGCCCCGGCCCACACCCACGACCGTCCGCTGATCGCGCAGCATGGTGTGGATCCGCCGCTTGTCGGTGCCCGCCAGGATCAGGGCGGCGAACTCCTCGGAGAAGGGCTCGGGGCCGAGGGACGCCAACGGCCCGTCGTCACCCGGGGCCAGCACCCACCACCCCGCCTTGCGCTCGGTGCCGTACTCCTTGAACAGCACGGACGGCCGTCCCTCGAAGCGCAGGCGCACGACGGACCCTTTGGGCTTGGTCTGCTTGGGTGGGTCCTCGACATCGACCCGGCCACCCTGGGAGAGGTGGGCCAGCAATCGGGCCCGGGGCTCTGCGGGCGGGCCGAGCTCGAACACCACGAATTTGCCCCGTCGCCCCACGGCGTGAACCGTGGCGCCGACCAGGCTCTCGGGACCGGGCACCACTGTCTTGAGGGCGGAGAACTGGTAGGGCACGGCCCCGGCGAACGCCGACCCGGCCACGGCAGCGTGGAGACGCTCCGACAGGGCCTGCATCTCGGGAAGCTCGGGCACGGTCCCAACCTAGCGAGGCCGTCTATCCTGCGGCGCGGTGGTGGACCAGGCCGGACGCAGCGGTGTGGAGGGGCGGGGACGAGGCTCACAGGGCCGCTACCAGGTCGTCGTCATCGGCGGAGGTTTCGGGGGCCTTCCGGCGGCCCGCATGCTCGGGTTCGCCGACGTCGACGTCGTCCTGCTCGACCGCCGGAACCATCATCTGTTCCAGCCGCTCCTCTACCAGGTGGCCACGGGGATCCTGTCCGAGGGCCAGATCGCCGCCCCGCTGCGCCACGTCCTGCGCCGCCACAAGAACGTCACCGTGGAACTGGCCGAGGTACGCGACATCGACCTCGACCGGCGGGTCGTGAAGGCGAACCGGATGTTCGACGAGCCCCTCGAGGTCTCCTACGACAGCCTGATCGTGGCCACCGGCTCCGGTCAGTCCTACTTCGGTCACGACGAATTCGCCGTCCACGCTCCGGGAATGAAGACCATCGACGACGCCCTGGAGATCCGGCGGCGGATCTTCGGCGCCCTGGAGGCGGCCGAGACCGCCTCCTCGCCGACCGAGACAGAGGAGTGGATGACCATGGTCGTGGTCGGCGCCGGGCCCACCGGTGTCGAGCTCGCCGGTCAGATTCGTGAACTGGCGGTGCGCTCGCTCGATGGGAACTTCCGACACATCGACCCGGCTCAGGTGCGCGTCATCCTCGTCGACGCCGGCAACGAGCCGCTGGCCACCTTCGGCGACAAGCTGTCGGCCCACGCGGCGCGGTTCCTGACGGGTGCCGGTGTCGAGCTGAGGATGGCCACCAGGGTGAACGGCGTCGACGCCGGCGGCGTCGACGTGCGCGGACCGGGCGGTGACGAGCGGATCACCGCCCGCACCGTCATCTGGGCCGCCGGCGTGGAGGCGTCACCCCTGGCCGGGATGCTCGCCGCGGCCAGCGGCGCCGAAGTCGATCAGGCCGGGCGCATCGCCGTACAGGCCGACCTGACCCTGCCCGGCCACCCCGAGGTCTTCGTCATCGGCGATATGGCCACCCTCGACCATCTCCCGGGGGTGGCCGAGGTGGCCATGCAGGGTGGGATCCACGCTGCCCGCAGCATCATGCGACGGCGGCGCGGCGAGCCCACCGGCCCCTTCCACTACCGTGACCTCGGCTCGATGGCCACCCTCGGGCGCTTCCGGGCCGTGCTCAGCGTGGGCCGGCTCCGATTGACGGGGTTCCCGGCCTGGCTGGTGTGGGCGTTCGTGCACATCGTCACCCTCTCCACCGCGGCAGGGCGCGTGGGCACGCTCCTGCGCTGGGCGGGCGCCATGATCGGTCACTCCCGCAACGAACGAAACTTCAGCGTCGGGCGCACCGGCGGAGATGTCAGCCTGCCCGCTCACGACCGTGCCGCGGCCCCATGAGCGCTGGTCCCTTCAAGGTAGGATCGCGGTCCCGGGCCGGCGGCGAGAAAGGGCTCAGTGCAGCGATGACGCAGATCACGGGCACCGACGAGTGGGCGGCGCTCGAAGCCCATTTCGCCCGTCTCGGCGACGCTCACCTGCGCGACCTCTTCGCGGCCGACGGCCAGCGCGGCACCACCTTGACGGCCGAGGCGGACGGGCTCTATCTCGACTACTCGAAGAACCGCCTGACGGGGGAGACCGTCGAGTTGTTGGTGGCGCTGGCCGAAAGGGCGGGACTGCCCAACCACATCGAGGCCATGTTCGCCGGCGACAAGATCAACGTCACCGAGGACCGGGCCGTCCTGCACGTGGCCCTGCGAGCCCCCGAGGGCACCAGCATCGACGTCGACGGGGTCGATGTGGTGGCCGAGGTGCACGCCGTGCTGGAGAAGATGGGCGCCTTCGCCGAGCGGGTGCGCTCGGGGAAGCACACCGGCCACACCGGCAGGCGCATCCGCAACATCGTGAACATCGGTATCGGCGGCTCCGACCTCGGGCCGCGCATGGCCTATGACGCCTTGAAGTCGTTCACCCAGCGCGACCTCACCTTCCGGTTCGTGTCCAACGTCGACGGCACCGACATCCACGAGGCCCTCGTCGACCTTGACCCCCACGAGACTCTGTTCATCGTGTGCTCCAAGACCTTCGGCACCCTCGAGACCCTCACCAACGCCCGCAGCGCGCGCGACTGGTTGCTCGGTGCCGTCGGCGACCAGGCGGCGGTGGCGTCGCACTTCGTCGCCGTGTCCACCAACGCCGAGAAGGTGGCCGACTTCGGCATCGACACCGCCAACATGTTCGGCTTCTGGGACTGGGTGGGCGGGCGTTATTCCTACGACTCGGCCATCGGCCTGTCACTGGTCATCTCCATCGGCATCGACGGGTTCCGCCAGATGCTCGACGGGTTCCATGCCATGGACACCCATTTCCGCACGGCCCCGTTGCACGAGAACCTGCCCGTGCTGCTGGGCCTGATCGGCATCTGGTACATCAACTTCTTCGGCGCCGAGACCCAAGCCGTCCTCCCCTATAGCCAGTATCTCGACCGGTTCCCCGCCTACCTGCAACAGCTCGACATGGAGAGCGACGGGAAGTCGGTCACCCTCGACGGCGAGCAGGTCGGCTACGCCACCGGGCCCGTCGTGTGGGGCACGCCCGGCACCAACGGCCAGCACGCCTACTACCAGCTCATCCACCAGGGAAGCCGCCTCATCCCGGCCGACTTCATCGGCATCGCCCGGGCCGAGCACCCGGTGGGCGACCACCAGGACCTGCTGTGGGCCAACTTCCTCGCCCAGACCGAGGCTCTCGCCTTCGGCAAGACGAGCGAGGAGGTGGCCGCCGAGGGTGTTCCCGATGCCCTGGTGCCCCATCGCAGCTTCGCCGGCAACCATCCCACCAACTCGATCGTGGCCGAGCGCCTCACGCCCCGGGTTCTCGGCCAGCTCGTCGCCCTCTACGAGCACAAGGTGTTCACCCAGGGGACGATCTGGAACATCAACAGCTTCGACCAGTGGGGGGTGGAGCTGGGAAAGGTGCTGGCCGTGCGCATCATCCCCGAGCTCCAGGCCGACGAGCCGTCGCTCGACCACGACAGCAGCACCAATGCCCTCATCCGCCGTTACCGTTCACTGCGCCCTGTGGCGCGCCAGGGAGATGTGTCATGACCATGACCTTCCACGACATGAACCGTGTCTGCGAGTGCGGGATGGTGATGTCATGAGAGTTGCCATCGGCGCCGATCACGCCGGCCTGGTGCTGCGCCCTACGGTGGCCGACGCCGTGCGCGCCGCGGGCCACGACCCCGTCATGCTCGGTCCCGACCAGGCTCCCCCGGAGGGCATCGACTACCCGGTGGTGGCCAAGCTCGTCGGCGACGCGCTGGCGGCCCTCGACGCCGACCGTGGCATCCTCGTGTGCGGCAGCGGGGCCGGCGTCACCATCGCCGCCAACCGCCTCCCCGGGGTGCGGGCGGCCTGCGCCGCCGACCACTACACCGGCCACCAGATGGTCGAGCACGACCACGTGAACGTGCTCACCCTGGGAGCGCGCGTCATGGGCCCCTCCGTGGCCGCCGAGATCGTCACCGCCTTCGTCAACGCCACGCCCAGCACCGAGGCGCGCCACGTGCGGCGCCTGGGCGAGGTGCTCCAGTTCGAGCGGGAGCGGGCCATGAATGCGGCTGTCCAGCTCAACGAGCTGGGCCAGAGCTTGTGGCTCGACAACATCACCCGCGGCCTCCTGGCCAGCGGCACCCTTGCCCGCTACATCGGCGGGCTGGCCGTCACCGGGCTGACGTCGAACCCCACCATCTTCGAGAAGGCCATCACCGGCAGCGCCGACTACGACGACCAGATCCGCCAGCTGCTCGACCACGGCACCGAGCCGGAGCCCCTGTTCTTCGAGCTGGCCATCGAAGACCTCACCAAGGCGGCCAGCCTGTTCCGGCCCATCTGGGACGCCACCGAGGGCGTCGACGGCTGGGTGTCGCTGGAGGTGTCGCCCAAGCTGGCCCACGACACCGCAACCACCGTCGCCATGGCCAAATCGCTGCACGCCAAGGCCGACACCCCCAACCTGTTCATCAAGGTGCCCGGCACCCCCGAGGGCATCCCCGCCATCGAGGAGCTCATCTTTGCCGGCGTGCCCATCAACGTCACACTGCTGTTCTCCCGCGAGCACTACCTGGCCGCGGCCGAGGCCTACCTGCGGGGCCTCGAGAGGCGCCTGGAAGCGGGCCTCAGTCTCAAAGTGGGGTCGGTGGCGTCGGTCTTCGTGTCCCGGTGGGACGCCGCCGTCACCGGCCAGGTCACCGACGACCTCCGGGGCCAGCTGGGCGTGGCCATCGCCCGGCGCACCTACGCCGCCTACCGGGCGCTGCTGGGCTCCGACCGCTGGCAGCGCCTGGCCGCCGCCGGGGCCAGTGCCCAGCGCCTCCTCTGGGCCAGCACCGGCACCAAGGACCCGTCGCTGCCGGACACGTTCTACATCTCGGCGCTGGCGTCCCCCCAGACGGTCAACACCATGCCCGAGGGCACCCTCATCGCCTTCGGAGCCCACGGCACGGTGGGCATGTTGCTGCCTCCCGACGGTGGCGACGCCGAAGACGTCCTGGCCCGTTTCACCGCCGACGGCATCGACCTCGACGCGTTGGCGGCCAAGCTGCAATCCGACGGCGCCGCTTCGTTCGTGAAGTCGTGGGAGACGCTGATCGATCGCATCGGGTCGAAGTCGTCAGACCTGGTCAGCGCCGGCTGACCCGCCGGTTCCCCGACCCCCGCCACTTCCCAACACCGACTCGAGCCTGGGAGGGCCCACATGCAGCTCGGAATGATCGGACTCGGGCGCATGGGCGCTGGCCTCGTGCGCCGCCTCATGCGTGACGGCCACGAGTGTGTCGTCTACGACGTCAACGCCGACTCGGTGAAAGCCCTCGAGGCCGACGGGGCCACGGCGGCTTCGTCGCTGGACGACCTGGCGTCCAAGCTCACCCAGCCGCGTGCCGCGTGGGTGATGGTGCCCGCTGCCTACACCGGGGACACGGTGATGCAACTGGCCGGGCACTTCGAGCCCGACGACGTCATCATCGACGGCGGCAACTCGTACTACCGCGACGACCTGGCCCGGGCCGCCGAGCTGTCCGACAAGGGCATCCACTACGTCGACGTCGGCACCAGTGGTGGGGTGTTCGGGCTGGAGCGGGGCTTCTGTCTGATGATCGGCGCCGAAGACGACGTCTTCACCCGCCTGGAGCCGATCTTCGCCACCATCGCGCCCGGAGTGGACGCCGCGCCCCGCACCGACGGCCGCAGCGGCGACCCCTCGCCGGCCGAGAAGGGCTACCTCCACTGCGGGCCCAACGGCGCCGGCCACTTCGTGAAGATGGTCCACAACGGCGTCGAGTACGGCATCATGGCCGCCTACGGTGAGGGGCTGGCCATCCTGCACAAGGCCAACGCCGGCAAGCAGTCGCGCAGCGCCGATGCCGAGACCGCGCCTCTCGAGCACCCGGAGTACTACCAGTACGACCTCGACGTGGCCGAGGTGGCCGAGGTGTGGCGGCGGGGCAGCGTGGTGGCGTCGTGGCTGCTCGACCTCACCGCCCACGCCCTGCACCAGTCACCGGCGCTCGAGAAGTTCAGCGGTCGGGTGTCCGACTCCGGTGAGGGACGCTGGACGGTCGCCGCCGCCGTCGACGAGGGTGTCCCCGCCCACGTCATCACCACCGCGCTCTACGAGCGGTTCAGCTCCCGCAACGAGGGTGAGTTCGCCGACAAGCTCCTGTCGGCCATGCGCAACGAGTTCGGCGGCCACGACGAAAAGTCGTCCTGAGCGCCACAACCCTTCGCTTGATCGCACGCCAACCTCGGGGCCTGGCGGCAGAGATCAGGTACCGGCAGCGCCTGATCCCGTCGAGCCGGCGGCGGCCCAGTCGGCCAGCTCCTTGCGCGAGTGGATGCCCAGCTTCGCGTACAGGTGGGCGAGGTGGGTGTCGACCGTACGCCGGGAGACGAACAGGGCGGCCGCGGCCTCGGCGTTGGTGAGCCCGTCGGCCACCAGCCGCGCCACCTCGGCCTCCGCCGGAGTCAGGCTGGCGCGCCCCGGGTTCGGGCGAACCTGTCGGATGCTCTGCGTTGCGACGGCGACCGCCTCGGAGCCCGACAAGGTCCGGCCCTCCATGCGGGCCTGCTCCCAGTCGGCGCCCAGGGAGTCGGCCAGGGCCAGGGTCGCCCCGGTGTGGCCCTGCGCCTCGGCCGGGGGCTGGGCGTACCCCCCGGTCTCCCGCAGGGCTTCGGCCGCACCGAAGAGCCGGGCGGCCGAGTGGGCCTGGCCGGGGTCGACGAGCAGGGCCGCCACCGTCTCCAGGCCGCCGCAGAGGCCGGCCGTGTCACCCAGGGCCTCGGAGGACCTGATCGACCGGACGGCGAGGCGGAGGGCGGAGCGCAACTCCCCGGCCACGGCGGCGAGCCGGGCGTGGATGAGCATCGCGTCGGCGGCGGCCTGACGGTCGTCGTTGGCGGCCGCGGTGGCGGCAGCCTCCTGCGCCGCACCTCGGGCCCTGGCCATGTCTCCGCTGGCGAGGGCGGTGGCAGCCAGCCCGTGGAGGCAGCGGGCCTCGTGGTAGGGCGGCGCCTCGGCGGAGCGCCCCAGGGCCAGAGACTCCGCGAACAGCGGTCCGGCGGCCTCGAAGTCGCCCAGACAGTGCTCGAGGCGACCGAGGAACAGCAGCCCTCTGGCAATCGCCAGGGGCTCGCCGTCGGCGCGAGCCCGCCCGATGGCCAGTTCGAGGAGCTCCCTCGCCTGGTCGTAGTCACCAGCCGTGCGCCTCAGCTCGGCCGAAAGCGCCAGGGCGATGTTGGCGTTGGGCCGGTCGTCGGCCCGCTCGGCCAGGGCCAAGGCGTCGCCCAACTCCCGGGCTGCGGTGGGGAGGTCGCCGGCCAAGAGGTCGACCCGGGCCAGGCCCAGCAGTCCCAGCAGGAGCGCGTCGCCGTGGCCCTCCCGACGGCCGAGGGCCAGGCACTCGCCGAAGTCGGCCCGCGCCGCACCCAGGTTGCCCAGAAAGAACTGGGCCTGGCCCCGGGTGCACAGGAGATGGGCCAGGGCGTTCACCTCCCCGGCGGCGCGGGCCAGCCCCACGCTCTCGTCGAGGGCGGTAAGGGCGCGGCTGGGGCTGCGGCACAGCGAGATGAAGTGGCTGGTGGCGGCGGCGCCCTCGGCGTCGCCGATGCCCCGGTACAACACGGTGGCCTGCTCGGCCAGGGCCTGGGCCCCCTTGGCGTCGCCCAGGCGGCTGTGCACCACCGCCGCCCGGCGCACCACCGTGGCCCGCAGCAGCGCTGGCGTGGCCCGGTGGTCCTGGGCCATGGCCCAGCCCACCCACTCGAGGGCCTCGTGCAAGTGCCCCCGGAACTCCCAGTACTTGACCAGGGCAGAGACGAGATGGATGCCGGTCTGGGCGTCGCCCTCGTCGCGGGCCCACGCCAGCGCGGCGCGCAGGTTCTCCAGCTCCGGGTCGAGCCGCCGCAGCCACGCTTCGTCGGCCACCGCCACCAGATCGGCGGCGTCTCCCTCGACCAGGCTCAGGCACCACTGGGCGTGGCGGCGAGACAGCGCCTCGTACCCGCCGGCCTGCGCCAGCACCCGTTTGGCAGCCCGGCGGGTGACGCCGAGCATCCGGTATCGCGACGTTTCGGCGTCGGACAGCACCAGGGAGTTGGCCACCAGTGTGGCGTGCAGGGACGCAAGATCCCCGCCCTCGGGGCCCGCCTCCCCACACACCGCCAGCGCCGATTCGAGGGTCCACCCCCCCGAGAACACCGACAGGCGATCGAGCAGCCTGGCCTCGGACGGCGTGAGCAGCCGCCGGTCCCGATCCTCCTCGCTCACGACACCGCCCCCGGCGGCGTGGTCGATCTGATCCGCGGCCGGCGCCCGCTCGAGCCCGCCCTCGGCCACCTCGACCAGGCGCTCGAGGCTCAGGCGGGCAAGGGCGGTGGCGGCTGCGTTGATGTCGGCGGGGAGACCATCGCTGGCCCTGCAGATGCGAGCGACGAGGAGAGCGTCGTCTGCGGTGAAGACCGCCTCGGGCACCGCCGAGCGGGCGCTCTGGAGGAAGAGGCGCACCGAATCGCAGCGGTCGAAGGCCGCCGGGGCCGTCCCTTCGGCGGAGGGAACGGCGAGGGGGGCCAGACGAATCACCCGCTCCCCCGCCATCCCCAGGGGCCGGCGACCGGTGTAGATCACGGTGGTTGCACCGGCCGCACCCACCAGGCGCCCCACCATCCCGGCCCACGTCTCGGCCTGCTGCTCGCCTCCGTCGAGCACCACCAGCAGGCGTTGCCCTCCCAGGCGGTCGACCAGATCTCCGATGTCGGCTGCCCCCTGGGCCGGGTCGCCCGCCGCCGCGGCCAGGGACAAGACGGCGGCAGCCTCCTGGTCCATGGTGGCGAGGGCCACGAGCCAGCGGCCGTCGGGGAAACGGGCGTCCGAGGCGGTGGCCGCCTCCCGGGCCAGGCGCGTCTTGCCCACGCCGCCGGGACCCACCACGCTCACCACCCCGGGCGCGCTGAGGCGAGCGGTGAGCTCGGCCAGCTCGCTGCTGCGCCCGACCAGGGTGTCGTGGGGCGGGGGAATGTTGGTGAGGCTGTCGGGGCCTGTCGACTCGCCGGCGGATCGCGTCCGACCCGACGGCGAGGGGGGGTGGTTCTGCCAGCGCAGCTCCCGCAACCGACGGGCTCCTTCGCCCCGACGGTGGGGCCCGTGGATCACGGCTCTGGCCGTGATCCCGCCGCCGACCGGCCGCCGCCAGTCTGGGAGCTACCTACGCCGAATTGGACCACCGGAACAACCATATACGTAGCTCCTTACCGATGCGCCGGCCCGGGCGCACCGCCACACTGACGACGGGCGGGCCATATCGGCAGATTCGGACACCACCGACAGGGAGGCTGCACCATGAGATTCATGCTTCGTACCAGGGCGCTGCAGTTGGCGGTGGCCGCCGCCTTGATGGCCGGGGGTGGGATCGTCACCCAGTCCTCGGCGGGGGCGCTGACCGGGGGCTGTGACATCACGGGCTCGTCGCCCGGTGTCCACATTGGGGCTGACGGCTACGCGGTGTTCGGCACCGAGGGTGACGACGTCATCGTGGCCAGGGGCGACTGCTTCACCATCGACGGGTTCGGGGGCAACGACCGCATCACGTTCCTGGCGGGGGGCTACGTGAAGCACCAGGTCATCTACGGGGGTCCCGGTGACGACCGCATCTGCACCCGCAACGGCTATCGGGACACCGTCGACGGCGGCCCCGGCCACGACAAGGTTCTGGCCGATCCCCGCGACATCGTCGTCAGCGCCACCGAAGTCAACCACCTCAACTGCTCGTAGCCACAGCCATCCTCAGATGCCAGAGGCCTCTCCCTCTCACGAGGCCTCTGGCGTTTGAGTTGGCGGACTTGTCGCACCGCCGCCTCCATCTTTGACTGTCGGTCTAGTCCCCATATCGGATATTATGGGGACTAAGTTGATGGTAGCGACGGCTGGTTTTCGGCGCCTCCGGGGGCCTCAGGAGGGTAGATCGCCGATCGACTCCCATACCTCCTCGAGTTCGACCTGCATGGTCGCTGATGCCAGGTTCTCCGGGAACAGTGCGAGGACATCGTCGACACCGGTCGCCGAAGGCGACTTGATCGCTTGGACGCCTCGCTCGTACGCCGCCTCGCCTATTTGCTGGGTGAAACCGTGTCCCGGGCGAACCAGGTCGGTCGGCTCGACACCTGCTGCGTTGCAGGCTGAATGGTCGGTTAGATCCAGAACCCTCCCGAGGTCCGTCGCAATCGACCACACTTCACGCGGCAGTAGATCCTCGACCTGGACGCTCTGGCGCCCGGCCTGACGTGTGAGTTCCGCCGCGACGCAGAGTCTCGTGAGACAGAGGTAGATGACGGGGAAGCTCCGGGGTGGGTTGAACCGACCACCGAAACGGCGGCCGCCTTCGCCGCTTCGGGGATCGAAGCCCGGCGCCTGATGGCGGTAGCCGACACTCGCGAGATCGACGAGATCGACGCCATTCAGGCGGGCGGGATCGAAGCCCGCCATCTCACGACGTCACGCCTTCGGCCAGGGCGATCAGCAGGTCGATCACCCGCTGGTACTGCCCAGCGGCCACGAGGTCCAGCGGCTTGTCGTAGCCGAGATCGGGGTTCGGAGAGCGCAACCAGAGGCGAGCCGCGTCGTCGCGCAGGATGCGCCGGAGCAGGTCGACGACCGCCTTGAGCTCCAGAAGCCGCTCCTCAGACTCGCGCCGGGGCTCGGCCTGCTCTGTGTGCCAGCGGTTAACACTTCGGGCGTGGGCTCCGCTCACTCGCGCCACGTCTGCGGTGTCGATGACGTCGCTCTCGTAGAGGCCGTCGAGCAGGATCGAAAGAGATGCCATAGGTTCGTCCTCACCATGTGTAGCATTATGTCACGGGTTTGTCGTAGTATACGTCGCACAGTTGACGAAGGAGCAACTCGTCGTGGCCCAGGCGTACGAGCGCGCCCTATGTGCAGGTTCCGGAATCGCCCGAAGAGTTGGCCGAGGCGACTCGTCTGGCCGTTCGGGCCATTCACGACGAGCCGTGGGAGAAGTGGTGGTAGCCGAGGCGAGCTGTGGTGGGGTGAGTCACCTGACGAGAAGGGGCGTCCGTTCCTGATCGTCGGTCGCGA
This sequence comes from Acidimicrobiales bacterium, assembly GCA_036264885.1. Taxonomy (GTDB): domain Bacteria; phylum Actinomycetota; class Acidimicrobiia; order Acidimicrobiales; family AC-14; genus DATAQC01. The sequence continues at coordinate 2,385 of DATAQC010000082.1, read as the reverse complement.
TTGGTTTGCGTGGAGACGAACCGCGGGCTGGTTATGCCGGGGCGACCGTTGTCGTTCGTATCCTCAGGCTTCAATAGGGAGGGCGGAGGCCGGGGAACATGGGGAAGTGCCCGACGTTCACGGTCAGCAGCTCTGCGCCGAGGAGGATGGCGGTGGCGGCGATGGCCAGGTCGGCGCCGTCGACGGCGGGGTGGTGGGGCAGCCAGCGGCGGCCGAGGGTGCCCGCCTCCTCGGCCACCTCGGCGTCGACGGGGTGCCAGGCGAGGGTGGACAACAGCGCCCAGGTGCGGTCGTGGTCGGGCGGGAGCATGGCGGACAGGACCTCGAGTCGCGTCAACTCGCTGGCGTGCAAAACGTGGATCTCTCGTTCACCTTCCAACACCACCGCCGCCCGGTGGTGGCCACGGAGGTAGTCGATGAGGATGGGGGTGTCCACCAGCGCCCGCATGGCTCAGCGGGGGCGCTTGGCCGATCGCACCCGGTCGACCCACGCCGCCCCGTCTGCCTCCGCGTCGGTCCATGACCCGAAGGCCTCCCGCATCATGGCCAGATCGTGAGCGGTGGAGCGGCCCTCGCCGTAGACGGTGTCGACGGCGTCGCGGATGAGGGCGGAGATCGACCGGCCGGTGCGAACGGAGGCGTCGTCGAGGACGCGCCGTTCCTCTTCGGTGAGCGAGATCTGGGTCCGGAGCATGATGTAACGCTACATCACACGACGGTCGCTAGGGGGCGGGCTCGTGCCAGAACTGACCTTCGGGCATCAAGGCGTCGGCCTCGCCTGGCCCCCAGGTGCCGGGCGCGTAGGGGATGGCGGGAGCGTGGTCGCGCAACACCGGGTCGACCACCTGCCAGGCCGCCTCGACCTCGTCCTCGCGGGCGAACAGCAGGGCGGCGCCGGCCATGGCGTCACCGAGCAGGCGCTCGTAGGCGGTCAGGTCCTCGGTGGACTTCTCCATCACGTACAGCTCTTCGGACTCACCGGCGAAGGTCTCGCCCGGATGCTTCACCCGGATACCGAGCGCCAGCGACACCACGTCGGGGCCCAGGCGGAAGCGGAGGTAGTTCGACCCGCCCAGCGCCTCGTCGCCGAACACGTTCTTCGGTGGCGGCTTCAACTCGGCTCGCACCTCGGTGGCCGACACCGGCAGCTTCTTGCCCGCCCGGATGAAGAAGGGCACACCCGCCCATCGCCACGAGTCGATGTAGAGCTTGACGGCCGCGAATGTCTCGACGTCGGAGTCGGGGGCGACACCGTTCTCTTGGCGGTAGCCGTCGAACTGGCCCCGAACGAAGTCATCGGGGCGCAGGGGCTTCATGGCCTCGAGGACCTGAGCCTTCTCGTTGCGCAAAGACTCGGCGCTGGGACCATTGGGCGCCTCCATGGCCAGCAGGCTCACGGTCTGCAGGAGGTGGTTCTGCACCACGTCGCGCAAGGTACCGACCTCCTCGTAGAAGCGACCCCGTCCCTCGACGCCGAAGCTCTCGGCCATGGTGACCTGGATGCAGTCGACGTAGTTGCGGTTCCAGATGGGCTCGAGGAACGAGTTGGCGAACCGGAAGTACAACAGGTTCTGGATCGGCTCCTTGCCCAGGTAGTGGTCGATCCGGTAGATCGACGACTCGGGGAACACGCTGTGGAGCACCCGGTTCAGCTCCTGGGCCGAGGCCAGGTCGATGCCGAAGGGCTTCTCGATGATCACCCTGGCCCCCTCGGCGATCTGCGCGCTCTGGAGAGCCTGGACGACCATCTCGAACATGCTGGGGGGGATGGCGAGATAGAACGCCGGACGCTGCGCCCCGGCGTCGTTGAGCGCCCGAGCCAGACGGGTGAACGTGGCCGGGTCGCGGTAGTCGCCTCCGATGTAGCTGAGGGCGTCGGCCAGGGTGGCGAACGCGCTCTCGTCGTGCACGCCACCGCCGAAGGTGTCGATGCCCTCCCGGGCCCGGTCGCGGAGCTGTTCGACCGACCAGTCCTCGGCGGCCACACCGATCACTGGGACCTTCAGGCGCCCCCGTTTGGCGTTGCCGTACAGAGCGTCGAAGATCTTCTTGTGGGCGAGGTCGCCGGTGGCACCGAACAGCACCAAGGCATCGGCCCGTTCGTTTGGCCATTGAACCGTCACCGTTCCGAAATCTTTCTCATCTGTCACTTCCGATGAGGACTGGTCCCGGAGCCACCCGTTGCCGGGTGGCGGTGACGGTCCTATGCCCGTGCTCGGAGCGAGCAGGGTTGCCGTCTTGACAGTTCGTCGAGGAGCACCTGGGCGAGCCCATGAACCTCTCCTCTCCCCGTCCGTTCGCCGGGGTGTCGCCCCGGCCGGTTCCCGCCCCACTGGCGGTACCGGTGACAACGGCCTCGACGAGGCCGGCCAGGTTGCGGGCCGC
>DATAQC010000008.1:0-18843 GCA_036264885.1 Acidimicrobiales bacterium | reverse complement strand
TGGGCCGCTCGCCGTCGCTGACGTACACCACGTTGGTGGCCACGTTGCGGGCCCGGGCCTCGGCAGCCACCGCCTCGGACGTGACGGTGGGGTTGTCGCCGCCCAGGCGCCTGGCCCCGGGCAGGTCGCCCAACACGGCGTCGCTCACCGAGGTCGGGCCTCCGACGACCAGCGTCGTCTTGATGCCCAGCTCGGCCAGGGCTTGGCTGGTTGCCGGGGGGACGGCGTCGCGCTGGGTGAACAGCACGGGCATGCGAAGAGCGGCGGCCAGGGCCGAGCCCGTCGCCGCATCGCCGGTCTGGGAGTTGACGACCACGGCGGCCTCGAAGGCGGGCACCCCGCGGGCCCGGGCCTCGGCGTCGCGGGTGTCGAGCAAGGCGGCGATGCGGCGGGCGGTGTCGGTGGAGTCGCTGCCGGTGACGCGCTGCGTGTCGGTGGCCCCGGCGGCGGCCAGCGATGCCTCCACCTTGTCGGAGAGCCGCGTCGCCGCGCCCACCAGGTAGGCCCCGCCCGGCGCCAGACGCGCCACCTCCGTCTTCTGTGCCGGGGTGAGGTCGGTCGCCGCCGCCAGCAACAACGGGCTGTTGTTGGCGCGGGCCAGCACGGCGGCGGCCAGTGCCAGGCCGGTGTCGTCGGTGGAGTTGACGAGCACGACCCTCGTCGTGCGCTGGCTGCCGGCGTTGGCCTTCCCGCCGGGAAAGGCGAGCCGGGACAGGTCGACCGACAGTTGCTCGGGTGCGTTGTCGTCGAGTGCGGTCGACGGCACCGGGCCGGTGGCGCTCAGGTCCATGACAGCCATGAAGACGTCACTGCCGGCGTGGCTGTCGGTATCGACACCCGTGCCGATGCCGGCGTCGCGTGAGTCTCCCCAGGCGAACAGGAGCCGCCCCCCGTCCAGAGTGGTGACCACTGGTCCGTGATCGGCGAGGGCGCTCTCGGAGACCTGCCCGGCGCCGAGATTGATCGTGCGGTCGTTCACCCGCCGGTTGGTCGAGAACGTGCCGCCCCCGTCGGTCGACGCCGAGTACCAGATGTCGCCGAACCCGATCGGCCCTTCGTAGCCGGCGCGGGTGTCGGTCCAGACCACGTCGACGCGGCCGTCGGCCGACGACGAGAGACGCGGTCTCAGGTGTTGAACGGTCGCCGCCCCCGGTTGAGTGGGGGCGTCGTCGGAGATCCGCACCGGGGCCGACCAGGTGGCGCCGTTGTCGTCGGACCGGCGCACCGAGATGTCGGTGACGTCGTCGTGGCCGCCGACGTAGACGAGGCGCAGGGTGTGCGGTCCGGGGCCTGTCACCCCGCTCTGGGGGCCGCCCGGGCCGCTCGGGCCCGTCACCCCGCTCTGGGGGCCGCTCGGGCCCCGGGCCAGGTAGGGGAAGCCTCCGCCAGCGGGGACCTCGGTCGCCGGGGAGCGGACCCAGGTGGCGCCCCGGTCGGTCGACCGGGCCACGACCACCTGGTCGGGCGATGCCCCGGTCACGGCGTGCCACGCCACGAACACGGCGCCGTCGGCGCCGACCACCGGTTGCGCCGGCTCCCGGACGCTCTGGCCGTCGCCCTGAGCGTCCACCACCGGCGACCACGTCACGCCGCCGTCGTCGGACCGGGTCGTCACCAACCGCCCGCCGCCTCCGGGGCTCCCACCCGGGCTCAGGGCCGACACGTAGATCCGGTCGCCGGCCGCACCGGGCTCCACGGCCAACTGCGGATGTATGTCGAGGGCACCCGACACGGGTGGAGCCGCTACGGCCATGACTCCTGGCCCGAACGACTTGCCGCCATCGGGCGAGTGCGAGACCACCACGGCATTGCCCGACGAGAACGTGGTGTAGACGTTGGCCCCGGAACCGAAGGCCACGCTCTGGTCGAAGTGGGCGAAGCCGCCGGAGTCGACGGCGTCGCACGGCGGCGCCGCAGGGCCGTCGGCCGAGTCGAGCCCGGGCGGGACGCTCAGGTCACCGCCGGCCCACGACTTCCCGCCGTCGTAGCTCGTCCGGTACGTGCACTGGCCCCGCGTGAAATCCTCGTCGACCTCCACGACGTGGTTGCCGTCGGCGGGGTCGGTGGCCAGGCCAGGGACGGCGCGCCCGGCTCCTAGGGGCTGGCCGCCGAGGACGGAGTTGGCGGTGATGCGACCGGTGCCGGTGACGGGCTCGGCCGCCTGCACCGTCGCCGTGGTCGAGCCCACCACCGAGACCGAGCCCACGACAAAGGCGAGCATCGCCCACCAGGAACGGGCAGCCATCCCACTCAGAGGACGGGCACGGGCGGTGGGCATTCCCGCCATTGTGTACGGCCGGGCGACAGCCGGGGCGGCGCGGTGACCCAGGCTGGGCCGGTGCGGCCTGCCTACACTTCGGCCGTGCGCCAGGGTCACCCGCCGGTGACCTGGCCCCGATGTTCACCGCAGGGGGCTGGCCAGGGTGAACGGGCGGGGCACCGCCGGAGATGCCTCAGTGGTGTTCGTCGATCCCGGGGCGGCCTCGCTGTTCGACGACTTCGGTGACGACGCCATCCTCGAGTCCCACTGACCCGTCCGTCACCCGGCCGAGGAGCCTCCGGAGGGGCTTGCCTCCCGGGGTTCGGGGGATCGCGGCCACCAGCTCCAGGTCGCGGGGGAGCTTGGCCGCCGACAGCCGTTCGCCGGCGAAGTCCCGCAGCCCGGCCAGGGTGGGCGGGTCGGCGGGATCGGCGGCCACCACGTGGGCGACGACCCGCTCACCCCACTCGGTGTCGGGTGCGCCGGCCACGCCCACGTCGGCCACACCAGGGTGGGCGGCCAGGACGGATTCGACCTCGGTCGGGCTCACGTTGACGCCGCCGGTCACGATGAGGTCGCGCAGGCGGTCGACGACCTGGAGGGTGGCGCCGTCGGCACCCCAGGCACCGGCGTCGCCCGTGCGCAACCACCCATCGGGCGACAGGGCCGCGGCCGTGTCGTGGGGGCGCAGCCGGTATCCCCGCATCACCATGGGGCCCCGGACGAGGATCTCGTCGTCGTCGGCGATGCGCACCTCGACCCCGTCGAGTGGCCGTCCGTCGTAGACGACGCCGCCCCAGGTCTCGGTCAGCCCGTAGGTGGCCACCACCGATGCCCCGGCCTCGGTGGCCCGGGACCGCAGCCGTGGGTCGAGGGGGGCCCCGCCCACGAGAATCGCCCGGAACCCGCTCAGGTCGACACCGGCATCGAGACAACGGGTCAGCGTGGTGGGCACCAGTGAGACGAACGAGGCCTCGGAGGCGGCGACGTCGGCGGGGTCGAAGCGGGCGATGACCTCGACGGCAACGTCAGTGGACCAGGTCCGAGCTACGACGCCGAGCCCGCCGACGCCATACAGGGGCAGGCAGCACAGCCATCCTCTGCCGTCTCTACCAGACCGCTCCTCGGAGATGGCGGCCAGGGCCCCGCTGCTGGCCTGGGCCGATGCCGCCAGGCCCGTCCAGGTCAGCTCCACCCCTTTGGGCTCACCGGTGGTGCCCGTGGTCGCCACGACCGCCGCCACCTCGGCAGCCACGGGGCTGCCGCCGGGGAGGGCGCGGACCCCGAACTCGCCGACCTGGTGGGTGGGGCGAAGGGCATCGAGGATGCGGCGACGCTCGGCCGCCGGGGCCCTCGGGTCGAGGGGCAGCACCGCCCGGCCCTCCTGCCACTCGGCCACGATGGCTGCCGCCCCGTCGGGACCGGTCAGGGGGACGGCGGTAAGGGAGCCTTTCTCAGGTTGGGCCACGGACGCTACGGTAGCGGGATTCGTAGGAGTGATCGCTCTAGGAGTAATGACACCCGTGAATGACGAGACCATTCGACCGGGAGCGCCGTGGGAGACCCGGGGCGACTACGGCGACATCCGTTACCAGGTGGCCGAGGGCATGGCCAAGCTCACCATCTGCCGTCCCGAGGTGCGCAACGCCTTCCGTCCCCAGACGCTGTTCGAGATGGCCGACGCCTTCGACCAGGCCCGCGACGACCCCGCGGTGGGGGTGATCATCCTCACCGGCGAGGGGCCACTGGCGTTCTGCTCGGGTGGTGACCAGAGGGTGAGAGGCGACGACGGCTACCGCGACGCCAAGGGGGTGGGCCGCCTCAACGTCCTCGACCTGCAGATCCAGATCCGCCGCCTGCCCAAGCCGGTGATCGCCATGGTGGCGGGCTACGCCATCGGGGGCGGCCACGTCCTGCACCTGGTCTGCGATCTCACCGTGGCTGGCGACAACGCCCGCTTCGGCCAGACCGGCCCCCGGGTGGGCTCCTTCGACGGCGGCTACGGCGCCGGCCTGCTGGCCCGTACCGTCGGCCAGAAGAAGGCCCGGGAGATCTGGTACCTGTGCGAGCAGTACGACGCCACCGAGGCGTTGACGATGGGACTGGTCAACCGGGTCGTCCCCCTAGCCGACCTCGAGGTCGAGACCGTCGCCTGGTGTCGGCGGATCCTCGAGCACAGCCCCCTCGCCCTGCGCATGCTCAAGGCGTCGTTCAACGCCGACACCGACGGGCTGGCCGGCATCCAGCAACTGGCAGGCGACGCCACCTTGCTCTTCTACCTGTCGGAGGAGGCTCAAGAGGGGAGGGACGCCTACGTGGAGAAGCGGGCGCCGGACTTCTCGCGGTTTCCACGGCGGCCGTGATGGTGATTTGCGCGCGCCCCCGGTGGGGCGGGTCCTGTCCCTCACGGTCCCTCCCCATGGGGCCCCGGCCCCATGGGGCCCCTCCGCTTCGGGCCACCCGCCCCACCTCCCCTCTCCCCCGCGCCCCTTTCGCACGTGGCTAGGGACGGGGGGAAAGGCAACTTCTCCCGGTGGATCCTGGGGGCTCGGCCGAAGACGCTTGGTGCGGCTATCTCGCCTGTGCTTGTCGGTACTGCGGCTGCTTCGCGGTATGGGCCGACTGTCTGGTGGCGGGCGGTTGTTGCCCTTGTCGTCTCGCTGGCGCTGCAGGTCGGGGTCAACTTTGCCAACGACTACTCGGATGGGGTCAAGGGGGTTGACGTCGGGCGGAAGGGTCCGGTGCGGCTGACGGCTTCGGGGCTGGCTTCGCCGCGGGCGGTCAAGAGCGCCGCCTTCGTCGCCTTTGCCGTTGCGGGACTGTCCGGGTTGGCGTTGGCGGTGGCCGTCGACCTGCGGTTGTTGCTCGTGGGTGTCGTCGCTATCGGTGCGGCGGCGCTCTACAGCGGCGGTCCCCGGCCCTATGCCTCGGCCGGGCTGGGTGAGGTGTCGGTGCTGGTCTTCTTCGGGTTCGTGGCCACCTGTGGGTCGGCCTATGTCCAGATCCACCGGGTGCCGTGGCTGGCGGTCGCCGGGTCACTGGCCGTGGGCTTGCTGGCGTGCGCCATCTTGGTGGTGAACAACCTTCGCGACGTCGACACCGACGCCGACGTCGGCAAGCGCACCCTCGCCGTCCGCATCGGCGCGCCACGGGCCCGCCTGCTCTTCACCGGGTGCGTGGTGGGCGCCCTGGTCAGCGCAGTGGTGATGGCCGTAGTCGCCCCTGGGGCCCTGCTCGTGGTGGCCACCGTCCCGCTGGCCGTCGGGCCGTTGCGCACGGTGGCCCGCCGCCGCGAGGCCCCCGCCCTGGTGGGCGCCCTCATCGCCACCGCCCGCCTGCAACTGGTGCTGAGCGTGCTGTTGGCCGTGGGCCTGTGGCTGTGACCGATGCCATCACCACCGGCGCGGTGGGCGAGCGCCGGGTGGTGGTGCCCCTGCGGGTGCCGGTGGCGGGGTTGGCGGCGGTGTCGGCCATCCTGGTCCATGGCCCCTCCGGTTGGGGGGAGCGAACGACGCCGCCTCCCGGCTATCCCGTCGATGCCGGCGCCGCCCGGCGGGCCGCCGAGGAGGCATCGTCGGGTGCGTGGCCGGTCGCCTGCCGAGACCGGGTCGCCGTGAACGCCCTCGTACCGGCGGTGCCGCCGGATGAGGCCGCCGCGCTGGCCGCGGCAGCGGCGACGGCGGGCTTCGGCTGCGTGAAAGTCAAGGTGGGAGCAACCGCCGACACGCGCCACGACGTGGGCCGGGTGGCCGCCGTGCGGGACGCCGTCGGGCCGGGTATGGCGCTGCGGGTCGACGCCAACGGCGCCTGGGATGTCCACACCGCCGTTGCCGTCCTCGTCGACCTGGCCGCCTACGACCTCGAGCTGGCCGAACAGCCGGTGGCCGCCATCGACGACCTGGCCCAGGTCCGGCGGCGGGTGACCATGCCCGTGGCTGCCGACGAGTGCGTCCGCAGCATCGTCGACGCCCGCCGGCTGGCCCGCACCGGGGCCGCCGACGCCGTGGTCGTCAAGGTGCAGGCCCTCGGTGGCGTGGCCGCGGCCATCGACGTGGTGGAGGCCGCCGGTGTGCCCGCCATCGTGTCGTCGCTCTACGAGACGTCGGTGGGCGTGGCTGCCGGGCTGGCGCTGGCCGCCGCCCTGCCGGAGCTGCCCTGGGCGTGCGGGCTGGGGACGGTCGCCCTCCTGGCCGGCGACGTCGTGCGCGACTCCCTGGTGCCCGTCGGAGGCCAGTTGGCGGTGCGCCGGCCCGTGCCCGATCCTGCCCTCGTCGACCGCTACGGGGCGTGATGGCGGTCGAGGAACGCCGTCACCGCGTCCGTCCATTCGCGGGGGCGTTCCAGGTGGGCGGCGTGACCGGCACCGGGGATGCGAACGACCTCGACCGGCGACGACGTCATGCGTGTCGCCATGTCGCGGGCGATGGCGTCGAACTTGGTATCGGCTTCGCCGACCACCAGTTGCACGGGCATGGTGAGCTCCCCAAGGCGGTCCCACACCGGTTCCTGGGCTCCGGTGCCGAGCAGACGAAGGGCGGCGGCCAGGCCCTCGGGCGGGTTGGCGCGACGGGCGGCGAGATCGGCGGGCGACGGTTGCAGGTGGGCGAACATCGGCTGTCGCAGCCAGCGGTCGACGAAGGCGCAGGTCCCCTCGGACTCGATCTGGGCGGCCAGCGATTCGTCGGCGCGTCGCCGTTGCGCCCGTTCGGCGGGATCGGCCAGCCCTGGCGATGCCCCTACCAGCACCAGAGCGTCGACCAGCTCGGAGTGGTCCAGGGCCAGGTGCAGGCAGAGGCGTCCGCCCAGCGAGTACCCCACGTAGGAGGCTCTGCCACCGGCCTGGCCCACGGCCCGACTCGCCTCGACGAAACCAAGGCGGATGTCCGCCGAGCCGCCGTGCCCCGGGAGATCGACGCGCGCCACCTCCCGGGCGGCGGCGAACTCCGGCGCCACCACGTCCCACGACCGCAGGGTCTGGGTGAAGCCGTGCACCAGCACCACCCGGGGTGCGCCGTCCCGGCCGTCGGTCACTCGGTGCAGCACCCGGCGATTGTGGGTCGATGAGCGCCGACGCCGCCACCGGGTTGGCCCAGGCCCTGGTCGACGAGTGGGTCCGGGCGGGTGTCCAGGTGGTGGCCGTGGCCCCCGGCTCGCGCTCGACGCCCCTCGCCCTGGCTGTGGCCGCCGACGGGCGGGTGCGGGTCGAGGTCTTCCTCGACGAGCGGTCGGCGGGCGCCTTCGCCCTGGGCGCGACCAAGGCGTCGGGACGCCCCGCCGTCGTGGTCACCACCTCGGGATCGGCCGCCGCCCTCCTGCACGGTGCCGTCATCGAGGCACACCACAGCCGCACCCCGCTGGTGGTGTGCACCGCCGACCGGCCTCCCGAGCTGCGTGACACCGGTGCCAGCCAGGCCATCGACCAGGTCAAGCTGTTCGGCGACGCCGTGCGTTGGTTCGCCGAGGTCGGGGTACCCGAGGACCGGCCCGGCGTGGGCGCCTACTGGCGGTCGCTGGCCACGCGCGCCGTCGCCGAGGCCATCGGCCCACCGCCGGGACCTGTGCACCTGAACCTGGCCTTTCGTGAGCCGCTGGTGCCCACCGGCGCGCCTGTCCCCGCGCCCGGGCGCGACGACGGAGCGCCCTGGACGGTGACGCGATCCGCCCCCGTCCTGCCCGGCGCCGACGACGTCGACCACCTCGCTCGTGCCGTGGCCGAGGCCCGGCGCGGCCTGGTGATGGCCGGCTGGGGGGCCGCCGCCGATGCCCCCTCGGTGGAGCGCTTCGCCGCCGCCGCCGGGTGGCCGGTGCTGGCCGATGCCGTGTCCGGCCTGCGCGGAGGGTCGCACGCCATCTCGACCTACGACGCCCTGTTGCGTCACCCCGCCTTCGCCGACGCTCACCGCCCCGACCTCGTCCTGCGACTGGGCGCCAGTCCCACCGGTCGGGCCATCGCCACCTGGCTGCCCGGAGCGGTTCGCCAGGTGCTGGTCGATCCCGATGGTGCGTGGCTCGATCCCACGCGGTCGGTGCACGAACGGATGGCGAGCGACCCCACCGCACTTCTGGACGCCGTCGCCGACCGCCTGACTGGAGGCCAGACCCCGACGGACTGGTTGGCCGGGTGGCTGGCGGCCGAGGCAACCGCCCGGGTGGCCATCGACGACCTGGTCGACGCGTGGGAGGCGCCCTTCGAGGGCCGCATCGCCAGGGACGTCATGGAGTGCCTTCCCGAGGGAGCGACACTGGTGGTGGGCTCGAGCATGCCCGTGCGCGACCTGGAGTCGTTCGCCCGGCCCCGCCGCGGGGTGCACCTGGTGGCCAACCGGGGGGCCAGCGGCATCGACGGCTTCACCTCGACGGTGCTCGGCGTGGCCGCCGTCAGCGACGGCCCGGTGGTCGCTCTGAGCGGCGACCTCACCCTTCTCCACGACGTGGGCGGCCTGGTGGGGGCCACCCGACGGGGCATCGACGCCACCCTGGTGGTGGTCGACAACGACGGTGGCGGGATCTTCTCGTTCCTGCCCCAGGCCGGGCTCACCGAGCACTTCGAGCATCTCTTCGCCACCCCCCACGGAACCGACCTGGTCGAGGTGGCCACCGCCTTCGGGGTGCCGGCGAGCCGGGTGACGAGGGCCGATCATGTTGTCGCCGCCGTCGGGGAGTCGTTGGCGGCGGGAGGGGTCAGGGTGGTGGTCGTGACCACCGACCGGGTCGACAACGTCGCTCGTCACGCCGCGGTCTGGGAGGCGGTGGCCGCTGCCCTCGATCGACACCGCGCCCCCTGAGGGGTCGGGGGGTGGCTGGAACGGTACAGACCCGACGCCTAGGGTGATCTGGGTCGGTCGGCCCGAGCGAACACCGGCGCCGACGGCGGCATGAGCCCCCACCTCGAAAGGGACAGGAGACTTCCATGCCCGATCCCGAGCACCGCTCACCCGAGTCTCTCGTGCACCTAGAACGAACCGAGACCGAGACCGTCATCCACCTGCACGGCGACATCGACCTGTTCAACGCTGGCGAGCTGCGAACCTGCCTACAGGACGTGACCGACGACGGTGAGACCCGCGTGGTGATCAATCTGGCCGATCTCGACTTCATCGACTCGAGCGGCCTGGGCGCCATGGTCGGGGGGATGCGACGGCTCCGCCGCCGTGGTGGTGACGTGGTGTTGCGCTCGCCGCGCGCCAGCACCGTCCGGATCCTCGAGGCGACGGGCCTGAGCCAGGTGCTCACCGTCCAGCGGTAGTCCCGGCCCCGAGACCCGCGAGGCGGCAAGGAGAGTTGCGAACTAGCGGCCCGTCGTTGTGGCCGCACCGCGGTGCACGAGGCGGGCCAGGGCCCGGGTCCCGCTGTACGACCGGGCTGCCGCCACCGCCAGCGCCGGCGCACCCGGCTGGGCCAGCCACTGCTCCAACTGCTCGACCTGGCCCGGCCCCCGGACCTGGAGGACCACGCTTCCCCGGGCCTGGAGGTGGCCGTCGACGGCGGCGAGGAAGTGGCGCACGCCGGCCAGGCCGTCCGGTCCGCCGTCGATGGCGGCGGGAGGGTCCTCCGGGTAGAAGTGCACGTCGGCCGACGGGACGTACGGCGGGTCGGCGATCACCACCGCGAACAGTTCACCCTCGCCCAGGACGTCACCGGCGGCACCGCAGCGCTGCTCGACCCGGTCGGCGCAGCCGTTGCCGGCGGCATTGGCGGCCGCCCACCGGCATGCCGACGGGTTGCGGTCGACCTGGATCAGCCGCCTGCCGCTCAGTGCGGCCGCGGCCAACCCGATGTGGCCGGCGCCGCACCCGATCTCCAGGAGGGCCTCGGCGCCGGCGGCGAGCTCGGCGGCCCACTCGGACTGGGCGAGAGTCCAGGGCCGGGGTCGGAGGACGGTCTCGTCGAACGCCACCTCGATGGGGCCGAACGGCATGGTCTCCCGGGTGGCGGCCTCCCGGGTGGCAAAGGTGCTCAGGAGGCCTGCCGCTGCCGCAGGACGAACATGTCAGCCATGGCGTCGAAGAACCCGGCGTTGACGATCCAGCGCCAGCGCGCGCCCCGCACGATGCCGCTGGCCCACCGGGCGTCTTCCTCGAACGGGGTGACCGCCTTGTCGACCCAATCCTTGCCGTGGCGGGGGTCGACGGTGCTGTGCTCGATGTAGAAGTCGAGGGCGTCCTCTCCTGCGCCGATGCGCTCCAACGCGGCAACGACCTTGCGGCATCGAGGCCCGGCCTGCAGCTCCAGCAAACCGAGGGCGCCCAGCATCTCGGGCTGGAGCCACCGGTTGGTGGCCAACAGGCCGGTCAGCACCGAACGCTCGAGCACCTCGATCGGCTGCTGGTCGGGCGGAGCGCACACCAGGCCGAGCGCACTGCTCAGCTTGCGGTGGAGCTCGGTGTGCACGCGGGCCAGAGAGCCGTTGCCCATCTCGTCCCAGTAGTTCTGGGCCAGCTCGAGCTTGGCGGTGCCGTCCAGGCCGATCTGGCAGGCGGCCACCAGGTCGTCGAAGCCACCGTCGGGCCCGCCCTCGATGGAGAGGAACTCCACGATCTCCGACTGGTCGGCGTCGCTGGCCAGCCATTCGTAGATCTCGGGGACCAGGCCTCGGACGCCGATGGCCCGCATGGCCGCCGCCGGGCCCTCGGGCAGGTTCCAGTCCAGCGCCTGGTCGCGGCGGACCAGGTCGGCCACCAACTCCTCCTCCAGCCGCCACTTGAGCTGGGAGACCTCCGGATGGTGCTGGAGCCGCTCCCGCCCGTCGAGCCGGCTGAGGGGCCCGGTATGGAGGTCGTGAATGGCGGTCAGCGTGAGCAGCAGGTCACGCCAGTCGACCGGCTCGGCGCCGGACAGCGTCCCCAGCCCGGGCGCCTCGCCGGCCAGAGCCGTCGTCAGTTGGGTGAAGAGGGGATGAATGTTGACGAGGGACACCTTCCGTCGCTACCCCACCGTTGTACAGGCAAACCTGTGCCCGCCCTGCCCGGCGGGCAGATGTCCGGGCCCCGTTGGCGGGCGACCACTTTGTCCCCTATCTTGCAGGGCGCTGGGACGAGCGCACACGGAACCGGTGATGGGCGGACGGGCACATCGGGCCGTGTTTGGCAAGGGAGTGACGTTGGCTTGTTCCAGAGCAACCATGGTGTCTGCCGCCGTGTTGGTGGGGGTTCTCGCTGGTGCGCCTACCGGCATGGCCAGCGGCTCGACCGGCGGCGGGCTCAGAGTCATCGGGTTCGGCCGCCGCGCCGACGGAGGCGCAGGGGGTGCCCTGTGCGTGGTGACCAGCAGGGCCGATTCCGGGCCGGCATCGCTGCGCGACTGTGCCACCCGGCCCAGGACCATCGTCACCTTCGCCCCCGACCTGGGCGGCACCATCACCCTCGACAGTGCCGTCAGCGTGGCTCACTCGGTCACGATCTCCGGCCCCGGGCCCGTCATCACCAATGGCGGGCCCGGACACTCCAACATGGGCCTGGTGCTGAGCGCCGGCAACGCGGTGCTGCAGAACCTGGTGTTCAGCGACTGGGGTGACTGGCAGCACCGGGCCAAGGTGGCGCCGTTTCCCAACCCGGTGTGGTTCGACGCGGGCTCGGACTACGCCGTCGACCATGTCACCTTCCGGCGCAACGGAGGCAAGGTCGGCATACGGTGTGCCTCGGGCATCACCATCGCCTGGTCGCACTTCCTGCAGTCGGACAAGGGCGTCCAGGTAGGTGATTTCTCCAACGCCCAATGCGCCTTTGGGAACACCCTGACCCTCGATCACAACTGGTTCGACCACATCGGGTTCCGTGCGCCACGCGACCGCTCGGGGAGGGTGCATCTGCTCAACAACCTGGAGGACAGCTGGGGATCGTCGGCCGCCGCCAGCGTGTGCGCCGGCCAGCTGGCGTCGGAGGGGAACGTCTACCGCCCGGGGAAGACAAGGAAGGCCATCGTCACCGACGCCAGCCAGGCCGACGACGAAAAGTGCACCCTGGCCGGTTTCACCCGCTCGACCGGCGACCTGTTCGAAGGCGGTGCCCTGGCCAGCGTGAACCGACCCGACAAGGTCTTCGATCCGGCCCTCGAGTACGGCTACCCCGTGGCCAGTGCCTCGGCGGCCTTGGCCACGGCCATCGTCGCCGGCGCCGGCGCCGGTCAGTAAGCCTCGGCGATGCCCAGTCGATCGCCTGACGTTCGACTACTCGGGGACCGCCAGGGCGCGGAGCATGGGCTCGAGCTTGGCCTCGGTCTCGGCCCACTCGGCGTCGGGGTCGGAGTCGGCCATGATCCCGGCTCCGGCGACCAGGTAGGCCCGGGCGCCGTCGAGGCGGGCACAGCGCAGGGCGACGGCCCACTCGCCGTCACCCCGGGAGTCGACCCACCCGACGGGCCCGGCGTAGAGGCCCCGGTCGAACGCTTCCAACTCGGCGATGGCGGCCAGGGCCTCGGCCCGGGGCAGGCCGCCGACCGCCGGCGTGGGATGGAGCAGCCCGGCCAGGGCCAGGGCCGACGGGGCGGGGTCGATCAGATGGCCGGCCACGCTGGTGGCCAGGTGGGTGACGGTGGCCAGGCGCACGGCGTCGGGCCGGGCCCCGGCCGTCAGCTGGTCGCACACCGGCTGCAGCGCCTCGCGCACCGCTCCCACCACGAGGGCGTGCTCGCTGGCCTCCTTCGGCGACGCCGCCAGGGCCGCCACCATGCGATCGTCGTCGGCCGGCGTGGCCCCGCGGGTGGTGGTGCCGGCCATCGGCCGCGACAGGACCTGGTCACCCCGGCGCCGCACGAGCAGTTCGGGACTGGCGCCGACGAAGCCGCCCACCGCATAGGTGAAGCTGGTGGGGTCGCCGGCGCGGAGGCGGTCGAGGACCTCTCGGCGGTCGAAGGGGCGGCCGCCGTCGACCACCACCTCCCGGGCCAGGACCACCTTGGCCAGAGGTCCGGAGGCGATCCGGGCCACCGCTTCGTGCACCGCCGCCGTCCACGCCTGGCGGCCGTTGCCGCCCCGGTCGCCGCCATCCGCGTCGCCCCCGTCCTCTCCGGCAATCGACAGCGGTGACAAGCGCCCTCGGGCGGCGGACGGGGCACCGCCATCGCGCCCGTCGGCCCGGCCCGTCTCGGTGACCCAGGCGGTGCCGTCGGCGGTGCGGCCGACGACGACGGCGGGCACGACCAGCTCACCGGGTGCCCCGGAGTGGAAGGGCAGCGCGCCCACGGCGAGGGGGCCGGTGCCGGGCAGGGCGAGGGGGTCGTCGGAGTCGATGGCCTCGAGCACCGCAGCGACGTCGTCGGCCGCCCGCCGGAAGCGGTCGGGGCCCGGTCCGACGTCGACGCGGGCGGCCACGCCCGAGGTGACCAGGCCACCACCGTCGTGCAGCCAGGCGGCGCCGTCGTGGCCGAGGGAGTCGAGGAGGTCACCGACGTCGGGCACAACCCTGGTACGGCTCACCAGGCCGGCACTCCGTTCGGGCACGGAGCCGGCATTCCGTTCGGGCACGGAGCCGGCACTCCGTTCGGGCACGGAGCCGGGCGGCGACGGGCGGGTGGCGGTCACCGTCGCGTGCCGGTGAGGAGTTGGGCGATGCCCACCGACAACATGCGGCGGCGGGTGTCGACGAAGCCCTCGTCGAGCAGCGCCAGGATCTCCGGCCCCGGCGGCAGGTAGGCCAGTGACTTGGGCAGGTAGCGGTAGGCAGCCCGGTCGGACACGAGCCCACCCACGAGGGGCACCACCTTGTTGAAGTAGACCGAGTGGCCGGCCCGCAGCACCGGGTTGGCCGGTTCACACACCTCGAGCAGCGCCACCCGGCCGCCGGGGCGCAGCACCCGGGCGCATTCGGTGAAGAAGGCGCCGAGGTCGAGCACGTTGCGCAGGGCGAACCCGCACGTCACCCCGTCGACCGACCCGTCGGGCACGGGCAGGTGCAGGCCGTCACCCCGAACCAGCGCGGCATCGGTGCGGGCCGCGGCCAGCATGCCGGCGGAGCGGTCGACACCCACGGGTCGCAGCCCGCCGGCGGCCAGGACCCGGCACAGGTCACCGGTGCCACAGGCCAGGTCGAGCACCACCGACCCGGGGGCCAGGCCAAGCGATGCCACCGTCTTGTTGCGCCACCCGACGTCCATGCCGAAGGTGAGCATGCGGTTGAGCAGGTCGTAGCGGGGGGCGATGGTGTCGAACATGGAATCGACGGCCGCCACCTTCTCGGCGCCCTGGGGCAGGGGTACGTCGTTTCTCATCAGGCCTGCACCGCGTGGAGGGTGCCGGGCGCCGCAGGGGGTCGGTCGCTCGCCATCCCCTCGTTGATGGCGGCGGCGATCTCGGTGGGCTCGCCGACCGCTTCGAGGTGCTCCTGGGCGACCTGGAGGAGGATGCGGCGGAAATGGTGGGCGACCATGTCGGTGACGGCCGGGAGCAACACACGAAAGGCGTCGACCATGCGCTGGGCCCGCTCGCCCTCGGAGAGGTCGGTGGTGCGCAGCGGCTGGCGCACGTGGGTGTCGAACAGCTCCACCGCCTGGGTGGCTACCGCTCGGGTCATGGCGTGGTGGCGGCGTGACAGGTCGAGCAGCTCGGGCATGGGCAGGCCGGCCTCGACGAGGCGCAGGCCGTTGGTGACCAGGCCCACGTCGGCAGGGCCGAAGCGCAGCTCACCGTCGGAGGTGCGGGGGACGAGCAGCCCTTCGCGCACCAGGGCATCGAGGATGGTGGCCGGGATCCCACAGCGGGCCACCAGCTCGTCCATGCCGAACAGCTCCTCGGTCGCCCCTGTTTCGCCCATCTCGGTGCCGCCCGCCTCGGCCACCGCCGCCGCCAGGTGCTCGTCGGCGGGGTCGAGGTCGCCGTCCAGGAAACGGCGGATGACGGCCAGGGTGAAGCCCCGCCGCTGGAGCTCTCTCACCCGGGCCAGCCGGTCGAGGTGCTCGGTGGTGTAGAGGGCCAGGCGCCCATCGCGCTCGGGCGGGGGGAGCAGGCGCTGCTTCTGGTAGTAGCGGACGGTGTCGACCGACACCTCGGCGGCCTGGGCCAGGTCCTCCACCCGCATTCGCATGAGTAGGTATTCTAGGAGCGATCACTCCCAAGGTCGAGTCGCGGGTCCTCGGGGCGCGGCGCCGTCAGGTCGTGCGGGCCGCGACCTTGTCCTGCACCTGGCGCTTGAGCCGCGACAGGATTGCGTGCATCCCCCGTAGGCGCAGCGAGGAGATGACCTCGGCCAGGCCCATCTTCGTGTAGAAGTCGTTGGGGGTGGCCAGGACGGTCTCGGCGGGGGCACCGTTGAGGCCGCTCCACAGGATGCCGGCGAAGCCACGGGTGGTGGGCGACTCTGCGGGGACGTCGAAATGCAGGCTCACCCGGCCCTCGTCGTCGATCTCGGTGAGGAGAAAGAACGGCGTCTGGCACTCGGGTACCGCCTCCATCAGGTCGCGATGGCCGGCCAGGCGCTCGGGCAGGTCGGGCACCTTGCGCGAGTATTCGAGCAGGGCCTGGGCCCGCAGCTCCTTGGGAGCTCCGGCGAACAGGTCGACGATGCGCTGCAACTCGGGGGACGTGGTGCTCACGACATCAGTATCCCACCCGCCCGAGCACTCCTCCGAATCGTGACTGCATCGGTCGGGAATGGGCCTAGGCTGGGACCGAACCCGAGAACCAAGGAGGTCCTCCTATGGCCGTTGCGAACGACCCTGCTCCCGAGCTGTCGCAGTACGCCCATCCCGAGTTGCTGGTGACCACCCAGTGGCTGTCGGAGCATCTCGACGATCCGGGCCTGGTGGTGGTCGAGTCCGACGAGGACGTGTTGCTCTACGACACCGGCCACATCCCCGGCGCCATCAAGGTCGACTGGCACCTCGATCTCAACGACCCCGTCACCCGTGACTACGTCGACGGCGAGGGCTTCGCCCGGCTGTGCTCCAAGAACGGCATCAGCCGCGACGACACCGTCGTGTTCTACGGCGACAACTTCAACTGGTGGGCCGCCTACGCCCTGTGGGTCTTCACCCTCTTCAAGCACCCCAACGTGCGCCTGCTCAACGGCGGCCGCATGAAGTGGGTGTCCGAGGGTCGGCCCATGACCACCGACGTCCCCAGCCGGCCGCAGACCGACTACCCCGTGGTCGAGCGTGAGGACGCCCCCATCCGCGCCTACCGCGACGACGTCAAGGGCCACATCGGCAAGGGCCCGCTGATCGACGTCCGTTCGCCCGGCGAGTACTCCGGCGAGCTGCTGCACATGCCCGACTACCCCCAGGAAGGGGCGTTGCGCGGCGGCCACATCCCGACGGCCAAGTCCAAGCCGTGGAAGAACGCAGCCAAGGACGACGGCACCTTCAAGGGCACCGACGAGCTGCGCGCCATCTACGAGAAGGAGCTGGGCCTGTCCGAGGACGACGACGTGGTCGTCTATTGCCGCATCGGTGAGCGCTCGAGCCACACCTGGTTCGTGCTCCACCACCTGCTCGGCTACCCGACCGTCCGCAACTACGACGGCTCGTGGACCGAGTGGGGGAACCTGGTCGGCGCTCCCATCGAGCGCTAGCCCCTCTCCTCCTGTTCCGGTCAGGTTCGGGGCCCCAAAAGGCGGCCCTGAACCTGACCAGTACCCCGAGGGGAGGCATTATCGGGTCATGCGGATCCGGGTGGGGACGCTGGACGATCTGGTGGCCCGGGGTCAACTGCTGACCAAGGCGGGCGGCCACGGGGTGTGCGTGTTCTGGGACGGCGACCGGGCGTGGGCCCTCGACGACCGCTGCCCCCACCTCGGCTTCCCCCTGCACCGGGGCTCGGTGGAGGGCGGGCTGGTCACCTGCCACTGGCACCACGCCCGGTTCGACCTGGCCACCGGCGGCACCCTCGACCCCTTCGCCGACGACGCCCGGGCCTTCCCAGTCGAGATCGACGGCGGTGAGGTGTTCCTCGTCGTGTCGGCCTCCGAAAGCGGCGCCGACGGGGCGCGACGCCGGCTGCGGGAGGGGCTGGAACAGGGCCTGACCCTGGTCACGGCCAAGTCGGTCCTGGCACTGCTCGACGCCGGCGTCGACCCGACCGACATCGTGCGGGTGGGAGTGGATTTCGGCGTGGCCAACCGGCGCGAGGGATGGGGTTCGGGGCTCACCGTGCTGGTGGCCATGGCCAACCTGCTCCCGTGGCTCGACGCCGACGACCGGGCCCTCGCCCTGGTGCACGGCCTGGCCTTCGTCTCGCGCGATACCCGGAACCACGCGCCGGCGTTCACCCTCACGCCCCTGGGTGCGGGAGCGCAGGGGCCCGATGAGGGGCCGGCTCCGTCATTGCTGGCGGCTTGGTACCGGCGCTTCATCGAGACCCGCTCGGGCTCGGCCGCCGAGCGGGCGCTGGTGACGGCGGTGGCCGGCGGCGCTGATGAGGCCGACGTGGTCGACATGATGCTGGCGGCGGCCACCGACCACGTGTTCCTCGACGGCGGTCACACCCTCGACTTCACCAACAAGGCCTTCGAGGCCCTCGACCTGTTGGGTTGGGGCCTGGCCGCTGACGTGCTCCCCACCCTCGTCGACCAGACCGCCGCCGCCGACCGGGCCGAGGAGGCCGGGAGCTGGCGCCATCCCCACGATCTGGTCGCCCTCGTGGCTGACACCGAGCAGCGCCTGCTGACGGCGCTGGGCGCCGGGGGCGGTGCGGGCATCGCCGACCCCGCCGGAGTCAGCGCCCTGGGATGGAAGCTGCTGGGCGACGATCCTGTCGAGGTGACCGACGCCCTGGTCGGCGCCGCCGCCGCCGGTGCCACGCCCGAGCAACTGGGCCGGGCCCTAGCGCTGGCCGCCGCCCTGCGTATCACCCGCTTCCACACCCAGAACGACTTCGGCGACTGGGACACCGTCCATCACGCCTTCACCGCCGCCAACGCCCTGCACCAGGCCCTGCGCCGCCACCCGTCGCCCCAAGCCGCCCGTGGCGTGGTCCACGGCGCCCTGCGCGTCTACCTGGACAGGTTCCTCAACGTGCCCGCCGCCCGCCCTCCTGCCACCAGCAGCGGCGATGGGGCCGACCTGGCCGACCTGCAGGCCTGTTGGGACGCCCAGGGAGGCGTCGAGCGGGCCGGGGCCATCGCCTACGGCTACCTGCGGGCTGGGGGCGAGCCCCGGGCCCTGGTGGCGGCCCTGGCCCATTGCCTGCTGGCCGAGGACGCCGCCTTCCACTGGTACCAGACGCTCGAGGCGGCCGTCGCCCAGTTCCAGGCCTGGCCCGCAGGTGCGGAGGAGGGCGCCCTCATCCTCACCGGCACCGCCCGCTTCCTGGCCGCCCACACGCCCACCCGCCGCGAGCTCCCCCACGTCGTCACCATCGCCGCCCGCCTCCGTCGCGGCGACGACCTGTTCGACGAAAGCTGACGCGGCGCGCTGCTTTGGGCCTGGCCAGCCGGGCCTCGCCCGGACGCTGGCGTCGCTCAGCCGACGTCGTCGGGCTCCGGCTCCCCGGTGGCGTCGGTGTCGGTGGCGGCCTGGCGGTGGCGGCGCCAGGCGGCTTCGGCCCGGGACACCACCTCACGCAGGGGCAGGCCGCTGCGTGACGCCGCCCGGGCAGCGTCGTCGTATTCCACCTTGGTGCGCCCGGGCGAGACCTTCACCCGGACGGGCAGGCC
>DATAQC010000087.1:0-3539 GCA_036264885.1 Acidimicrobiales bacterium | reverse complement strand
GAGGTATCGGTGTACGAGATCAAAGAGGTGCTGCGGCTGTGGCTGCGGGGTGAGGGCTACCGGGCGATAGACCGCCTGAGCGGCGTCGACCGCAAGACGGTCCGCCGCTACGTCGAGGCCGCCGTCGCCGCCGGGCTCACCAGCGAGGGCGGCGAGGCGCAACTGACCGACGTGGTGATCGGTCTGGTGTGCGAGAAGGTCCGCCCGGCCCGCCCCGCCGGCCACGGGGCGGGATGGGAGTCCCTCGTCCCCCACGAGACCGAGATCACGGCCTGGGTGGCCAAGGACCTGAGGCTAGTCAAGGTCCAGGAGCTGCTGGCCCGCAAGGGCACCGTCGTCGCCTATCGGACCCTCAACCGCTTCGCCACCGAGCGCTGCGGCTTCGGGGGCCCCAAGACCACGGTGAGAGTCGACGACGGTGAGCCGGGCTCGGAGCTGCAGGTCGACTTCGGGCGCATGGGCCTGGTCCCCGACCCCGCCACCGGCCGGCGCCGGATGGTCGACGCCCTGATCTTCACCGCCTGCTACTCCCGGCACTGCTTCGTGTGGCTCAGCCACCGCCAGACCACCGCCGCGGTCATCGAGGGCTTCGAGGCGGCGTGGGCGTTCTTCGGCGGCGTCTTCGCCGTGGTCATCCCCGACAACATGGCCGCCATCGTCACCGAGGCCGACGACGTCGAGCCCCGCTTCAACGACGCCTTCTTGGAGTACGCCCAGTCCCGGGGCTTCGTGATCGACCCGGCCAGGGTCCGATCCCCGAAGGACAAGCCGAGGGTCGAACGCCAGGTCCAATACCTCCGGGGCTCGTTCTTCGCCGGCGAGAGCTTCGTCGATCTGGCCGACGCCCAACGCCGGGCGCAGGAGTGGTGTTCGACCACCGCCGGGCTGCGCACCCATGGCACCACCCAGTGCCGGCCGCTCGATGTCTTCCGCGTCGAGGAGGCACCCCTGCTGGGGGCCGCCCCGACCGAGGCCTACGACCTCCCCCTCTACGCCAGGCCCAAGGTCCACCGCGACCACCACATCGAGGTGGACAAGGCGCTGTACTCCATCCCCGGCAACCTCATCGGCTTTCGGGTCAACGCCCGGGCCGACGCCCGGGTGGTCAAGGTCTTCCACCGGGGCCAGCTGGTCAAGGTCCATCCCCGCCAGGCCCAGGGTGGCCGCCGCACCGACCCCGGCGACCTGCCTACGGGCACCGAGGTCTACGCCATGCGCGATATCGAGGCCCTCAAGCGCATGGCCGCCGCCCATGGCCCCTCCGTCGGCGCCTACGCCACCGCCGTGTTGGACAGCCCGCTCCCCTGGACCCGGATGCGCCAGGTCTACCGGCTGCTGGGCCTGGCCAAGAAGTGGGGACCCCAGCGCGTCGAGGCCGCTTGCGCCCGGGCACTGGAAGCTGAGGCGATCGACGTGGGCCTTATCGGCCGCATGCTGGAACGGGCCACCGAGAACGCCCCGGCGCCGGTCGCGGCGACCGCGTCCAACGTGGTCACCGGGCGCTTCTCCCGGGACGCGTCGGAGTTCAACACCGGTGAAGGAGCACGCCCATGAGCCCCGCCCCGACCGCCACGGTCTCCGCTGAGCTGGCCGCAGTGCTGCGCCGGCTCAAGCTGGGCCAGATGCTCGACACCCTGCCCGAGCGCCTGACGCTGGCCCGCCAGGGTCCCCTGCCCCATGCCGACTTCCTGGAGATGGTGCTCACCGACGAGATCACCCGCCGGGACCGGGCCTCGGCCTCGGTGCGGGCCCGGGCCGCCCACCTGGATGCGACCATGGTGGCCGAGGCCTGGGACGACACGGCCAAGGTCAGCTTCGACCGGGCCATGTGGGCCGAGCTCACCACGCTGCGCTTCGTGGAGGACGCGGCCAACGCCCTGGTCCTCGGCCCGGTCGGGGTGGGCAAGACGTTCCTGGCCTCCGCGCTCGGCCACATCGCCTGCCGTCGGCGCTTTTCGGTGCACTTCGAGCGGGCCGACCGCCTCCACAAGCGATTGAAGGCCACCCGCCTGGATGCCAGTCACGACGCCGAGATGCGCAAGCTCATGCGGGTCGACCTCCTCATCCTCGACGACTTCGCCCTCCAGAGCCTCGACGCCATGGAGACGGCCGACTTCTATGAGCTGGTGGTGGAGCGCCACCGCCGGGCCTCCACGGTGATCACCTCCAACCGCGAGCCGGCCGAGATGCTGGCGATGATGGCCGACCCGCTGCTGGCCCAGTCGGCCATCGACCGCCTGCAGAGCGCAGCCTTCGAGCTGGTGGTCGAGGGCGAGAGCTACCGGCGGCGCCAGAAGCCAGTCGTCGGTGCCGCTCCGGCCACCGACGATGAGACCCCCAGGAGACGGCGGCCATGAGCGCCGCCGAGCCCTGCCTGTGGGCCGTGCGGGTTGCCGGCGACGACGTGCCCGTCCTCATTGACGGTGTCGGTGCGGCGGAGCCCGCCGAGCTCCTCGCCTTCACGGCCGATGTCCTCGGCTGGCGCGGCGCCGACGTCATCCGGGTCGATCTCGCCGCCCATCTCTCCGGCGCTGGGCGAGCCAGCTCCACCCCGCGGCCCGACTGCCCGATTCAGACCGATCAACACTCGGTTGTGACGCCTTTCGTTGACCCCCCAAGCGGAGGCGTCCGGGACAGTTCTTGACGGCCTGTGCCCGGCGGAGGATCATCGTGCTCGATCGGCGATTGGGGGCCCGAGGTGGTCCCAAGGTCGTGGCAACGGGGTGGTCCCATCACCGTGGCAAACGACACCTGGTGGGATTCGAGCGTAGCGACAGCGCGGTCGCCGTTCTGGGGTTTGAGGGCTTCGTGCTACTGGCCGCTGTCGAGCTCGACGGCGAGCTGCACCAGTTGGTGGAGACGACAGCCGCCGTCGTGGGATGTGTCGGATGCGGGACTCGGGCGGTGTCGAAGGGCCGGCGCCGGACCAAGGTCCGTGACCTGTCCTGCGGCGGGCGCCCGGTGGCGGTGGTGTGGGCCAAGCGCATCTGGCGCTGCCCCGACGTGGACTGCGACGTGAAGAGCTGGTCGGATACGAGGCCCTCATCGCCCCCCGGGCCTCGCTGACCGAGCGGGCCCGAGCCGAGGCATGCCGGCGGGTGGGCCAGGACAACCACGCCGTGGCCCAGGTCGGCCGCGCCCTGGGCGTGGGGTGGTGGGCGGTGATGGCGGCCGTGCGCGACTACGGCCGGCCCCTCGTCGACGACCCCGGCCGCATCGGCACCGTGGGCGGCCTGGGCCTGGACGAGACCGCGTTCCTGCGTGCCAACGCCCGCCGCCACACTGTCTTCGTCACCGGCTTCGTCGACATCGTCGCCGGCCGACTGCTCGACATCGTGGCTGGTCGCAGCGCCAAGGTGGTCGAGACGTGGTTGGCGGAGCGGCCCCAGGCGTGGCTGGTCGGCGTGGCCACAATCGATCCCCACCGGGGCTACGCCAACGGGCCGATGGGCGGCCTTGGTCAGCTTGCGCCGGCCGTAGACGGAGTAGTTCTTCACCCACAACTCTTTGAGCCTGGGTCCCAGGACGGCGTCGGAGAG
>DATAQC010000080.1:0-3284 GCA_036264885.1 Acidimicrobiales bacterium | reverse complement strand
GCCGCTGTCGCCATGGCCACTGCCGCCAGTCCTGTCCGCCAGGACACCGCCCGCCCTTTCACTGCTTCTGGTATATCAGTGTCTTTCGCGCTCCGCAAGGGGCAGCGCGATCGACCTCAGGGAAGGCGTTGCAGGGTGGCGTCGTAGTGGCTGTGCAGGGCGATCGCCCCGTCGGCGGCGGCGGCGTCGAGCGCGAAGTGCTCCTTGACCCAGAGACGGACGCTCGGGGCCAACCATGCCGTGAGGTCCACCTGGCCGGTGACGGCACCCGGCGGCAACGACGCCACCATGTGCACCACGAGGGTGTCGACGGGCCGGCCGCCGATTCTGACGGTGTCGCGGCCGCTGATGTCGATCACCAGATGGGCCACCGCCCCCCCGCTCGACAGGTCGTACTCCAGATGGGTGCCTGGGCCGGCACCGGTGGGGACGAGCAACGCCGGCGACGGCGGCCGCAAGGGCTGGCTGTTGGTCACCCCGGCGAAGCGCGACGTCAGGGTGATGGCATCGACGTAGATGCCGTCGGGGCGGTAGTCGAGCGACAGCTCCAGCACCGGGCCGTTGCCCGCTGCGTCCCGCAGGTCGCGGGTCGAGTGCTGGTGCGTGCCCGACGGTGCGTCGACCACGAGCGTGCTCACCGCCGGGTACGCCGTCGTCGTCAAGGCGAATGTTGAGCTCCCCGTGGTGTCGTAGGGGTAGGTGCCGGCCGCGGGCGGGAGCAGGCCCGTAGAGGAAGCGGGCCCGGCCGCTGCCGCTCCCCCACTACCTGCGGCCGCGCCTCCGCCGCTACCAGTGGCGACGGCCGCCGGCGAGCGGGTGGTCGTCGTCGCCTGCCCGGCCAGGTCGGCCGCAGGGCCGCCGACCGTGGTCGAGGTGGCGGGGACCGTTCCCAGCAGAACGCCCCCGGCGTGGTCGGAGCCTCCCCCGCAGGCAGCCAGCAGGGCGAGGGCGGCGGCGGCGATTGCCCCGCCTACGAGCCGGGACCTCACCGCCGGACTGAGCCGGCTTCCCTGTCCAGCGCTGAACCGGCGGCGGCCACCACGTCGGTGACGGCGCGGGCGATGCCAGGGCCGTCGAGGCCCAGGTCGGCCAGGATCACCGAGGGCTTGCCCTGGGGGATGTAGCGGTCGGGGATACCCAGCACCATCACCGGCGCTGCCGGCCGGCCCGGGTCGAGAGAGGCGATGGCCGAGGCCATGGCCGAGCCCGCCCCACCCTCGCGGATGCCGTCTTCGGCGGTGACGACGAAGGGGTGGGCGGCGGCGTCGCGGATCATTGCAAGGTCTAGAGGCTTCACCACCCTGACATCCCACACGGTGGCGGAGATGCCCTCCAGGGCGAGGGAGGCCGCCGCTTCCTCGGCCGCGTCCACCAGCTTGCCCACGGCGAGGATGCACACGTCTTCGCCCCGGCGCACGAGCCGGGCCGACAAGCCTGAGCCCACCTGATCCGACGGCACCTGCCGGGCCGGTCCTTTCGGCCACCGGATGGCCGAGGGCCCGTCACTCTTACCCAGGGCGGCCCCGAGCATCACCTCGACCTCCTGGGCCGACGACGGCGCGAAGACCGCCATCCCCGGCACCTTGGTGAGCAGGGCCATGTCGAGCACACCGTGGTGTGAGGGGCCGTCGTCGCCGGTGATGCCCGCCCGGTCGACGCAGAACACCACCGGGAGCCGGTGTAGGCCGACGTCGAGGTTGGCCTGGTCGAAGGCCCGGGAGAGGAAGGTGGAGTAGATCGCCACAACGGGACGAAGCCCGCCCATGGCCATGCCCGCCGCGGTGGTGACGGCGTGCTGTTCGGCGATGCCGACGTCGAGGAACCGCTCGGGATGGCGGGCCTGGAACGGCAACAAACCGGTGGGACCGGGCATCGCCGCGGTGATGGCCACGACCCGCTCGTCGTCGTCGCCGGCGGCCACGATGGCCTCGGCAAAGGCCTGGGTGTAGCCCGCCGGCGCCCACGGCGGCGGTCCGGTCGCCGGGTCGAAGACGGGCGCGTCGTGGAGGCACTTCTCGTCGTCGTCCTCGGCGGGGCCGTACCCGCGTCCCTTGTGGGTGAGGACGTGGACGATGATGGGCCCGTCGTGCTCGGCTGCCTGGTTGAGCACCCGTTCCAGTCCGGCGATGTCGTGTCCGTCGACGGGACCGATGTAGCGCACGCCGAGGGCCTCGAAGAAGCCGTCGGGCTCGAGAACCTCCCGGAACGCCGCCCGCACCCCCTCCATGCCCAGTTCGAGGTGCTCACCGATGCGGGGCACCCCCCGCAGCATGCGCTGGAGCCGGTCACGGTTCTTGACGTAGGCGGGGCTCAGGCGCAGCCGGGTGAGCCCGTTGGCCAGGCGTGACACCGTGGGTGCGTAGGACCGGCCGTTGTCGTTGAGGACGATGAGCACCCGGGCCTGGCTGTGACCCAGGTTGTTGAGCGCCTCGAAGGCCATCCCGCCGGTCATCGACCCATCGCCGATCACCGCCACCACCCGGCGGTGGTCGTCGTGGCCCACCTTCAGCGCCATGGCCATGCCGTGGGCGTAGGACAGGATCGTCGAGGCGTGGCTGTTCTCCACCCAGTCGTGGGGTGACTCCCGTCGGGCCGGGTAGCCGGACAAGCCTCCGGGCTGGCGCAGCGACGTGAACCGGTCACGCCGGCCGGTGACGATCTTGTGGGCGTACGCCTGGTGACCGGTGTCCCACAGGAGGAGGTCGCGAGGCGAGTCGAAGACCCGGTGCAGTGCGAGCGTGAGCTCGACCACCCCCAGGTTCGACCCCAGGTGACCACCGGTGACCGACACCGACTTCACGATGAACTCCCGGATCTCATCAGCGAGAACGGCGAGCTGGTCTTCGTCGAGGCGTCGCAGGTCGGCGGGACTGTTGATGGATTCCAGCAGCATCGAGCGGGGTCGTCTTCTCCGAGGCGTCCGAGTGGCGCGTCCAGGGTGACGGGCCTGGCCTGAACGGTACCCCCGTCATGACCGGTTCAGACACTCGGGGCACCACTACGGTGACCCGATGGACCTCGACCGCTTCCAGTACCTGGCTCTGATGGGGGCCTGCCTGGTCCTCACCCTGCCTCTCGAGTTCGTACTGGGGGCCAGGGTGTTGCGCCAGCCCCGGCGGCTGCTGATCGCCCTGGTGCCACCCGTGGTGATCTTCACCCTGTGGGACGAGATCGCCATCGCCCGCCACCACTGGACCTACAACCGGGCCTACATCACCGGCCTCAAGCTGCCCGTCGACCTGCCCGTCGAGGAGCTGGTGTTCTTCGTCGTCATCCCCATCTGC
>DATAQC010000060.1:0-19197 GCA_036264885.1 Acidimicrobiales bacterium | reverse complement strand
GTCACCGGCGCCGTAGGAGGCGTACCCGATGTCGCGCAGCCACCACATGTAGCCCTCGTAACAGATGCGATGGACGAGAAGGGAGGCATCGAGGTTGAAGGCGGTCGAGTCCCGGGACGCGGGGAAGGTGCCGACCGGGTCGGAGGTCCACGTGACCTGGTGGATCCCGAAGCTGCGTGGACACGGAACCGTGTAGCCGGGCGGGCAGAGGGCGCTGTGGTTGCTGTAGTCGCCCAGCTGGCTCTGGTGCCACCAGGACTCCGTGGCGGCGATGGCCCGGACCACGTCCTCGTCGAAGCCCCACTTGCACGAAGCCCACTGGATGATCTCGTCGGTGGTGCCGGTGAAGTTGCCCGAGACCCTGGCTTCGAGCAGCCGGGTCCGGTTGTCATAGCCGACCTGTTCGTTCAGTGGGGTCAACGAGAAGCTGCCGGTCCGGGGGACGGTGGCGTTCGCCTTCGCGTTGTCGGGTCGGTTCTCGGCCGCGGGCCGGACCTGGGCGGCACAGGTCTGGTCCGACGGCAACGTCGAGCGGGGCCCGAGGGTCAGGAAATGCCCGGCGGTGTCGGCAAAGGCTCCGGGTGCGGAGCCCCCCACCATCGGGATCATCACCGCGAGAACCGCCGCCCGAACACACATCCTCACCACGTGGACCTTTCTCCCGCCGAGGACATCCCGGCCGGGGCGCCAGACAGTGTCCGCGGGCCACCACCACCATGTTCTCCGGCGCACAGGAGAGTTGGATGGCCGAGCCACAACGTTGTCGCCGCAGATCAGGTTAGCGCACTGGAATCCTGGTTCAGCCGACTGCAGGGTGGGCTAAAGACAACACGGTCGGCCGCCGACAATCTCCTCATGACGGAATCGGACGGCGCTGTGCGAAGGATCCTCCTGTCGACGGTCGTCCTGGTGACCGCCACCCTGGCTGCGTCGACAACGCACGCCGGTGCCACCACAGCTCGGTTCTCGACGCTCCGACCTGGGTCCAGCCTGCCGTCGGACGCAACCTGCGCCGCCCGCGTACGGGCGACCAGCGAGTCGCGCCCCGACAATGCGACGGCCAACGCCACCGTGCCCTCTCCGGGAAGTTTCCACCTGACCCCCCTCGACGACCAGGTCGGTTACGACAACCGGACCCAGACGCTCGAAGCGAGGGTCACGGGTAACTTCACCGGCACCACCGACGAGATCATCCAGTGGGCTTCGTGCAAGTGGGGCTTCGACGAGGACCGGGTCCGAGCCATCGCCGCCACGGAGTCCTGGTGGAACCAGAGCCAGCTGGGGGATTACACGTCCAACCCCTCGTTGTGCGCGGCCGGCTACACGGTTCCCTGCCCGCGCAGCTTCGGGATCCACCAGGTGACGTGGAGCTCCGACCCGGTCGGCACCTTCCCCGCCTCCCGCGACTCCACCGCCTTCAACCTCGATGCCTCTCTCCTGGTCCACCGCATCTGTTACGAGGGCTACATGTCGTGGCTGCGCGACATCGGGTACGCCTCCTACGCCGCGGGTGACGAATGGGGCTGCGTCGGGCAGTGGTACTCGGGCAACTGGCACGACCAAGCGGCCCAGACCTACATCACCAAGGTCAAGGGCTACCTGAGCACCAAGCCCTGGACCCTGGCTAGCTTCTCGGGAGCGTCGACCACGCCCTCTACCGTCCCCGCCACCACGACGACCACGACGGTGGCCCCACCGCCGACAACCGTTCCGACGTGCCCCTGCATACGCAGCGACTTCGAGGACGGGACGGCCCAGGGCTGGTACCCGGGGTGGGGACCGGTGGCGGTGGCCAATACCTCCGCCCTCGCCAACACCGGATCGCATGCCCTGGCCCTGACCCTGAGCCCGACGGGACCGGACTGGCCGGCCGTGCAGCTCTCAGCACCGGCCGGGCTGGCTGCGGGACAGCGGGTCACCTACGCCGTCTACCAGCCCGCCGGAGCGACTCTCAGCAGCGTCCAGCCCTATGTGGCCGACCTGAACTGGAACGACGTGTCCGTCCCCGCTGTCCGTCTGGTGACCGGTTGGAACCAGGTCTCATGGACCGTCCCTGCGGTCTCGGGGATCAAGGGCATCGGTCTCATGCTCAACGATGACACCGGATGGCGCGGCCAGATCACACTCGACAGTGTCCGCTGGTGAAGTGTCGACACGCCGGCGGCGGGTAGATTGAGGGGGACCTGACGACCGTCATCCGATAGCAGCGAGGTCCTTGGGGGCCTGCGGCTCACGTGATGTGAAGGGCGAGTCACTATGACGTTCTCACCGGATGAGATCGAGACGGCCCATTTCCTGCCCGCTCTCCGCGGATACGACAAGGACCAGGTCGACGCCTTCCTGAAGACCGTCGCCGACGAGTTCCGGACGCTCCTGCACGTGGCCGAGGGTCGCGCCGACCCTTCCGACGCAGTCTTCAGAGCCCTCGGGCAGCAGGTCGAGGGGGTGGCACGGGCCGCCGTCGAGGCGGCCGCCTCGATCCGCTCACGAGCCGAGACCGTGGTGGCCGAGCTGCGCAGCCGGGCCGAGACCGAGGTGGCCGAGCTGCGCAGCCGAGCCGAGGCGGAGGCCGCCGACCTGCGCAGCCGGGCGGAGACCGAGGTGGCCGAGCTGCGCAGCCGAGCCGAGTCCGAAGCGCTGGCCATGGCCGACTCGGCCCGATCGGAGCTCAGCGCCGCCGAGGAAGCGCGTGGCGCAGCCGAACGCGCACGTGACGAGATCGAGCAGGGGAGGGCCGAGGCGCTCCTGGCGGCCGAGGACGATGCCGCCGCCATCGTCGCATCGGCACAGCAGCGGGCCGATGAGATCGTGGCCCGAACCGAGCACGAGATGGCCGAACTGCGCGCCGCCGTCGGCGAGGAGCTCGAGCAGACCAGGCGGACGGCCGAACAGGTCCTCACCGCGGCCCGCCAGGAAGCGACGGCTCTGCTCGCCGCCGCCGCCGAGGAGTCGGAGAGCGCCAGGACCGGCGCCGAGGAGGTCCGGACCGCAGCACAGGCGGAGGCCGACGAGATGGTCGCTGCCGCCAGACGAGAGTCGGCCGACCTGGTGGCCGAGGCCGATGCCCGCATGGCCACAGCCGACCGGGAGGCCGCCGCCGTGCGGGCGACGGCCGAGCAGGAGGTCGCCGAGACCCGTCAACTCGTCGAGCAGCAGGCCGCCGCGCTGCGAACGACGGCCTCGGACGAGCTCGACCAGGCCCGCCGCGTGGCCGACGAGGCCTTCGCCGAGGCCGCCACGTTGAAAGCGGCGGCTCGGCGGGAGGCGGCCGAGCTGCTAGCGGAGGCCAGATCTGAGGCAGACCGGGCGGTGGCCGCGGCATCTGCCCAGGCGGCCACCATGCTGGCGGAGGCCCAGGAAGAGCTCCTGGTCGCCCAGGAGCTGGAGGCAGCCGCCGCAGGCGACGTGCGGGCCAGACGCGAGATGGGCACCCAAACCGGGTTGGGATAGCGTCTGCGCCTTGATGAAGGCCCTGCGAAGCTTCACCGTCCAACCCCGGATCCCCGAAGCCCTGGCCCCCCTCCACGACCTGGCCCTCAACCTGCGGTGGACGTGGGAAGGCGGTGCCCAGGCGGTGTTTCGCGCCGTCGATCCCCACGCATGGGATTCCAGCGGCCACGACCCTTTGGCCCTGCTCCGCATGGTCGGCCAGGAGCGCCTCGACGCCCTGGCGAGCAATGCCGGGTTCATCTCGATGCTGACCACGGCCCACGACGACCTCCGTCACCACCTCGAGTCCGACTTGTGGTTCCAGCGCGGTGACCATCGATTGCGGGGAGTCGCCTACTTCTCCCCCGAGTTCGGTATCGCCGAAGCCCTGCCCCAGTACTCGGGCGGCCTCGGGGTGCTGGCCGGCGACCACCTCAAGGCGGCCAGTGGCCTCGGTCTCCCACTCGTGGGAGTGGGCCTGCTCTACCGCCAGGGGTACTTCCGCCAGGAGCTGGCGGCCGACGGCTGGCAGGAGCAGCGCTACGTCACCCAGGACCCCCACGCCCTGGCCCTGACGGCCTGTGACGACGTGCCTGGCGCCGCCGCCCCGCAGGCACTGACGGTGTCGGTCGACCAGGCCGGTCGGCCGTTGTCGGCCCGTATCTGGCGAGCCCAGGTCGGCCGCATCCCGCTGTTCCTGCTCGACACCCACATCGAGGGCAACGACGACGAGTCGTGCAACATCACCGACCGCCTCTATGGCGGCGACACCGAGCACCGCCTGCGCCAGGAGATCCTGCTCGGCGTGGGCGGCGTCCGTGCCCTCCAGCTCATGGGCGTCACGCCCCAGGTCTTTCACACCAACGAGGGTCACGCCGGCTTCCTCGGGCTCGAGCGCATCCGCCGTCACGTCCTCGACGACAAGCTGACCTTCACCGAGGCCGTGGAAGCGGTGCGGGCGGGCACCATCTTCACCACCCACACCCCGGTCCCCGCCGGCATCGACCGCTTCAGCCGCTACCTCATGGAGCGCTACTTCGGGTCGTGGGCCGACGACCTCGGGGTGTCCTTCGACACCCTCATGGCCCTCGGCCAGGAGCCGGGCCAGCCCGACGACGCCCCGTTCAACATGGCGGTGATGGGGTTGCGCCTGGCCGGTTTCGCCAACGGCGTCTCCGCCCTGCACGGCCGGGTCAGCCGCCACATCTTCGCCGGGCTGTGGCCGGGCGTGCCCGAGGACGACGTGCCCATCGGCTCGGTCACCAACGGCGTGCACGCCCGCAGTTGGGTGTCCGAGGAGATGGGTGACCTGTTCCAGCGCCATGTGGGCGACGACTGGGCCGAAGGCGAATCGGAGGCATGGACGGCCATCGCCGCCGTCGACGACGCCGAGCTGTGGACGGCTCTGGGCACGGGGCGCCGGCGCCTGGTCGACTTCGCCCGCCTGCGCCTGCGGACGTCGTTGCTGGCCCAGCCGGCAGCGTCAGGTGAGCTGACCTGGAGCGAGGGCATCCTCGACCCCGACGCCCTCACCATCGGCTTCGCCCGCCGTTTCGCCACCTACAAGCGGGCCACCCTGCTGCTGTCCCAGCCCGAGCGCCTGGCCGCCCTGTTATTGGCCCTCGACCGTCCCGTGCAGCTCGTCTTCGCCGGCAAGGCCCACCCGGCCGATGACATGGGCAAGGACATGATCCGGCGGGTCGTGCAGTTCTCGCGCGAGCATCACGTCCGTCATCGCGTCGTGTTCCTCGAGGACTTCGACATCGGGGTGGCGCGGATCCTCTACCAGGGCGCCGATCTGTGGCTCAACACCCCCCGCCGGCCCCTGGAGGCGTGCGGCACGAGTGGCGAGAAGGCCGCCCTCAACGGCGCCCTGAACTGCTCGGTGAGCGACGGCTGGTGGGACGAGTGCCATACCGCCGACAACGGCTGGGTCATCAGCTCGGCCGAGTACGACGGCGACCTCGACCGCCGCGACGCAGCCGAGGCGGCCAGCCTCTTCGATCTGCTCGAGCACCGCATCGTGCCCACCTTCTACGCCCGCGGGGCCGACGGGATCCCTCACGGCTGGCTGACCATGGTGAGGTCGTCGTTGATGTCACTCGGGCCCTTCGTCGTGGCCAGCCGCATGGTGCGCGACTACGTGACCCACATGTACGAGCCGGCAGCCGCCCGCCGCGTCGCCCTCGACGCCGACACCCATGCCCGGGCCCGGGACCTGGCCGAATGGAAGCACCGGGTCCGCGCCAGTTGGCACGGAGTGGCCGTCGACCACGTCGATGCCGACGGTGCCCCCGCCGACGTCGGTGACCGACGCACGGTGACCGCCACCGTGGCCCTGGGGGACCTGTCCCCCGCCGATGTCGACGTGCAGCTCGTGCATGGGCCGGTAGGACCGACGGGTGAGATCGTCGATGCCACCATCTCCTCGATGACCGGCGACGAGGCCGACGGAGGTGGCCACCGCTTCGAGGCCTCCTTCGCCTGCGACAGGGCCAGCCGCTACGGCTGGTCGGTCCGGGTGGTGCCCGCCCACCGCGACCTGCTCACCTGGTCGGAGGTCGGCGGCGCCGTCACTCCGTAGCTGCTGGGTGGGGTGGAGCTAGAACTCCGGGTCCATGCCGACGGCGTTGACCGCGGTGATGCCCTCCACCCGGTCCTTCAGGATCCGCTCGATGCCGGCCTTCAGGGTCATCGTCGACGCCGGGCAACTGCCGCATGCGCCCACCAGTTCGAGATCGACCACGCCGGTTTCCTGGTTGAGAGCGACCACGTTGACGTCTCCGCCATCGGCCTGCAAGGCCGGGCGAATGGCTTCGATGGCCTCCATGAGCTGCGTTTCCATACCACTCCCGGGGACGGACGGCGATGTCGGAACGTTCGGTGTCACCGTGGTGAGCGGTGCAGGCGACCCTCCGCCCTTGACGCTGAAGACTACCGGTTCACCCACATACTGAAGAACACCGCCGACCACCCTTCCCTTCCCCGCCGCCCGACCGGGTCCCGGGGGAGGCCGTCGGTAGGCTCGGCGACGATGACCGGCGAGCCGTGGCCCGCCTCGTAACCCACTGCCGGGTCGACGCCGACGGCCTCCGCGCCTTCCTGGTGCCCCGGAGCGATCTGGTGCTCGAGCAGGACTGTGGCGACGGCAGGTACGAGGCCGTCGAGGGCCCCGTGCGCGACTACCTGCGAACCGTCGTCGCCACGCCCGAGGGCGACGCCGACCAGTACCAGCTCACCCAGACCGTCGAGTTCGCCCTGACCGTCCCCTACTTCTGGTGGCTCTTCCAGCTCCCTTTGCGGCGGGCCCTCGCCCGCCCCGGCGCCTCGGCGGCGCCGTGGTGGGCGCCACCCGCCCGCCTCGACGCCGTTGCCGCCTCGGTGCTCGGCAGCTTGGGGCTGCTGGCCATCGTGGCCGGCTACCTCAACACCCTGTTCACCCAGACCATCACCTTCGCCGGCGAGGAGTTCAGGGCGGGCGACACTGCCCAGGGGGTCGCCGGCGCCGCCGTGCGCATCGGTGGCCTGGTGGCTCTGGTCGTGGCCTCGGTGGCCGACCGCCGCGGTCGTCGCGTCGTGCTGGTGTGGTCGGCCGCCGCCGGGTGCGCCCTGGCGGTGACCGGCGCCGTCGCCCCGTCGCTGCTGTGGCTGACGACCAGCCAGATTCTCGCCCGGGCGTTTGCCACCGCCCTCGCCCTGGTCATCGCCATCATGGCCGCCGAGGAGATGCCGGCGGGGTCCCGGGCCTATTCGGTGAGCCTGCTGGCCATGGCCGGGGGCCTGGGTGCCGGGGTGTGCGTGATGAGCCTGCGCCTGGCCGACCTGGGCATCCGGGGGTGGAGGCTGCTCTACCTGGTCCCCGTGCTGGCTCTGCCGGTGCTCGTCGGGGTGAGCAGGCGCCTCCCCGAGAGCCGCCGGTTCACCGAACGCGTCCCCGAGCAGGCGCATGTCGCCGGCCACGGACGACGCCTGTGGCTGCTGGCCGCCGGTGGGCTGCTCTCCAACCTGTTCTTCGCCCCCCAGTCACAGTTCGCCAACCGCTTCCTACGGGTCGAACGGGGCTACAGCGGGGGGCGGATCGGGCTGTTCTCCGTCATCACCTCCACGCCGGCAGCGATCGGGATCATGGCCGGCGGGCGACTGGCCGACACCCACGGCCGGCGCCGCGTCGGCGCCTTCGCCATCGCCGTCGGGACCTTGTTCACCGTGGGGTTCTTCTTCTCCGGCGGATGGGGGTCGTGGGTGTGGGCCATGGCGGCCATGACCGTGTCCAACGCCTCGATTCCCGCCTTTGCCGTGTACGGGCCGGAGCTGTTCCCCACGTCGCTGCGGGGCCGGGCCAACGGCATCGTGGCCGTGTGTGCCCTGGCCGGCAGCGCCATCGGCCTGGTGGCCGCCGGGGTGCTGAGTGACGCCTTCTCCAGCATCGGCCCGGCCATGGCGTGCCTGGCCGCCGGGCCCGCCCTCGTCGCCGTGCTCGTCCTCACCCTCTACCCGGAGACGGCTCGCCAGGAGTTGGAGGAGCTCAACCCCGGCGATCGACCACGACCCGAGCCATGAGCATGACCCTCAGGACAGCGACCGAACCCACTCGCCGACGACGGCGGCCACGGCGTCGTCTCGACGGCCCAGGCCGTGGTCACCCCCTTCCAGCCAGGTGTGGGTGACGGGGCCCGGTATGGCGGTGGTGGCCTCCTCCAGCTCGGCAGGCCTGGCGAAGGCGTCACGGGTGCCGCTGACGAACAGGCACGGCACGTGGATGTGGCCGAAGTGCTCGGTGCGCAGCCGCTCGGGGCGCCCCGGGGGGTGCAGGGGGTAGCTGATGAGGACCAGGGCCAGGGCGTCGAGGCCCTCGGCCACCGCCATGGAGCAGATGCGTCCGCCCATCGACCGCCCACCCAGCACCAGGCGTCCCGCCGCCAGGCCCGTGCGCCCGGCCAGGGCGCCTGCTCCCTCGCGGACCGCGGCCACCAGCACCTCGGCCCGGTCGGGCCGTGAGCGTCCCGCCACGCGGTAGGGGAAGTCCATGCGCTCGACCACGATCGGCTGTAGCGCCTCCTCCACCGCCACCAGGCTCGGCTGGTCCCGCCCCGCCCCCGCCCCCGGCGTGAGCAGCACCGCCCTGTCCCCGTTGCGGCTCATGGAAGACCAGCCTCCCGTTGGGCGTCGTCTCCCTCTCCCGAGGCGGGTGGCACGTGGGGAGGGGCCCGCCGCCCGGTAGGGCGGTGGGAGGGGCCGGCCACGTGACAGGACCCGCCGAGGCTCATGGCATGAGTATGCGGCGGGCTTCGGTGAGCTCGAGGATGCGTTGGCCGGCCCCTTCGGTACGGGCACCGTGGTCGGGGTGTGACTCGCGGATCAGGTTGCGGAAGCGGCGCATGACCTCGGTTCGCTCCGGCGTGGTCCCTGGGTCGAACCCCAGGATCTGCAGGGCCCACCGCTCGTCGGTAGGGAAGAGCCGCCAGGAGCGGGGTGATGCGCTGGTGGGATCGGCCAGATGGGCGATCAGCCCGGCGCCCGCCGGCCCCTCCCAACGCATGGCCTTGCGGATGGCGTGGAAGACCGCCGGGCGGGTCTCGGCGTGGATCTGGCCGGCGGCGTAGACGGCTCCGAGCAACTGGGGTACGGCCAGGCCGTGGCCGTCGAACTCGTAGTGCATGGTCTCGCCGACGCCCACGAGCTTGTGACGGCTGCGATCGAGGCCGACGACGTCGACCTGAAAGCGGTGCCTGAGCCGGGGCTGGGGGATGCGGCGCCCCTTCTCGAGGTCGTCGACCAGCTCCACCAGCTCGTCGAGCAGCTCCGGGTGGAGATCTTCGAGATGGGCGGCGACTATGCCTCCCAGCAGGATCCCGCCGTAGCCGGGCGCCGGGTCGGTGGGCAGCCACTGGCTCCCGAGCGCGATCCGCCGAGTGGGGGCCACCGCACGGGTGTGCCGGATCTCCAGCTCGGCCAGCAGCATCGTCGAACGGTATACGGGGCACCGCCCCTACGAGGTTGGCCGGCTACACGTAGGGGCGGAGAGCCTCCCTGAGGGTGCGGGCGTCAGCGGACACCACCTCGGGGGCGGCTTTGGCGTCGATGTGGCCACAGACGACCGTTGACAGCTCCCGCACCTGCCCCCACAGCTGGGACTCGATGCCGAACGGTGGCGGGCTCTCGCCCACGATGTCGGCCGCCAGTCCCAGCTCGGCGGCGACGACCTCGTCGTCGGGCTCGTGCATGAGGCGGTCGGCGGCCACGAACAGGTCGGCCATGGCCGCCTGGGCCACCGCTCCCCCGTCCTCATCGTCGCCGTCGCCGTCCTCGTCGGTCTCGTCGTCGTCCTCGTCGACGGTGGCTGATTCCTCCAGCTCGTCGAGGGCGAACTCGGCCACCTCGTCATCGCTGGCTCGCACCGCCAGCGTGAGCCCCGGCTCCCACCGTGACGGGATCCCCCGGGTGGCCAGGGTGGCGGTGAGCTCGACCCGGGAGGCCACCGGCCAGTCGTCGAGCTCGTAGAGGACCTCCTCACCCGACTCGCCCGTCTCGTCGACGGCGAGCGTGGGCGTCGGGTTCTCCGGGAGGGCCACCTTGCACTCCCAACAGCGGGCTTCGGTGAGGGCGTACTCCGCCCCGCAGAACGGGCAGCAACCGGTCATCGGCGGTTCATCCTCTCAAGGGTGACGGAGCGGTGCGGGCGGCGGCGAGGAGGGTCGAGACGTCGACGACGCGGTAGCCCTGGGCCTTCAGGCCGGCGAGGAGCAGGGGAAGAGCCTGGAGCGTCCGTCCCCGGTTGGGGACCCCGCCGTCGTGGGCCAAGATGATCGACCCGGGATGGACCCGGTCCAGCAGCGCCTCGACTCCTCCTGCCAGGTCGGGGGTGTGGTCGACATAGTGCTCGAGGGCCAGGCTCCACAAGACGGTGCGATATCCCTCGGCGTCGGCGACCACGGCCACGGCATCGTCGCTCTCCCCGTATGGGGGACGGAACAACTGTGGTGCGGGAGCGCCTGCGGCGCGGATCCCTGCGCCTCCCCTCACGATCTCCGATTCGATGGCCGGCGCCGCCAGGGTCCTGAGGTCGGGATGCGACCACGTGTGGTCGCCGATCTCGTTGCCGCCGTTGACCTCGGCACCGACGAGGTCGGAATGGGCCACGGCATTGAGGCCGGTGACGAAGAACGTGGCCGACGCGTTCGATCGTCGCAACAGATCGAGCACCTCGGGCGTCCAGCGGGGGTCGGGGCCATCGTCGAACGTCAGGGCCACGAGGCGCCCGGTCGTATGGACGCTCGAGAGGGGGGGGCCGCCCTCGGCCCGGGCCTCGGCCCGCGCCTCGTGCGCCGTCGCTCTCGTCGACCACGGCCGACCCAGCTCGGCGGCGGTGAACCCCAGGGCCGCGGAGACAAGGCATGCCACCACGACACGGCGACGTTGCACGGCCGAGATGGTAGCGCCGGTCGGGTGATCACTTTCCGGCGCGTCGGGGTCGAACGGACCCTCAGGGGCGGGGCTCGATGAACAGCTCGCCCGCCTTGACCGTCGAGTGCTCCCCGTTCACCCACACCATGTACCGGAGCCATACGGTGCCCCGTCGCAGCACGACCGGGTCGCTGGTCGCCGCCGTGTAGTCGTTGCCGGTGATGGTGGCCGCCACCGCGTCGGTCGCCAGCCAGCGCCCGGCGGCATCGAGCTGGCCCACGACGAACTTCACCTCGCCGTTCTGGCCGTCAGCGGCGGCCGCCTTGCCCCCGAACACGAAACGGGCGGCCGCCGGCCTCAGGCCATGGCCGACGTAGCTGTCCTGGTAGATCGCCTTGCTCGGCCCGCAGGGGGCATCATCGGTCTCGCAGTTGAACACCATGTAGCCGTTGCCGTCCGGGGCGCGGTAGGCGTCACGGCGGGCGGCCAGGGGCGACGGTGGGGCCGGGTCGGTGGCGGCCGAGATGACTCGCCAGGGTGCGGACGAGGCCAGGGCGGGGCCGTCGTCTCCGGGGCGGGCCTGCTGCAGCAGGTTCCACCGCAGGGTGTAGACGTACAACCCGCTCCGGGTGGGGTCGGGGGGGGCGTCGGGGCCGCCCGACATCCTGATGACCCGGTTGTAGACGAGCTCGGTCTCACCCGTCGCCGGGTCCCGGAGCAGGCGTGGGTAGGAAGGGTCACAGCTCGAGGGAACCGGTGATCCGGCCACACTGTCGTCGGAGAAGGCGACCGGGTTCTCGTGGGGGTGGGCGGGGGAGTCCCAGACGGTGCTGGCCAGCCTCGCCGTGCGGTAGATGCCGAGGTCCCAGGTGGCGCCGGGCATGGCGCACAGCGGCCGGTCGGACGCCTCGGCGACCAGGTAGTACCACGGCCCCTCCTCCATGATGTGACCGCCGCCGCCCCCGATCACCGCGTCGCTGGAGTTGGGGGCGAGCCAATGGGGCTCCCGCCACGCCGGGGCGCCCCCGTGGCCGTCGCCTGGCGGCAGCCCCTTGGGGAAGCGGCTGTCGAAGATGTCGTCGGACGGGAGATGGGCGGGGTCGTCGGGCCCGACCACCCAGTTCACGAAGTCGGGTGTCTTGGCCAGGCCGGTGTACTGGTGGCCGTTGGCGGCGGCGCCGTGGAAGCGCACGTAGTGGAACCCCGGATCACTGGCCACGTCGAAGATGGTGAACGTTCCGGCGTCGCTCACCGTCGCCTTGGGACCGCCGGGCGGTTGGGGGTCTGCAGTTCGGGAGTCGCCGAAACAGTTGGTCGACGGCCCGCAGATGCGTTGCCACAGGTTGGTGGTCGAGCCCTGGGCCGTCGACACAACGGGGTTGGCGGGGTCGGCCTGCCAGTCGCCCATGGGGTCACGCGACGCCCGGGTCCAGTGGCAGCCGTTCCACAGGTTGTCGCGGCCCCGGCACTGGGCCAGGTAGTGCCAGGTCTGGGTGCCGGCATCGAAGTAGGCGTCGCCGTCGCCGGCAAAGCAGGCCCAGGGTGTCCCCTCGGCCGGCGACACCAGGTTGGCGGGCGCCGACCAGGTGGCGCCGCCGTCGGTCGACTTCCAGATGTCGATGCCGAACGCCGTGGGCAT
Organism: Acidimicrobiales bacterium; assembly: GCA_036264885.1. Taxonomy (GTDB): domain Bacteria; phylum Actinomycetota; class Acidimicrobiia; order Acidimicrobiales; family AC-14; genus DATAQC01. The sequence continues at coordinate 6,725 of DATAQC010000060.1, read as the reverse complement.
GGCGTCGCAGGCGGGAACGGGCTGGACGGCCGCCGCCCTGCGGCCGAACACGTACCAGGTCGACGGGTCGTCGGGGGAGGCGGTGAGATGGGCACCCTTGCCGAACTGGGCGTCGGCCCCTGGCATGGTGGCCGCCGTCAGGCGGGTCTTGAGCCGGAAGTCGGCATTGGCGCCCGAGAACCAGTCGTCGAGAGTGGGCACCGGAATCTTGGCGGGAGGGGGCGGTGGGGGGCGGGGCACGGCGTCGGCCAGCCGGGCCGACCCGGCCACGCCACCCAGCACGGCGAGGACGGCCAGCACCGCCGTGCCCACCGTGCCCACCGCGCTGAGGCCGCCCCTGCCCCGCAGCCGGCCAGGTGGCGGCCATCGACGGTCGGGAGCGGCCTTCGGCGACACCTGTGACCCCATCCGTGCCCTCTTACCCAGTCGAGCCGTCGCCGCCTCTTGGCGCCCCGTCACCGATTTTCACTATGGTCGCATTCCATGAGTGCTGCCGAACGTCAGGCCCCCGACCGCAACCTGGCCATGGAATTCGTCCGGGTCACCGAGGTGGCGGCGCTGGCCGCCGCTCGTTGGATGGGGAGGGGCGAGAAGGAGAAGGCCGACGGTGCCGCCACCGAGGCCATGCGCGTCCATCTCAAGTCGGTGGCCTGCGACGGCATCATCGTGATCGGCGAGGGCGAGAAGGACGAAGCCCCCATGCTGTTCAACGGCGAGCAGGTGGGCGACGGCAGCCCGCCCGAGATCGACATCGCCGTCGACCCCCTCGAGGGCACCACGCTGTGCGCCCTGGGCCGGCCCAACGCCCTGGCGGTGATCGCCGTGTCCGACCGGGGCACCATGTACGACCCGCCGGGGTTCTACATGGAGAAGATCGCCGTGGGCCCCGACGCGGTGGGCAGCATCGACCTCGACAAGTCGCCCACCGAGAACCTCGAGGCGGTGTCCAAGGCCACCGGCAAGGCGATGCACGACCTCACTGCGGTGGTGCTCGACCGGCCCCGCCACGACGACCTCATCGCCGAGATCCGCGAGGCCGGGGTGCGCATCCGCCTCATCCAGGACGGCGACGTGGCCGGCGCCATCTCCACCGGCATGCCCGACGCCGGCGCCGACATCCTCTTCGGCATCGGGGGCACGCCCGAGGGAGTGATCTCCGCCGCCGCCATCAAGTGCCTGGGCGGCGAGATGCTCGGCCGTCTCGCCCCCCAGAAAGAGGGCGAGCTCGAGGCCATCAGGAACGCCGGTCGTGAGGCCGACCTGCAACGGATCCTCACCCAGGACGACCTGGTCAAGGGCAACAACTGCTTCTTCGCGGCGACGGGCGTCACCACCGGTGAGCTCCTCCGGGGCGTCAACTACGACCGTCGGGGCGCCACCACGCAGTCGTTGGTGATGCGGTCGAAGTCGGGGACGGTGCGCACGGTCAGTGCCCGCCACTCCCTCGAGAAGTTGCGCGACTTCTCCGCCATCGACTTCGACTGACCCAGCCAATCGCCGCTGGCAGCTCGCCGCTGGCCCTCACAGGTCCCGGCGCACCTGGACGAACTCGTGGCCTTCCACCCAGTGGCTGAGGCGTGTCTCGTCGACCCACCCCCGGTGCTGCAGGAAGCCGTGGCCCTGGCTGCCGACCCGCACCCGACTCGCCAGGCGGCAGCACCCCACTGAGACGGCCGTCGACTCGAACGACGCCAACAGGCGCGAGCCGATGCCCTGTCCCCGGTCGGCCGGGCAGACGACCACGTTGGACAGTTGCGCCACCCCGCCCCGGGCCCACCCGGTGATCACGCCCGCCACCTTGTCGTCGCGGCGGGCGCTGATGGCCACCCGCTCGTGGGGCATGGGCGTGCCCAGCTCCGTGGGTCCCATGGCCTGCCACTCGCGCGTCGAGAACTCCCGGGCCTCGGGGTCGAGGGCGGTGCTCACCCAGAGCTCGACCGGCAGCCCCCCCCGACCCACCACCGCGGGCGCTTTCAGGGGGAAGTCGGCGATGGGCGCCCACACCCGCCCGGGACCCTCCTGGAGGAGATGGACGCGGTCGAACACCACGTCGGTGCGGTAGTCGTTCAGGGCGATCTGGGCGGCGGCGATGCGTTCGGGGTCAGCCTCGTCGGCCACGGTGACATGGGGGACGTAGGGCCACGTGAGCGGTCGGGCCAGCGGCTCCCGGAACACGCGGTCGCGAAAGGCCCGCACCGGCGCCGCTCCTTCTTCGACGGGCAGGTAGAGCACGGGGTTGTCGGGCAGGAACGTCGTCGGCGGCCCCAGGAGCACCCGCAGCGGATGGGTGACCGCCGCGGCGCGGCGAAGGAGTGCCACCACGTCGGGCATCCGGTCGGCCCGCACGTTGACGGGCGACACCAGGGTGCAATGGGGCGGCACCCGCCCGAGGGTCCCGTCGCCCGTCGCCCGTCGCAGGGTGTCGATCTCCCGATCGAGGGGGGGCGGCAGGACCAGAGCCACCCCGAGGCGCACGCGGGACATCTCTCCATGATCCCCGAGACGCCCGCACTACGGGAGACAGCGCTCAACCCGCCTTCCGGGCCAGGAGCCCGGCGACCTCGTCGCCGACGGCACCGGCCCGCTGGAGGTCGGCCCACCCGTAACGCAGCAGCGTCCAACCGGCGTGAGCCAGGCGGTTGGCGCGCTGGCGGTCCCGGGTGAAGTCGGCCCGGCCCGAATGCCACACCCGCCCGTCGGCCTCGATGCCCACCTTGACGTGGGGGTAGGCCAGGTCGAGGCGCACCACACCTCCGTCGGGCACCGTCACCTCGTGCTGGCGGACGGGCTCGGGCAGCCCCTGGCGGCGGAGGAGGTCGACCAGGCGGTCCTCGAGGGGGCTCTCGGTAGGAGCCTGACCGGCCGACCGTGCGGCGACGAGCTCTCTGAGAAGCGAGGTGCCGGTGCGACCGTTACCCCCGGTGCGGTCGAGCATCCGCCCCACCGCACCGAGTGTCGTCAGCCCCCGCACCACCGCATCGTCGAGCGCCCCCTCGACGAGTCGGGGTGCGACCCCGGCCAGGTCGAGCAGAGTCCTGGCCGGCCTGGTGACCGGGATGGGCCCCCGCCACCCAATGTCGGCGGCAACGAGCGGCGAACGATGTACGACAACACCCCGCAGCAACGGCTTGGAGTCGCCGGCCACGGAGAGCTCGGGCCGAAACCGGCTCACCCCCCGGAGGCCCCACAGGATTGCCGCGCTCCGATGCGAAGCCGCGGCAGCTGGTCCAGCGGCCAGACACGCGGCGAGCAGACACTGCTCGGATGTGGGTGGCGTCGCCGCCACCCGGTACACGCCCCGGTGGACGCGCACGAGGAGCCCGGCGTTCACTCGTCCGTTGATCTGGCGCGGGGTCATGCCAAGCGCCAGAGCCTGGGCAGTGGTGATCAGCGCCAGCTGGCGCCCGGCGATCCCAAAGACACGAACATCGGCGGCATCCACGGACCTCAACACAAGCACGCACGTGTGACACCGACGTTCCGCGTCGACTTAGGTACCTCCTAGGTACGAAAGTCGACACAGAAGGCTGGCGACGCTACTTGCCGGCGACCTCCAGGCGGATGTTGGCCCGGGCGATGGCGGCTTCGGCGGCAGCGTCGTCGATGTCGGCGTCCCGGCGCTCGGCTGCCTCCTTGGCCTTGCGGGCCCGGTCGGCGTCGATGTCGTCGGCCAGCTCGGCCACGTCGGAAAGGATGATCACCTGGTTGTCGCGCACGTGGACGAAGCCGCCGTGGACGGCGGCCTGCACGTCTTCGCCCTCGCTGGTCTTGACCTTGACCTTCCCGATCTCCAGGGCGCCCAGGAAGGGCGCGTGCTCGGCGAGGAAGGCGATGTCGCCGCCACCGACGGTGCGGCACGTCACCATCTCGGCGTCTCCTGAGTACAGGATGCGCTCGGGCGAGACCAGCTCGACGTTCATGGCCATGCCTAGGCGGCCTCGTCCTCGTCGTCGTCCTTGTCCTCCTTGGACAGGGTCTTGGCCTTCTCGCGCACGCTGTCGACGCCGCCAACGTTGAAGAACGCCTGCTCGGGGACGTCGTCGAGCTCGCCGTCGACCAATGCCTCGAACGACGCCACCGTCTCCTCCACCGAGACGGTGACGCCGGGGATGCCGGTGAACTGCTCGCCGACGAAGAACGGCTGGGAGAGGAACTTCTCCACCTTGCGGGCCCGCTGGACGGTGAGCTTGTCCTCTTCTGACAGCTCGTCGACACCGAGGATGGCGATGATGTCCTGGAGCTCGCTGTAGCGCTGGAGGGTCTCCTGCACCCGCCGGGCCACCTGGTAGTGGTGCTCGCCAACCACCTCGGGGCTGAGGATCCGCGACGTGGAGGCGAGGGGGTCCACCGCCGGGTAGATGCCGCGAGAGGCGATGTCCCGGGAAAGCTCAGTCGTTGCGTCCAGATGGGTGAAGGTGGTGAACGGCGCGGGGTCGGTGTAGTCGTCGGCGGGGACGTAGACGGCCTGCAGCGACGTGATGGAGCGTCCCTTGGTGGACGTGATGCGCTCCTGCAGCTCGCCCATCTCGTCGGCCAGGGTGGGCTGGTAGCCCACGGCCGAGGGCATGCGGCCCAGCAGGGTGGACACCTCGGAGCCCGCCTGCACGAAGCGGAAGATGTTGTCCACGAACAGGAGGACGTCCTGGTTCTCCTCGTCGCGGAAGTACTCGGCCATGGTGAGGGCCGACAGGGCGACGCGCAGGCGGACGCCCGGCGGCTCGTCCATCTGGCCGAAGACCAGGGCGGCCTTCTCCATGACGCCCGACTCCTGCATCTCCAACCAGAGGTCGTTGCCCTCACGGGTGCGCTCGCCCACGCCGGCGAACACCGACACACCGCCGTGCTCCTCGGCCACCCGGTGGATCATCTCCTGGATGATGACGGTCTTGCCCACGCCCGCCCCGCCGAACAGGCCGATCTTGCCGCCCCGCACGTAGGGGGCCAACAAGTCGATCACCTTGATGCCGGTCTCGAACATCTCGGAGCGGGGCTCGAGCTCGGAGAACGGCGGCGGCGGGCGGTGGATGTCCCAGTGGTCGTTGATGCCCTCGACCTGTTTGCCCCCGGTGTCGAGGGGCTCACCGATCACGTTGAACACGTGGCCCAACACGCCGGGGCCCACGGGGACGGTGATGCCGTGGCCCAGGTTGCGCACCGGTGTGCCCCGCCGCAAGCCGTCGGTGGGCTTCATGCAGATTGCCCGCACCCGGTTCTCGCCGATGTGCTGGGCCACCTCGGCCATGATCTCGATCTTGTCGCCCTCCAGCTCGACGGTCATGGACAAGGCGCCGTTGATCTCGGGCAGAGCCCCGGGCGGGAACTCCACGTCGACGACCGGTCCGGCGATGCCCATGATGCGCCCGTCCTTGGTGGCCGACGGCCCACCACCGCTGGCCCCGCCGGCGCCGCCACCCTGGGGCTGGGCGCCCTCGGACTGGCCACCCTGGGACTGGGCGGCGCCGGCAGGGCCGCCGCCGGCATGCCCGACGATGGGCTGGTCGTTGGCGGGGCTGCCCGTGGTGGGGCTGGTCGTTTCGCTCATCGCTGGGACTCCTTCAGGATCAGAAAGATAACTACCTGGGCATCTAATGATGAGAATCCGCTGGGCATGGCTTGCCAGGATGCCCAGGTAGTTATCTTCTGGATCCTCACTGGCGGAGCGCCTCGGCTCCGCCGACGACTTCCATGATCTCTGTGGTGATGCCCGCCTGGCGGATCTTGTTGGCCTGGATGCCGAGGGTCTTGACCATCTCCTCGGCGTTGTCGGTGGCCGACTTCATGGCCCGCTGGCGGGCCGCCTGCTCGCTGGCCGAGGCGTCGAGCAGGGCGGCGAACACGCGGGACTCGACGTAGCGGGGCAGGAGCAGCTCGAGGATGCCCTCGGCCGACGGCTCGAACTCGTAGTCGGCCTTGGGGCCGTCGGAGGCCAGGTCTTCGATGGCGCCCTTCTCGAGCGGCAACAGGCGGACGTTGACCACCTTCTGGGAGCCGGCCGAGAAGAAGCGGGTGTAGACGACCTGTACCTGGTCGACGTCGCCCTCGCCGTAGCGCTCGATCATGCCGCCGGCCACCTTGCGGGCGTCTTCGTAGGTGGGCTGCTCGGTGAACCCGGAGTTGGCCTCGTCGATCTTGTAGCCCCGGTAGCGGAAGTACCCCTCGGCCTTGCGACCCGACAGCGACAGGGAATAGTCCTTGCCCGCCTTGCGGTCGGCCTGCAGGGCGCGGTCGGCGGTGCGCAGCACCGACGTGTTGTAGGCGCCGGCCAGCCCCCGGTCGGCGGTCAGCACGACGTAGCCCACGGTCTGGACCTCGCGCTCTTTGAGCAGCGGGTGGTCGAGGCCCACGCCCGACGCCGCCAGCTGGCGTAGGACCTCGGTGATCTGCTCGGAGTACGGCCGGGCGGCAGCCACGCGCTGTTGGGCCTTGACGATGCGGCTGGCCGCGATCATCTCCATGGCCCCGGTGATCTTCTTGGTCGACTGCACGCTCTTGATCCGCCGGCGGAGCTGGCGTTCCTGTCCGCTAGCCATGTCGGACCCGACCGGGGGGGCGCATCAGCTCTTGTCGCCCTTGTCGCCCTTGCCGTCGTCGTCGCTCTTGTCGTCCTTGGCCGACTTGTCGTCGTCGGAGCCGCTGGGCTGGAAGCGCTCCATGAAGCTCTCGATGGCCTCCCGCAGCTTCTGCTCCTCGGGCAGCTTGCCCGACTGGGAGATCTCGCTCAGCAG
>DATAQC010000033.1:0-27028 GCA_036264885.1 Acidimicrobiales bacterium | reverse complement strand
AGGGTGCTGGAGACCGGCGCCGACGTGGGCCTGGCCTTCGACGGTGACGCCGACCGCGTCTTCCTGGTCGACGAGAAGGCGGTGCCCATCTCCGGCTCGGCCACCACCGCCCTCGTGGCCCAGGCCATCCTGGCCGTCAACCCCGGGGCGACGGTGATCTACAACCTCATCTGCTCCAAGGCCGTGCCCGAGGTGATCCTCGAGTCCGGAGGGGTGCCGTTGCGCAGCCGGGTGGGCCACTCGTTCATCAAAGCGGTGATGGCCGAGACGGGCGCCGTCTTCGGTGGTGAGCACTCGGGCCACTACTACTTCCGTGACAACTACCGGGCCGATTCCGGCCTGATCGCCGCCATGGTGATCCTCCAGCAGCTGTCGGTGTCGAACGTCGCCCTCTCGGAGCTGCGCAAACCGGTCGAGCGCTACGCCGACTCCGGTGAGGTGAACGTTGAGGTGGCCGAGCCCACGGGCGTCATCGACCGGGTGGCGGCGGCGTTCACGTTGGCCGCCCAGGACCGCACCGATGGTCTCACCGTCGACTCGGGCGACTGGTGGTTCAACCTGCGTCCTTCCAACACCGAGCCCCTTTTGCGCATCAACGTCGAGGCGGCGACCCCCGACGCCTGCGAAGAACACACGGCTCGCCTCATCGAGCTGGTCAAGGAAGGTACCTGATGGCCCTCGACCCCCTTCTCCTCGAGATCCTGGCATGCCCGGAAGACAAGGGCCCGCTGTTCTATCTCGGTGACGAGGACACGCTCTACAACCCGCGCCTCAAGCGCCGCTACGCCATTCGCGACGACATCCCGGACATGATCATCGACGAGGCCGAGACGGTCTCCGACGCCGAGCACGAGCGGATCATGGCTCGGGTCACGGCGGAGGGCATCGCGCCCACCTTCGAGGTGCCGCCCGGGGGAGCAGGATGACGAGCACCCAGGGCCCGAGCGGCCCCCTGAGCGGAGTGGCGGAGGCGCCCCTCGACAGCCAGAACATGTTGGCTGCCGCCGCCTCCCTACCCGAGCAGGTGGCCGACGCCTTGGCCGCCGAGCGTGGCTTCGACAACCTTCCCGGCCACGACGACGTCGAGCAGGTCGTCGTCCTCGGCATGGGCGGCAGCGCCATCGCCGGCGACGTGCTCATGGCCGCCGCCGGGCCCTACATGCCCGTCCCCGTCCTGGTGTTCAAGGGCTACGAGATTCCCGCCTTCGTGAGTGAGAGCACCCTGGTGTTCGCCATCTCCTTCTCGGGCAACACCGAGGAGACCATCGAGGCCGTCACCGAGGCCGCCCTCCAGGGAGCGCGCATCGTGGCCGTCACCAGCGGGGGCGAGCTCGAGCGCCTGGCCCGGGCATGGGGCGCCCCCGTCGTGCAGGTCCCCGACACCATCCCCCAGCCCAGGGCTGCCATCGGGGCCCTCGCCGTCCCCCCCATGCTGGTGCTCGAGGACATCGGGCTGTTCCCGGGTGCGTCGCACTGGGTGGCGGCCGCCATCGAGCAGCTGGGCGCCCGGCGCGACGAGCTCGTCCGCCCCGACAACCGGGCCGAGGAGCTGGCCCGACGCATCGGCCGCACGATCCCGTTGATCCACGGGGGAGGAGGCCTCGGCGGCGTCGCCGCCCACCGCTGGAAGAACCAGTTGAACGAGAACGCCAAGATCCCCGCCTTCTCCAACTCCCAACCCGAGGTATGTCACAACGAGGTGGCGGGATGGGGCCAGCACGGTGACCTCACCCGTCAGCTCATCACCCTGGTCGGGCTTCGTCACGACTTCGAGCACCCGCAGGTGATGCACCGCTTCGAGGTCACCTACCAGCTCCTCGACGAGGTGATGGCCGGCATCGAAGAGGTGCGGGCCGAGGGCGACGGTGAGCTGGCCCAGCTCCTCGACCTCATGCTCGTCGGCGACTTCACCTCGATCTACCTGGCCCTCCAAGAAGGCATCGACCCCGGGCCCATCCCCGCCATCGACCACATCAAGCAGGCGCTGGCCACCTCGGCCGGAGAGCGCGAGAGATCGGTCGCCCACGCAGAAGGAGCTTTCCCGTCATGAGCTACGACGTCACCGATCCCGCCCTCGCCGAACTGGGCCGCCAGCGCATCGCCTGGGCCGACACCCACATGCCGGTGCTCACGACGATCCGCGAGCGCTTCGCCAAGGAGCGGCCCCTCGAGGGGGTCACCATGGCGGCATGCCTGCACATCACCACCGAGACGGCCAACCTGCTGCGCACCCTGAAGGCGGGTGGGGCACGGGTCGTGGCCTGCGCCTCCAACCCGTTGTCCACCCAGGACGACGTGGCCGCGTCGCTTTCCCTCGACGAGGGTATCGACACCTACGCCCGCAAGGGCGAGGACACCGAGACCTACTTCCGCCACATGGACGCGGTGCTCGACGAGCACCCGCAGGTCACCATGGACGACGGCTGCGACCTCGTCTCCCGCCTGCACCAGCAGCGTTCCAGCCAGGTGAGCGAGGTGCTGGCCGGCACCGAGGAGACGACGACGGGCGTCATCCGCCTCCGGGCCATGGAAGCCGACGGCGCCCTGCGCTTCCCCATCGTGGCCGTGAACGACGCCGATACCAAGCACATGTTCGACAACCGTTACGGCACCGGCCAGTCCACCCTCGACGGCATCATCCGGGCCACCAACGTCTTGCTGGCCGGGCGGGTCGTCGTCGTGGCGGGCTACGGCTACTGCGGCAAGGGCGTGGCCAGCCGGGCCCGGGGCATGGGCGCCCAGGTGGTGGTGTGCGAGGTCGACCCGCTGCGGGCGCTGGAGGCGGTCATGGACGGCTTCCGGGTCGAGCCCATGTCCGATGCCGCCCGTGAGGGCGACATCTTCGTCACCGTCACCGGCGACCGTGACGTCCTGCGGGGCGAGCACTTCGAGGTCATGAAGGACGGCGCCATCCTGGCCAACTCCGGCCACTTCGACATCGAGATCGACCTGGGCTCCCTGGCCGAGCTGGCCGGCTCCAGCGGCCGGCGTGAGGTACGCCCCTTCGTGGAGGAGTTCCTCGTCGGCGGTCGGCGCCTGCTGGTGATCGCCGAGGGCCGGCTCGTGAACCTCAGCGCCGCCGAGGGCCACCCGGCGTCGGTGATGGACATGAGCTTCGCCAACCAGGCCCTGTCGGCCGAGTGGGTCCTGTCCCACAGGGGCACGCTGGAGCCCAAGGTGTACGACGTCCCCCGCGACATCGACGCCGAGATCGCCCGTCTCAAGCTGGAGACCATGGGGGTCGACATCGACACCCTGACCCCCGCCCAGGCCGAGTACCTGTCGTCCTGGACGGTCGGAACCTGAGCGACCGATCTTCGACGTCGAGTTGAGCTCCTCCCGGGTCGTGAGCTCGAAGCCATGGGCGGACAAGACCGAACCCTGTCTCTCCGTCGTGATGCCGTGCTACAACGAGGCCGCCTCGGTGGAGCGCGTCATCGCCCGGGTCCTGGCGTCGCCGTATACCGCGGAGCTCATCGTGGTCGACGACGGCTCCACCGACGGCACCAGGGAGATCCTCGCCGAGATCGACGACCCTCGCGTCCGCGTGCTCTACCAACCGGTCAACGCCGGAAAGGGGGCGGCCCTTCGCACCGGCTTCGCCGAGACCCGGTTCCCCTACGTGATCGTGCAGGACGCCGACGACGAGTACGACCCCGCCGACTACGCCCAGGTCCTGGCGCCGCTGCTCGACGGCCGGGCCGACGTGGTGTTCGGCTCGCGGTTCAACGCCGTGCACGCCCACCGGGTCCTCTACTTCTGGCACAGCGTGGGAAATCGGTTGCTGACCACCATCTCCAACATGTTCACCAACCTCAATCTCACCGACATGGAGACCTGTTACAAGGCGTTCCGGCGGGAGGTGGTCGACGCTCTGGAGATCGAGGAGGACCGCTTCGGGTTCTAGCCGGAGATCACCGCCAAGGTGGCCGGCGCCGGCTGGCGGGTGTACGAGGTCAGTATCGGGTACTCGGGGCGGACCTACGCCGAGGGCAAGAAGATCGGGTGGCGGGACGGCGTCCACGCCCTCACCTGCATCGTCCGCTACTCGCCGCTCGGCCGGGCGGCCAGGCGCGCCAAGCGGGCGCGACCGGCGGGTGGCAGGGGACCCGTCACGGCCGAGAGCTCCGACGGCGCCTTGGCCGACACCCTCGACAGCCTCGACGACGCCGTGAACTACGCCGGCTGGATCTACTCGATGATGGAGCCGGGCCTGGGGCCCCGGGTGCTGGAGATCGGCGCCGGTCACGGCACGCTCACCGAGCTGCTGGCCGACGGCCGCAAGGTCGTCGCCACCGACGTCTCGTCGCGCTGCGTGGGGTTGCTCCGGGAGCGGTTCTCGTCCCGGTCCGATGTCGAGGTCCTCGAGGCCGATGTGCTCGCTACCCCCGACATCGGGGGGTTCGACAGCATTGTGATGGTGAACGTGCTCGAGCACGTGGCCGACGACCGGGCGGCGCTGGCCCACCTGCGGGAGGCTCTGCACCCAGGCGGCCGGCTGCTCCTCTTCGTCCCCGCCTTCGAGGCCCTCTACAGCGATTTCGACCGCCGCATCGGCCACCACCGCCGCTATCGGGCACCCCAGCTCGGTGCCGCCGTCACCGAGGCGGGCTTCGAGGTGGTCGACGCCCGCTACGTCAACTCGGTGGGGGCCGTCGCCTGGTGGGTGGTGGCCACCAAGCTGGGCCGGGTCCCGACCACGCGCTGGTCGGCGCTCACCTATGACAAGGCCATGGTCCCCGTCCTGCGTCGCCTGGAGAGCCGGTGGGCCCCGCCGTTCGGCCAGTCGGTCCTCTGCATCGCCCGCCGCCCCGACTGAGTCCGCCGGCGGCGGGCACCCGGGTCCTTCGGTTGGCCGTCATACCCTGGCCGTAGCATCGCAGGCGTGCTCATGCCCACCTGTTGCCCGGCGTGTGGCGCCCGGGGCCCGGCGCCGTGCGCACGCTGCCGGGGCGGGCTGCGGGCGGCCCCGGCCCTGGACCCGCCCGCCGGCGTCGACCGGTGCCGTGCCCCGTTCGCCTACGAGGGGGGTGGGGCGCGAGCTGGTGGCCCGCCTGAAGTACCGCAACGCCCGGGCCACCCTGCCCTTCCTCGCCACCGAGATGGCCGCCCTGGTCGAGGCCGACACCGTCGATGTCGTCACCTGGGCACCGACCACGTCGGCCCGCCGGCGCCGCCGAGGCTTCGATCAGGCCGAGCTCCTCGCCCGGGCCGTCGCCCGCCGGCTCGCTCGGCCCTGCCGGCGAGCCTTGCGCCGGCGGCCGGGCACACCGGCCCAGACCGGCCGCAGCCTGGCCGAGCGCCGCAGTGGCCCGGCCTTCATCCCCAGGCGCAGCGTGGGCCCACGGGTCCTGCTCGTCGACGACGTCGTCACCAGTGGCGCCACGGTGTCGGCGGCGGCGGCCGCGCTGCGCCGGGGTGGCGCCGCCACCGTGCAGGTCGTCGCCGCCGCTCGCACCCCGCGTCGCTCGGTCTGACTCCGGGTCACCTCGACTGCTGGGTTCACCCGACTCCGGTGCCCGGGCCCGAGCAGCGACGTACACTCGGGACAGGGCTCGACCCGGGTGAACCGGGCAGGCCTGCCATGATCAGTCCCGTCGTGATGACGAGGAGGGCACCCTGCCCAGTCGGTCCCCGAGGGGGAGGCCAAGCACGAGGGAGCGGCGCCGTGGCCGACCGCATCTCCTCGTCGAGCGCCAGGCTCGAACCGAGCCGGCTCGTGGCTGCGCCCGAGGGCCCGCAGTTCCCACGCGCCGGCGGGGACACCCTCCCGCCGGCGATGCCGATGGCAGAACGGAGAGCGATGGACGTCACCATGCAGTGCCGCAACGCCGAGGTTCCCGAGGCGCTCCGGGCCATAGCCCGAGAGAAGGTGACCCGGATCGGTCGCCGTCTCGACGGTTGGGACCACGCCGAGATCCAGTTCGCCGAAGAGCGCAACCCGCGCATCACCGACAAGGAGGTGTGTGAGGTCACCCTCCGTGGACACGGCCACATCGTCCGGGCCAAGGCCGCCGCCCCGGACACGCTTGGATCCATCGACCGCGTGGTGGAGAAGCTCGATCGCCAGGTGTCGCGGTTGAAGAGCCGTCTGATCGGCCGGTCCCACCCCCGCCACCCCTCGTCCCGACTCAACGGGAGCCTCAATGGCAGCGCCAGCGCCAACGGTGTGGCCGGCGACGAGGGCGACGGGCTGGCCCGCCTTCTCGACGAGGGCGACGACGACGGCGGCGACGCCGGGCCCCGGTTCGTCAAGACCAAGCACTTCAGCACCAAGCCCATGACCCCGGAAGAGGCCACCCTGCAGATGGACCTGGTGGGCCACGACTTCTACTTCTTCACCAGCGCCGAGAGCGGATTGGCCACCGTCGTGTACCGGCGCGACGACGGCCATTTCGGCCTCATCGACGGCGGCTAGCTCCGCCGTGACCGACTCTGCGGTGCCTTTGGACGAGCCCATCAGGGTGCTGGTGGCCGACGACCACGACATGTTCCGCCGCGGGCTCACCATCGTCCTCGAATCCGAGGGCGACATCGTGGTGGTGGGGGAGGCCCCCGACGGCGAGGTGGCAGTGGCAAAGGCGGCCGAGCTGGCCCCCGACATCATTCTCATGGATGTCCGCATGCCCCACCTCGACGGCATCGCCGCCACCCGCCGCATCCGTCGGTCGTTCCCGACGAGTCGCATCATCATGCTCACGGTGAGCGACGAGGAGGAAGACCTGTTCGCGGCCATCAAGGCGGGAGCCAACGGGTACCTCCTCAAAGCGGTCTCCATCGACCAGGTGGCCGACGCGGTGCGGGCGGTCATGGCCGGCGCCAGCCTGTTGTCGCCGACCATGGCGGCCAAGCTCGTCACCGAGTTCTCGGTGGCGGATGCCTCCTCGCCCGATCGTCCCGGAGAGCCCGCCTCGGCGACCCGCCTCACCCCCCAGGAGCTCGACGTGCTCAAGCGGGTGGCCCGGGGAGAGGCCAACGGTGACATCGCCGACGGGCTCGGGGTGAGTGAGAGCGCGGTGCGCAACCACGTGGCCAACATCCTGGCCAAGGTCCAGCTGCGGTCCCGCCTCGACTCAGGCGGCGTACCGGTGCCTGCGACTGCGCCCGACGAGTAGGCGCAGCCACTGACTCAACCGCAGTCGGCGAAGCGATGGCAGTCGGCGGCCACGGCATCGGTGCGCCGTGCCGGCACCGGTGTGGCGCGCCATGGCGGTCTCGTCGGGGTGCTGGTCGTGGGCGCCATCATCAGGGTGGCGGTGGCCCGGATGGGGGTGCCGTCGGTCTACCAGGACTCGCTGATCTACCTCAGGCTTGCCAAGAACGCCCCATTCGGCTTCTCGGCCTTGCGTCCCAACGGCTATCCGCTGCTCATCCGTGTGCTGTCGGTGGGGACCGGCAACCTCCGGTGGATCACCGACCTCCAGCACGTGGCCGGGTTGGCGCTCGGTGTACTCGTCTACCTGCTCCTGGTGCGCCTCGGCACCCGGCGGTGGCTGGCGGCGGTCGCCGTGGCCGTGGTGGTCATCGACGCCTACGGAGTGGCCCTGGAAACCGACGTGTTGAGCGAGATCTTCTTCACCGTCTCGGTGACGGCCTCGGTCGTCCTGGTGGCCGCCACCCGGCGGGGAACGCCGGCCCTGGTGGCCAGCGGGCTGTTGCTCGCCCTCGCCGTGGTCACCCGGGCAGTCGGGATCTTCGCCGTCCCGGTGTGGTTGGCCTACGTGGGGCTCCTCGGCCTGGGCTGGCGGCGCGCACTGGTGGCGGTGGCGGCTGTGGTGGTGCCCGTGCTGGGGTACTGCACCTTCCACAGCGTGCATGGTGGCTCGTTCGGGTTCACCGATGGCGACGGCTGGTTCCTCTATGCCAAGGTCGGCCCCATCATCGACTGCTCCCACGCCCATGTCCCGCCGGCCACCCTCTCCCTCTGCCACGGGCCCACTGTGTCCGACCCCGACTTCTACCTGTTCTCCAGGGCGTCGCCCGCCCAGCAGCTGTTCTTCGGTCCCGTGGGCGACGTCGACGTGGACACCGCCATAACGCCGGCGAGCGACCGCCTGTTGCGCGACTTCTCGTTGGGCGTCATCCGTGCCCATCCACTGGCCTACATGCGGCTGGTGTCGTCCGACGTCGTCCATTACCTGGGGCCCAAGAAGGCGCCGGTGGAGCTGAGCCTCTACGGGTCACACGGAAGCCTCGAGGACCGCTACGGCCGGTACGTGCACGTGCCATGGTGGTTGGTCCCCGCCGCCACCGCGGTCGCCCTGGGTGCGCTCGTGACCAGGCAGGCGCACCGCCTCGAGATCGGTCTGCTGGTGGGCATGGCCTGGGCCCTGCTCGTCGGGTCGTCGGCCACCGCCGGGTTCAACCCGCGCTACACGATCCCGTTGGTGCCGTTGCTCGTCTGCGCCGCCGCCCTGGGTGCCGAGGTCCTGGTCGCGGGGACCACGCACTGGACGACATCCCGGCCTCACGCCCGGCGGGGCGAAGGCTCAGCGACCGCGGACGTCGACGAGCACGAACCGGGCGTTGGTGTAGACGGTCCGTCCCAGGCTCTGTAGGGGAAGGTACGTCGCCGGTTCGGCGGCCAGGCGCTCTCGGAGGAGGAGCACGAAGCTGACGTTGTACTTCTGAAGGATGGCGCGCCGGTTGGGCTCAGGGGTCGCAGGATTGAAGAACATGGCCAGGTCGGCACCTCGCTGATCAGCGTCGACGAATGCCTGGGTCCGGGCAACGGCGACGGTGCGTCCGGAGAACGTGGGGATCGAGAGGCTGGTGTAGACGTCGGAGAGCACGACGTCGGACCGCTTGGTCAACCTGGTGAGGAAGTCGAACTGGGAGAGCTTGGCCATGTCGACGTTGCTGTGCACCCAGCTGTACGGGAATCGCCTGGCGATCGGATCGGGAAGGACGACGAAGCCGTTGCGCACGTTGTAGGTGCCCAGCACCAGCAGCCCGACAGTTGTGACCTGGACCCACCGCAGGGCCGGCCGGCCGGCGTTGCCCGCCGCCGAGGCGGCCTCGGCAGCCATGACCAGTTCCTCGGCGAGCAGGATGGCGGCGATGAACATGATCGAGGAGATGAGGCGTCCGTACGACCAGTTCCTCACCGCGTAGCCGTAGGCGTACGCCAGGACGAGGCCGGTCAGGTAGAGGGCGAGCGGGTCACGCCAGTCCCTCCAGAGGCGGCGCACGAAGAAGGGGACGACGATGAGCATGGGAAAGATGCGGGACACGACATGGACGTACATGTCGTGGTCGGCTCCCCCGATGGACTCCCGGTAGTGGGCTTGCCCGTCCCCGAACAGGAGGCCGTACAGGGAGAAGTAGGGCCAGAGGAACGCCACCAGGAACGACGTGGCGGCGATGGCCAGCGCCAGAGCGACGGTGCGATCCACTCGCCGGTCATCGGTGCGGCACGACAGCGCCACCAGGCCGACGTAGGCGGCCAGGGCATCGACGGGATGACACAGGAGGGTGACGCTGAGCAGCGCCACGATGATCACCAGCAGCCGGCGGTCCCGCTCGTCGAGGTAGCGCTGGTAGAGCCATAGGGCGAGAAGGGACACGCCCTTGGCGAACGTCGACGGGTAGGTCATGACGATCGGAAGCACGTCCCAGTGCAGGAACCCGCTGAAGAACCACGCGCCCGGCCCCCAGAGCACCAGGACGAAGAGCAGGGCGTAGAAGTCGACGTGGCGCCGCCGGCTGATCCGGGTCACGAACAGGTGGAGGCCCACCAGCAGCAACGCCACGTTGGCGATGCCTGCGATGTCCAGAACGGTGGGGACACCGATCCCGGTGATGCGCGACACCAGGGCGAGGAGCAACGAATAGGGGTTGAAGAACTGGTGTGAGGCGTGAACGGCGTAAAAGGGATGCTGGGGGTGGAGGGGGTGCAGCGAGAGCTCCCGGATGGCGGCGGCGTGCTCCCAGATGTCGACGCCCATCGCCCAGCGGCCCTTGAGCGTGAAGATGGTCAGGAGCAGGACCACCACGGCCGACAGGCACAGGTAGCGATGCTCGTCGAGCAACGATGGCGCCCGGGCCTCGTCGTGGGGCTCGTCAGTGATCTGAGGGCCGGGTGGGTCGGCCGCCGGCCTCACGGCAGGAACAGGCGCGACGCCAGGATGCCCGAACGGTGGAGACGGAAGCGGGCGACCGTCCACAGGGTCGACAAGCCATAACGGATGTTGGCTTTCATCGACGTCGACGATGCCTCGGGAAAGTAGCGGGTGCGGATCGCCACTTCGGCGACCCGCTGCTCGAAGGCCACGGCCTGGCTGATGATCTGGCTGTCGAAGACGAAGTGATCGGAGTTCCGCAAGAACGGAACGGTCTTCAGGAAAGAACGCGAGTATGCCCGGTAGCCGGTGTGGAGCTCACTGAACCGGGTACCCAACACCTTGTTCTCGATGGCCGTGAGCGCCTTGTTGGAGACATAGCGGTAGAGCGGCATTCCGCCGGAGCGCGCCCCCCCGGGCACCAACATGCGGCTGCCGAGGACGAGATCGGCTTCCCCGGCGAGTATGGGTGCGGCGAGGTCCGGGAGCAGGGCAGGATCGTATTGGCCGTCCGGGTGGAGCATGATCACCACACTGGCGCCCAGTCGGAGGGCCTCCAGGTAACAGGTCTTCTGGTTCCCCCCGTATCCGACGTTGTGCGGCAGAGCGATGGTTTCGATGGGAAGGTGTGAAGCGACTTCGAGGGTGGCGTCGTCGCTGCCATCGTCGACGAGAAGAACGGCATCGACGAAGTCCCCGGGGATCGCCTGCCAGGTGGCGGAAAGGGTTCGGGCGGCGTTGTACGCGGGCATGACGACGAGGACCCCCCGGCCGCCGATGGCGCGGGTGGCTTGGACTTCGCCGGGTACCGACCCCGTTCTCAACCTGAGAACTGACCAAGCACGATGAGGTGACTCTATTCGCGGGCCGAAACCGAGCGTTGAGGCCCGTCGGTAGACTGGCGGGCATGTCTGTCCTGTCCAAGGTCCTTCGCGCCGGCGAGGGCAAGAAGCTCAAGGCCCTCCAGTCCCTCGTGCCTGACATCAACAACGTCGAGCCCGAGATCGAGGCTCTGTCCGACGACGACCTGCGGCACAAGACCGTCGAGTTCCGCGAGCGCCTCGACAACGTGGCGCCCGACCAGATCGACGACGCCCTCAACGACCTGCTGATCGAGGCCTTCGCGGTGATGAGGGAGGCGGCCCGGCGGGTCATCGGCCAGCGCCACTACGACGTCCAGCTCATGGGTGGGGCGGCCCTGCACTTCGGCTGGATCGCCGAGATGAAGACCGGCGAGGGCAAGACCCTCGTCTCCACCCTGCCCGCCTACCTCAACGGTCTCAGCGGTCGGGGCATGCACATCATCACCGTCAACGACTACCTGGCCACCCGCGACGCCGAGTGGATGGGCCTGATCCACAAGTGGATGGGCCTCGAGGTGGGTCTCATCATCCCCGACCACGACGACCCCCTCTACAAGCGGGCCCAGTACGCGGCCGATATCACCTACGGCACCAACAACGAGTTCGGCTTCGACTACCTCCGCGACAACATGGCCATGTCCCGCGACCAGATGGTGCAGCGGGGCCACTCCTACGCCATCGTCGACGAGGTGGACTCGATCCTCGTCGACGAGGCCCGCACCCCGCTCATCATCAGCGGCCGGGTCCAGGACGCGGCCGCCCTCTATTACAAGTTCGCCAGCGTCTGCCGGATGCTCACCCGCGAACTCGACTACGAGGTCGACGAGGAGAAGCGCACCGTCGTCCCCACCGAGGACGGCATCGAGAAGGTCGAGCGGGCCCTCGGTGTGGAGAACCTCTACGACGAGCTGTCGTCCAACTACGTCCATCAGCTCCAGGCCGCCCTCAAGGCCAAGGAGCTGTACAAGCGCGACGTCGATTACGTGGTGCAACACGGCGAGGTCAAGATCGTCGACGAGTTCACCGGGCGCATCCTCGAAGGGCGGCGATGGTCGGAGGGGCTGCACCAGGCGGTGGAGGCCAAGGAGCGCACCAAGATCAAGGAGGAGAACCAGACCCTCGCCACCATCACGCTCCAGAACTACTTCCGCATGTACGACAAGTTGGCGGGCATGACGGGCACCGCCCTCACCGAGGCCACCGAGTTTGCCCACACCTACGACTTGGCGGTGGTGCCCATCCCGACGCACCGCCCCATGATTCGCATCGACCAGCCCGACCTCGTCTACAAGACCGAGGAGGCGAAGTTCGACGCCGTGGTCGAAGACCTCATGGAGCGCCACGAGAAGGGCCAGCCCGTCCTGGTCGGCACCGTGTCGGTGGAGAAGTCCGAGCGCCTGTCCCGCCTACTGGAGAAGCGGGGTGTGCCCCACTCGGTGCTCAACGCCAAGCACCACACCCGAGAGGCCTCGGTGGTCTGCCAGGCCGGCCGCCTGCACACGGTCACGGTGGCCACCAACATGGCGGGGCGGGGGGTCGACATCCTCCTCGGCGGGTACCCGCAGGGTCTGGCCGAGCTCGACCTGCTGGCCGACGAAGACCTGGTGCCGGGCACCGACGAGTACAAGGAGCGGCTGGCGGAGCTGACCAAGGCCTACGAGGAGCCCTGCCAGGCCGAAGGCGACAAGGTGCGGGCGCTGGGCGGGCTCTACGTGCTGGGCACCGAGCGCCACGAGAGCCGGCGCATCGACAACCAGCTCCGGGGCCGGTCGGGCCGCCAGGGCGACCCCGGCGAGAGCCGGTTCTACCTGTCCCTCGAGGACGAGCTGATGCGCCTCTTCGCCACCGGGGCCATGAGCTGGGTGATGGGCAAGGCCCTTCCCGACGACGTGCCCATCGAGGCCCGGATGGTCACCAAGGCCATCGAGAAGGCCCAGGGCACCGTCGAGGCCCGCAACGGCGAGATCCGCAAGGACGTCCTCAAGTACGACGAGGTCATGAACCAGCAGCGCAAGGTGATCTACCGGCGCCGCCAGGGCATCCTCGACGGCGCCGACCTGCGCGAAGAGGCGATGGAGTCACTGCGCCAGGCCATGGAGCGCGTCGTCAGTGTCTTCTGCCCCAACGACTTCTCCGAGGACTGGGACCTCCCCGGCCTGCTGCACGACGTGGCCATGTACTTCCCCACCAAGTTCGAAGCAGACGAGCTGGGCGAGGCGGCCACCACCAACGAGATCACCGAGAGCCTGGTGGCCGAGGCCGTCCGCTACTACGAGGCGCGCGAGGAGCAGCTCGGCCCCGACACCATGCGCGAGATCGAGCGCCAGGTGATGCTGTCCATCATCGACCAGCGCTGGCGTGAGCATCTCTACGAGATGGACTACCTGCAGGAGGGCATCAACCTGCGGGCCATGGGCCAGAAAGACCCGCTGGTCGAATGGCAGCGGGAGGGCTACGACATGTTCTCCCAGATGGTCGAGGCGGTGGCCGACGACTTCGTCAAGTACGTGATGCACCTCGACGTGGTGGTCGAGGCGCCGGCGGTGCCCGACGTGAGCAACGTCCAGTACATGGCGGCCGACGACCCGGTGCAGGCCGGCGGAGTGGTCCAGGCCGCCGCCCGGGAGGCCGTCGACACGGGCGAGCCCGTCCCCGACGAGGCGGCGGCTTCCCTCGAGGAGGCGTCGCCCGTCACCGTGGTGAAGTCGCCCAACGAGAAGCTGGGGCGCAACGAGAAGTGCTGGTGCGGGAGCGACAAGAAGTTCAAGCTGTGTCACGGTAAGTGAAAGACCTCACCGACGAACTCACCGCCGAGCGCACGCGGCTCTCGGAACTGGCGGCGGCCCTCGACATCGAGGGCAAACGGACCCGGCTCGTGGAGCTGGAGAAATCGGCCTCCGACCCCGGGCTGTGGGACGACCCCGACGCCGCCCGGGCCTTGACCACGGAGATGTCCCGGGTCAAAGACGACATCGATCTCGTCGACGCCCTCGACGGCCGGCTGTCCGACACTCAGCTGCTGTTCGAAATGGGCCGTGACGAGGGGGACGACTCGGTCGGCCCCGAGTTGGAGTCGGCCATGGCCAGCTTGGTCCGCGACCTCGACGCCCTGGAGCTGCGGTCGCTCTACACCGGTGAGCACGACGAGGGCGACGCCGTGTGTGAGGTGCACTCCGGCGCCGGGGGCACCGACTCGCAGGACTGGGCCGAGATGCTGCTGCGCATGTACCTGCGCTGGGCCGAACGGCGGGGATTCGAGGTCGAGCTCGACGAGGTCTCGGCCGGCACCGAGGCAGGCATCACCTCGGCCACGTTCATCGTGCGCGGCCGCTACGCCTACGGACTGCTGTCGTCGGAGAAGGGCGTCCACCGCCTGGTGCGCATATCGCCGTTCGACGCCCAGTCCCGGCGCCACACCGCCTTCGCCTCCTTCGACGCCGTCCCTTTCTTCGAGGAGGTGAGCGCCGAGGTCGACATCGACGAGAAGGACCTGCGGGTCGACACGTACCGTTCGTCAGGGGCCGGCGGCCAGCACGTCAACGTCACCGACTCGGCCGTGCGGATCACCCACCTTCCCACCGGCATCGTCGTGTCGTGCCAGAACCAGCGCAGCCAGCACCAGAACAAGGCGGTGGCCATGCAGATCCTGGCCGCCAAGCTGGCCGAGCGGGCCCGCCAGGATCGGCGCAAGGAGCTCGACGCCCTGTCCGGCGAGCAGCGGGAGGTGACCTGGGGAAGCCAGATCCGCTCGTATGTGCTCGCCCCCTACCAGTTGGTCAAGGACCTACGCACCGATCACGAGACGGGCAACATCAACGCCGTCCTCGACGGCGACCTCGACGCCTTCATGGAGTCGTTCCTGCGCTGGCGCCGCCGCACCGGCGGTTCGTGAGAGGTGGCGCACGGCAGTGCTGACTGGGCCGACACCGGGCGGTGGTTGCCCGCGGCGGGGATGGCCGGTTAGCCTGGGACGCGCCTGCCCGTGCACCGGCACGCGGCGCGCCCCTCTTCTTATGATCCGAATCGAGAACGTCACCAAGTCGTACAAGGGCGGAGTCGTCGCCCTCCGGGGGGTTTCCCTCGACATCCAGAAGCAGGAGTTCGTCTTCCTCGTGGGCCCCACCGGCTCGGGGAAATCGACGCTCATCCGGCTCCTCATCAAAGAGGACAAGCCTGACGGCGGGCGCATCTGGGTGGCGGGCAAGGACATCGGGCAGCTCAGCTCGTGGAAGGTCCCCCTGCTGCGCCGCAACATCGGCTGCGTGTTCCAGGACTTCAAGCTGCTGCCCAACAAGACGGCGTACGAGAACGTGGCCTTCGCTCTCGAGGTCATCGGGCGGCCCTCCCACGTGATCCGGGCCCAGGTGCCCCAGGTCCTCGACCTGGTCGGCCTGTCCAAGAAGCACGACAACCTGCCCCACGAGCTGTCGGGTGGTGAGCAGCAGCGGGTGTCCATCGCCCGGGCGTTCGTGAACCGGCCCCTGATCCTGCTGGCCGACGAGCCCACGGGGAACCTCGACCCCAGCACGTCGGTCGGCATCATGCGACTGCTCGACCGCATCAACCGCACGGGCACCACCGTGGTCATGGCCACTCACGACCACAACATCGTCGACACCATGCGCCGACGGGTCGTGGAGCTCGACCGGGGCTCGCTGGTGCGCGACCAGGCACGCGGCGTCTACGGGGCCTTCACCTAGATGTTGGGTCGGGCAAGGCCAGTGAGGGTCGCGCCATGGCGATGAAGGTCGACTACGTCGCCAAGGAGACGTTCTCCAACCTGAAGCGCAACCTCTCCATGGCGTCGGCCGCCCTCATCACCGTGGCCGTCTCGCTGACCCTGGCCGGGGGCGCCCTGCTGGTGAAGCGGGGAGTCGACCGGGCCACCATCCAGTGGCGGGGCAACGTCGAGCTGTCGGTGTTCATGAAGGCCGACGCCAGCCCACCCGAGTCCGACGCCGTCGACCGCCAGCTCAAGGCCATGCCCGAGGTCAAGCGGTACCACTACGTGTCCAAGCCCGAGGCGTTCGCCGAGTTCAAGAAGATCTTCGCCAACGAGCCCGACGTGCGTGACGCCATCGGGGTCGACCAGATCCCGCCCTCCTACCGCGTGGTGCCGCGCCAGGCCGAGCAGACCAGGCTCATCGGCGACCGGTTCGCCAACACCGCCGGGGTGTTGCGCGTGAGCTATGCCAAAGACGAGGTCGAGGCCCTGGTGTCGATCACCAAGTTCCTCCAGATCATGTTGTGGACGGTGGCCGTGGTCCTGTTGGGGGCGGCCTGTCTGCTCATCCTCAACACCATCCGTATGGCCATCTTCGCCCGCCGCCGGGAGGTGGCGGTGATGAAACTCGTCGGCGCCTCGAACTGGTTCATCCGGGTCCCGTTCATGCTCGAGGGCCTGGTTCAGGGGGTCATCGGAGCTCTGGCCGCCTGCTCCATGGTCTGGATACTGCGCACGTTCTTCCAGAGCTGGATCCAGGGCTCCCACAGCGACGTCCAGCTCTTCAAGCAGTTCCTGGTGACGGGATCCGACGTCACCGGCACCGGCATCCTGCTCCTCCTGGTGGGGATGGTGGTCGGCACGGCCGGCTCGGCGGTCGCCGTCAGCCGCTTCCTCGACGTCTAGGCGGCGGCTGGCCGTTCACCGCACCCATTCGCCGAGCAGGGCGTCGCCCCGTTCGGCCCACTCCTCGGCGGTGATGGCGTAACGGAGGTGGTCCTCCCAGACACCGTTGATGGCCAGGTACCTGACCGCCAGCCCCTCCTCGCGCAGGCCGAGCTTCTCGACCACCCGCCGGCTGGCCCGGTTGCGGGGGATGATGGCGACCTGGAGCCGGTGCAGGCGCACGTCTTCGAAGGCGAAGCGGGCCACCGTCACCAGTGCCTCGGGGACGTAGCCGGACCCCGCCTGGGCCTGGTCGATCCAGTAGCCCACATAGGCGTTTTGGAACGGCCCGCGCTGCACGCCGGACACGTTGATCTCCCCGGCCAGCCGGCCGTCGACGAAGATGCCGAAGCCGTAGCCCGTGCCCAGCTGCCACTCCCGTTGGCGGGCCCCGCAACGGGCCCCGAAGGCGGCCAGGTCCTCGGTGTCGTCGGGATTGCCCCTGGGCGGCTTGGGCTCCCACTTGAGGAGCCAGTCGGCGTTGCGGCGGCGGACCTCGCGCCACTGGCCGAAGTCGCTCGACGCCAGGGGCCGCAGCACCACGCGCCGGCCGTGGAGCTCGGCGGGAAGGCTCACCGCCGCTCCTCGAGGGAGTCGCGGGGCCCGGACGTCGGGTCCGGGTCACGAAGGCTGGCGGCCAGGCCGTCGAGGATATCGGCCTCGCTCACCAGGCATCCGTCGTGGCCGAAGTAGCGCATCACCGCCACGAGGATGAGCGCGCCGGCCACGATCACGTCGGCGCGGGCCTCCTCCAGGCCGGGATTGTGGACCCGCTGGGCGCGTTTCTCGGTGGCCAGGGTGCGGAAGACGTCCTCGGCCGCCGCCCGCGTGACCACGAAGTGGTGGGTGCGTTCCGGGTCATGGGTGGCCAACCCCAGCTCGATGGCGGCGACGGTGGTCACCGAACCGGCCAGCCCGACCAGCCGCCGGGCCTCGAGGGAGGCGGGTACGTCGCGGGCCACGTCGTCCAGCCAGTCCCGGGCCACCGACAGCGCCTGCGACAGCTCCTCGGCGGTGGGTGGATCGTGATGGAGGTACTTCTCGGTGAGCCGGACGCAGCCCATGTCGGTGGTGGCCACCCCCTCGGCGCGGCTGCGCCCGACGGCGAACTCGGTGGACCCACCCCCGATGTCGACCACGAGGAACGGGCCGTCGTCGGGGTCGAGGTCGGCGGCCGCCCCCCGGAACGACAGGCGTGCCTCGTCGGCTCCCGTCAGCAGCTCGGGCCGGGTTCCCACCGCTTCGGTGCCGGCGGCCATGAAGACGTCCCGGTTGGCGGCGTCGCGTGCGGCCGACGTCGCCGTGACCCGGGCCCGGACCACGCCGTGGCCGTCCATCACCCCCCGGTACTCGCGCAGCACGGCCACGGTGCGCGCGATGGCGTCGTCGGCCAACGCTCCGGTGGCGTCGGTGGCCTGGCCCAGGCGGGTGATGCGCATGAGCCGGGCGAGTGTCGTCCCGTGGCTGTCGGTGACCAGCAGGCGCGTCGAGTTGGTACCGCAGTCGACGGCGGCCACCGCGCCCCCGCCGCCCGTGCCCGGCGTGCCGCCGGCGCCCGGCCCAGGCGTGAAGTCGGCGGTCACCGGGCCATCTCGTCGAGGCGGTCGGCCACCCAGCGCCCCACAGGGTCGTCGCCACCCGCCAGGAACCACGCGTAGTGGGCATGCAGGCACTTGACTCCCTGACGGGTGCCGCCGACGCCTCCGCTGGGGCGGGGACCGTGGTGGTCGGGGGCCAGCTCGGCGTCGCGCTCGGCCGCGTAGCAGGCGTGGGCGCGGGCCAGCTCGGCGGCGTCGACGTCCGCGGCCGCCTGGCGGACCCCACCGGCAGCCTCGATGGTGCTTACTGCCCGCCGGAGGGCGACGTCGACGAGCCACCAACGGGTGGGCATCGGCGTGCCGTCACGCAACAGCGGCGCATTGCGGATGACCACCGGCCGGCTCGCCTCGTCCCGGACGGCGACGACGAAGTCCCCCTCCGGAGGTCGTCCGAGCAGGGCGGCGACGGCGACGCGGTCCGAATCGCTGGCAGCCGACGGTGCCGCGGAAGCCGTCACGGGCGCAGGAGTCGACCGCTCACCTGCCGAGCGTAGCGAGGACCGTTGCCTGACTCGTCATGGCGGAAGAAGGCGTAGGCGTCGCGCCCCCCCGCCGTCAGCCGGTCGAGTCGTTCGGCCCACGCCTCGAGCTCGGCCCGGTTGTAGTTGTTGCGGCGCAGGCGGGCATAGGCGAACGGCCCCACGTCGATGTCGGGCGTGGGCCGACCTTCGGCTTCGACCAGGGCCAGGGTGGCGTCGTGGGCCTCGAGGCGCTTCAGGACCTCGGGGATCACCCAGGCGGGGCCGAGCTCGAAGGCCACACCGGGTCGGAACCCCGGGGGCAGGGCGCCGAGGAGGCGGTCGAGGCGGCTCACGTCGGGCTGTTGGTGGGGCACCGAGAACAGCACCGGCCCGAGGAGGGGGCCCAGGGGGGCAAGGGCCTCGAAGAACGACGCCATGCGCTGCTCGATGCCCTCGAGGTCGCGCCGGTGGGTGATGCCCATGTGGGCTTTGGCCGCGAACTTGAAATGGGGGGGGACCTGGGCGGTCCATCGTTCCAGGACGCTGACGCTGGGCAGGCGCCGATAGGTGCTGTGGGCTTCCACCGCCGAGAACCGCTTGGCGTAGAAGGCCAGCATCCGGGCCGGTGACGTGCCGTTGGGATAGAAGTGGCCGACCCACTCGGGGTACGACCACCCGCTGGTCCCAACTCTCGCATCGGGCACGGCCGGGGAGCATACGGCCACCTCCGTCGACCTGCCCAGTTCGGCGGCGGCAGAGCCTGCTAGAAGACGTCGGTCAGCGTGTTGAGCACCCGATGGAAGGGCCCCGACCCCCCGGGAGACGACCGCTGGGCAGACTGGGCCGGCTCGGAGGGCGACGCCGCCGCCGGTGCGGGCGGGGCGACGATGTCGAAGACCTCCTCGCCGGGGCGGACCAGGTCGTAGTGCTGGCGGGCCAGGCGCTCGATCTCGGCATCGGTCTGGAGCGCATCGGTGCGTGCCTGGAGGCTGCGGTTCTGTTGGTCGAGGACCCTGATGCGCGCTGCGACCTGGCCACGCTCGGCGTGCTGGGCGAGCAGGGCGCGGGCCGGGAAGACAGCGAGCATGAGCACACCGGCCAGGCCGAGCACCGCCACCGCCAGCCACGCCCGGGCCCGAGCGGCCCGCTGAGCGGGGCCCCGGGCCCGAGCGGCCCGCTGAGCGGGGCCCCGGGCCCGAGCGGCCGGCGATGCCGTGGGCTGGGCAGGCAGGGCAGACGGGGGACCGCCGGGTCGGATGGGCGCTGAGGTCCTCAACGGTGACCGCCCCAGGCCGCCAGCGAAGCACCGCCCCGGTAGGCGGCGGACTCGCCCAGTTCCTCCTCGATGCGCAGGAGCTGGTTGTACTTGGCCACCCTGTCGGTGCGGGCGGGAGCGCCGGCTTTGATCTGGCCGCAGTTGACGGCCACCGCCAGGTCGGCGATGGCGGTGTCCTCGCTCTCCCCCGACCGATGGGACACGACGACGCCGAGTCCCGACCGACTGGCCAGCGACACGGTGTCGACGGTCTCGGTGAGGGTGCCGATCTGGTTGAACTTGATCAGGATGGCGTTGGCCGACCTCTCGGCGATGCCCCGCTCCAGCCGCTCGGCGTTGGTCACGAACAGGTCGTCGCCGACGATCTGGACCCGGTTGCCCAGCGCCTTGGTGATCGCCGACCACCCCTCCCAGTCGTCCTCGGCCATCGGGTCCTCGACGGAGACGAGCGGGTAGGTCTCCACCATGTGGGCCAGGAAGTCGACCATGTCGTCACTGGTGAGGACCTGGCCCTCGCCGGCCAGGTTGTAGTCGCGGGTGTCGGAACGCCACAGCTCGGTGGCGGCCACGTCGAGGGCGAGGGCGATCTGCTCGCCTGGCGTGTAGCCGGCGGCTTCGATGGCCTCCATCAAGAAGCGCAGCCCGTCTTCGTTGGTGCCCAGGTCGGGGGCGAAGCCGCCCTCGTCCCCCACGCCCGTGGCCAGGCTCCGCTCCCGCAGGAGGTGGTTGAGGACGTGGTAGGCCTCGGTGCACCAGCGCAGGCCCTCGGCGAACGAGGCGGCGCCGACGGGCACGAGCATGAACTCCTGGATGTCGATGGTGTTGTAGGCGTGGGCCCCGCCGTTGATCACGTTGCACATCGGCGTGGGCAGGACGTGGGCGTTGGCGCCCCCGAGATAGCGGTAGAAGGGCAGGTCGAGCTCGTCGGCCCCGGCCCGGGCCACCGCCAGCGACGTGGCCACCAGGGCGTTGGCGCCGAGTCGGCTCTTGTTGTCGGTGCCGTCGAGGTCGATCAGGGCGGCGTCGGCCGTCCGCTGGTCGAGGGCGTCGAAGCCCCGGAGGTGGTCGGCGATCTCGGTCCTGACCGCCGAGACCGGTCCCTCGACGCCCTTGCCACCGAACCTGGCGCCGCCGTCGCGCCGTTCGGCTGCCTCGTGGCGCCCCGTCGACGCTCCCGAGGGGGCGATGGCCCGTCCCCGCGCTCCCGAGTCGAGGGTCACCTCGACCTCGACAGTGGGGTTCCCCCGCGAATCGAGGAGCTCCCGGGCCTTGATGTCGTCGATCGAGCTCATCGGTGCTCCCGAGGTCGGCGCGCGGCGGGACCGCACTTCCCTGTTGCTTCTGTGGTTGGTGTTGGTAAAGTTACTGCAGAGTCGGCGGCGGTCAAGGGTGGGGGCCCGATCGACCGCCCGCCGGCCGACTTCACCGAGCGACCGGCCGGCGTTGCTCCTGCGCTGCTGTCGGGGCCGGAGCCTCGGGCTCAGGCCCGGATCTCGACGGGGACGCCGAGGGGGAGCATCCCGGCCAGACGGGTGATGCCGGCGTTGCTCATCCGGATGCATCCGTGGCTCACGTCGTGGCCCAGCACCGAGGGGTCATTGTTGCCGTGGATGCCGATGACCCCGTCACCTCCGGCGAAGTCGGCCAGGACGTCGGAGAACCCGGACAGTCCGTAGGCGTAGGGCCCGTAGGGCCCGCTGGAGTACACGCGGCCCCTGGAGTCCACGGGCCGGATCAGCTCCTTGATGTAGTAGAGGCCGCCCGGCGTCGGCGTGTCGGTCGTGCCCACGGCCACCGGCTCGCTCAGGAACGGGTGGGTGCCGTTGAAGACGGTGATGCGGTGGGCGGCCAGCTCCACCACGATGCTGAAGGTGTGGCTGGAGAGGGTGACGTCCTGGCGGCGGACCCACCCCGTGCTGCCGTTGGGGCGCGTGGGCAACAGCACGCGCAACCAGTCTTGTTGTTGGTCGACGACCACGAAGACCAACGGCGCCCCCGACGGTTGGGGGTTTCCGAGCGATCGGGTGACGGTGACTCCGTCGGATGCGTAGATGTCGATCACCGGGCCCTGGGCCTGGGCAACGGTGGTGAAGGGGTGGGCGGTGACCGGTAACGGGTCGGGCTCCTCCGGCGCCGCCGCTGCCGGTTCGACCGCCGGTGCGGTGACCGGCGGAGGTGGGGCGACGGTGGTCGTCGTCGTCGCCGGCTGGGCCGGGGAGGCGACAGCGACGGCCACCGGGCCGCTGCGGTCGGCACCGATGCCACCGAGGAAGGGAAGGGCGGCCAGGAGGGCGATACCGCCTCTGAGGACCCACCGCGCCGGTTCGCCGACGGCAATCAGGGGGACGGCCGCCGACACCGGCATCGAGGCCAGGGACTCGAACAGGGGTGAGCTCGAGACCGACGTGGCCATGCCGCCGCCCGGCGCCGGGTCGACGGGAGCTGGGCCGGTGGTGTCCGGCTCGAGGGCCGGCGTGCTCGCTGTCCGCCGCTGCCGGTGGCGCCTCCCCCGACGCAGCCAACCGAGGGCACCGGCGAGAAGGGGTACAGGGACGAGGGCCCGGCGCAGGGACAGGCCCAGATCCTCGACCTCGGCCAGCCGCTCACGACAGGCGGCACAGCCCTGCAGGTGGTCGTCGACCCGGGCCCGTTGCCCCTCGGCGAGGGTGCCGGCCAGATAGGCACCCAGGCGATCGACGGTTCGCTGGCACCGGGGCTGGGCGTGGTTGCGGACATGGGCCTGCAGGTAGCGCTCCCGCAGGCGGGCCCGGGCCCGGACCGCCAGCTGGGCCACGTTGTTGGGCGACAGCCCGAGGAGGGTGGCCGCCTCACGGGCAGGCACGCCCTCCACCTCGGTGAGCCACAGGACCGACTGCCACCGCGACGGCAGGCCCTGGAAGGCCTGGGCCACCAGCTTGGAGTCCTCGGTCGCCGCCAGGGCGTCGGACGGCCCGTTCCCGCTCGTCCGCCCGTCGCCGTTGTCACCGGCCTCCCCGTTGTCACCGCCGTGGCCATCACCGTCGTCGCCGCTCGGGCTGTGACCCGTCCGGCGGTTGGCCCGTCGCAACTGGTCGATGGCGGCGTTACGGGTGGCGGTGATGAGGTAGGCGCGGAACTCCATGGCCGGCGCCCGCCCCGAGACGATGGCGTCGAAGACCCGGGCGAAGGCCTCGGCGGCGGCATCAGCGGCGTCGTGGTCGTTCCCGGCGACCCCCCGGGCGACCCGGCGAGCGACCCCGGCGTGCCGGCGGTAGAGCTCCACGAACACGCTGCGGTCGCCCGTGGACCCGGCATTCACCAATTGGGCGTCCGACCACCCGGACACGTCGACTTCCGCCTGTAAGCGCGTGGCTGCCATTGTCGGCTCCCGGGAGGCTGCTGGTAGCTCCCGCACGAGAGTACCCAAGGCAGGCCGATGCCACCCGTCGCCGGTCAGCGGTGACGTCTACGGGCCACCGAGCCCACAGACCGGCCCCCGGCGGTTCACAGCTCGCTCTCAGGACTCGGTGGTTCTGTACAAGCATGGAAACGACTCCCGGGGCCGGCAGCGCCGGTGCTACCCCCCCGCCGGTCGACCCACCGCCGACGGGACGGGTCTGGCCGTCGTTCGACGACCCCTCGCCGGCTCCGCCCACCGCCCAGAACCCCACGCCGGCCTGGCCACCCGTGTTCGACCTGCCGCCCTCGCCACCACCGCCACCTGCGCACGACACCGGCCGGGCCGGGGGCTCCGGCGGGCCCCGAGGGTCGGTTTCCCGCCGCGTGGCGGCGGTGGCGGCGACCATAGCCCTCCTGGCCGGCGCCGTCATCGGGGGCGTGGTCGGGGCCCGCACGGTCAAGTCCACGCCCACCGCTCGCAGCGCGGCGCCCTCGTTCAACACCAGCGCGCTGGCCCGGCCCCAGGACGTGCAGGGCGTGCTGGCCAAGGTCGAGCCCGGCGTGGTGTTCATCCGCACCCAGGCCTCCCGCAGTGGCCGCTTCTTCCCCGAGAGCGGGGCTGGCACAGGCATGATCCTCACCCCTGACGGCGAGGTCCTCACCAATGCCCACGTGGTCGCCGGCGCTACCACGATCACGGTCACGCTCAACGGCGAGACCAACGCGCGCCCCGCCGACCTGGTGGGCAGCGACACAGACGCCGATGTCGCCCTGATCCACATCCGCGACGCGTCCAAGTTGCCGACGGTGTCGCTCGGGCGCTCCTCCGAGCTCACGGTGGGCGACGGGGTCATCGCCATCGGCAACGCCCTGGCCCTGCAGGGAGGCCTCACCGTCACCGAGGGCATCGTGTCCGCCCTCGACCGCGACATCACCGACCAGGGCGGGTCCCTGAAGGGCCTGATCCAGACCGACGCCGCCATCAACCCGGGAAACTCCGGCGGGCCTCTCGTCACCTCCAACGGCCTGGTCGTGGGCATGAACACCGCAGTGGCCGGCGACGCCCAGAACATCGGGTTCGCCCTGGCCATCGACAAAGTGAAGCCAGTGATCGACAGCATCCGGGCCCACCCGTCGGGCTCGGGCTCGTCGTCGACCTCCCCGGCGGCCACGGGCGCGTTCCTGGGTGTTGGCACCCAACCGGACCCGTCGGGCGCCGGCGCCGTCGTCGTCCAGGTGGACAGCGGATCACCGGCGGAAACGGCCGGTCTCACCCCTGGTGACGTCATCCAGAGCGTCGACGGCCAGGCCGTCACCGGCACTGACGACCTGGCCGCTGCCATCTCCGCCCACAAGCCCGGCGACCAGGTGAAGCTGTCCTGGGACCACGCCGGTGAGACCCGTTCGGCCCCGGTGACGCTGGCCAGTCGCTGAGCGGTGCAAGTCGAGATGCGTAAAGGGTCGGTGTTCGGGCACAATCTGTGAAGTCGATGCAGAGAGGAGCATTGCCGCCATGGCCCACCTGACCAAGTTCTTGATGCAGGACCACGCTCGGATCTTCCGGGCGCTCGATGCCTGCGCCAAGGAGCCGTCCAGCCTTCCCACCGCCCTCGCCGCATGCAGCGAGATCGAGGCGCACATGACCATCGAGGAGGAGCTGGTCTATCCGATCCTTCGTGACGAGATCGACGGCCGCGAGGCCAAGGCGGCCCAGGCCGATCACGACCAGGCCAAGCAGCTGATCGCCGAGATCCGCGACCTCGAGCCCGGCGACCCTGCCCTCAGCCAGTTGATGCAGACCCTGAAGGCCGATATGGCCGAGCACATCGACCACGAGGAGACCGACGTCCTCCCCGCCATCCACCGGCACCTGCTCGGTCGCGAGTGGGACATCGGCCGGCTCGCTTTCGGCATGCGCCAGGACCTCCTGGGCGACAGCCACCGCCCGAAGGCCATCTCCGCCGCCCGCAAGACGCCCAACGCGGGATGGACCGGCGGCAGCGTGGCCAACGCCGGCTGGTAGGCCAGCCCGTCCCCGACATCTCCAGCGGTCCGGCCGGCACCGTCGGTGTCGGCCACCACCTACGAAGCGTTCCAACGCGATCGACCCGGTCGCGACCCCATGCACCGATTACGAGGAGTCACCCGATGCGCCATCCCCGCCGCCGCCTGCCGATCGCCGCTCCGGCGCTGGCAGCCGCAGCCATGGCCGTCCTCGCCGCCTGTGGTGGCTCCAGTTCCAGCTCCAAGGGGGCGTCTTCCAGCAACTCGGTGGCGTCGACGGTGAAGGCCACCAAGGGGGGCGACTTCTGCAAGCAGATCGCCAGCACCTACAACGAGGCGCTGAGCTTCACCGGGGCCAATGCGGGATCGCCCGATCAGCTCCGCCAGGAACTCGAGAAGTCCCTGAAAGACGGGCGCGACGTCATCGACAACGCGCCCAGCGAGGTCAAGGGCGACCTCCAGGTCATCCAGGACGGGGTCCAGAAGTTCGCCGACGCCCTGGCCAAGGTGAACTACGACGCCACCAAGCTGGGTCCCGACGCCGTCAGCGTGCTCGGTGAGTTCAACACACCCCAGTTCCAGCAGGCGGCGACGCACTCCCAGGCCTACGTGAAGGACCACTGCGGCATCGACCTGGGCGCGGCGGGGGGCGGCACGGTGCCGGGGTCGCCCACCTCCACCCCCTAGCCGGCTCCCCTCCGGGCGTCAGGCCTGGGGATCAACCGGCGCGGTGACGACCGGCGCCACCTTGGCCGTGCAGAACGCGCAGCGGCGGGCCCGCTCGGGGATGGAGCTGAGGCACTCCGGGCACTCGCGCGTCTGACTGCGCACCTCGGGGGTGGTCTTGCGCCGGGCCATGAGGGCGTTCACGGGCCGGACCACGAAGAAGAACACGGCGGCGGAGACGGCGACGAAGGAGACGACGGCGTTGATGAAGTCGCCGTAGGCGAACCGGCTGCCGTGGATGGTGAAGTCGAGGTTGGAGAAGTCGGCCCGGCCGGGAATGGCGATGATGGGCGTGAGGATGTCCCGGACCAGGGCCGTGACCACGGCGCCGAAGGCCACGCCGATGACCACGGCGACGGCCAGGTCGACGACATTGCCCCGCAACAAGAAGGCGGTGAAGTCCTTGACCACCGTCGGGGTCCTCACCGTCGGCGGAGCTTTCAGGAGCGACGTGCGGCGGCCGGCGGCCGGGGGTCCCTGGTGCTGGGCGATCGTCCCCCAGTCGTCGGCGCCGACGGCCATGACCCTGCTCGCCGGGTCGAGGACCCCCTGGTCGACCAAAGCGACGATCTCGGCCCACTCGACCGGACCTCGGGTCGCCCCACCGTGGACATACCAGAATTTCTGAGACGGTTCGGGCTGAGTCATTCTCACATTGTCGCGCCGCGGTCACACCCGCCGCCCTGTCGACCGTGCTCTTTGTGAGGGTGGCGGTAGCTATGCTTCCCCGAACGCAAAATCGGGGGTCGTCAACGTGGGGTTTCGTATCGGTGTGCGAAGGACGGCCTGCTGGGCTCTGGCCGTCGTGTTCAGCTCGGTCGGCGCCCTCGGAGCCTCGGTCGCCGCCGCCGGTCCGGCTACCGCTGAAGGTCCGCTGCGCGGCATCGACGTCAGCAACTGGCAGGGCCATGTCGACTGGTCGGCGGTGAAGGCCTCGGGGCGCCTCTTCGCCTTCACCAAGGCCACCGAGGGCACCAGCTTCGTCGACCGCAC
>DATAQC010000023.1:0-17399 GCA_036264885.1 Acidimicrobiales bacterium | reverse complement strand
AGCGCCACCTGGGACGACGAGTCGCGGTAGCCGGAGCCACCGAGCGAGATGCCGTCGGCCTGGGCGGCGCTGAGCAGCGACTGGAGCTGGCCGGCGATCGAGGAGGCGACGGTGATCCCGCCCACCGTGGTCAGGGCGATGTCGCTCCTCGGGACCGCCACCGGCCCTCCATCCGACGGGGGATCGGGGGCGCGGGTGACGACCCTGGCCTGGGCCGCCGCTGCCGATGCTGCTTTGACCTGGGCGGCCAGAGCCGCCTGGCGGGCGGCGATCTGGTCGGACAGCTGGGTGTCGACGGCTGACAGCGCGGCCGATTCGGCCAGGCCCGACTCGATGCGGCCCTCCACCTGGGTGGCGACCTGTCGCTGTTGGCCGACAGCCTGGCTGAGGCCGGCGAGACGTTGCTCCACCTCGGTACGCCGGGCGCTCGCCGTGCGCTGGGCCACCTCGGCTGCCTTGCGCTGGTCCTCGAGGTCGGCCTTGGCCGCCTTGAGCTGGCGGGTGACGTCGGCGCCATGGTTGGCGCTGATGTCGAGGAACTCGTTGCGCATGGAGGCGTCGCTGAGGGACTGCGACTTCAACATCGTCACCAGTGACCCCTTGAGCGGGCTCATGTAGGACTCGACGGCGATGCCCGCCATCTGGGTCTTTATGGCGGCCAGCTCGTCGGCCTTGCGGTGCTCGGCGTCGAGCGCGTCGGCGAGCTGGCTGTCGGCCACCGACGCGGCCTGCTGGGCGGTGTCCACCACCGCCTGCTGAGCGCCGAGGTTGGCGTTGAGGTCGGACAGGGCGTTCTGGACGTCGGTGTCCGACGCCCGTAGCACGTCGATCTTGGCTGCCACTGCGGCCCGGTCCTTGCGGACCTGGTCGCGGCGGGCAGCCGGATCGTCGTTTGATGCGGCACCGGCGACGGTAGGTAGGAAGATGACGACGGCAGCCACCGCTGCGGCCAGAGCGCGCGCGGCCGCTCCGCGAGGTATGGCGAACGAGCGCGCTCTCGGGCGTGGAGTCGGCATGGGCATGTCAGGGAAGGCGCGACCATCGAGAAGGTCGGGTCACTGAGCACCCGCGACACTACAGACCGCGCCGCCCGGATCCAACCCGGCCGGACCGGGCAGGGTCGATCATGATCTTCGGAGACGGTTGAGCGGCCGGGCAAGGGCGGTCCGGAAACCCGATCGGCGGGTACCCGGTAAAATCGGACAATGTCCCCCACCACCTCGCCCCTGCCGTCGGAGTCGGACGTCATGGCCATGCTCCGGGGAGTCGTCGATCCCGAACTGGGCTCTGACATCGTCGACCTCGGCATGGTGGAAGAGGTCTCGGTGGGCGACGACGGCCATGTCACCGTCACCGTCGCCCTGACCATCTCGGGATGCCCGCTCCGGGTGCAGATCCGCGACGACGTGCAGTCCAAGGTGCGGGCCCTGCCCGGTGTCAGTGACGTGACGGTGCGCTTCGGCGAGATGAACCAGGCCCAGCGCAGCCAGGTGATGCAGCGGGCCCGGCGTTCGGCGGCCGACAACTCCCCTGAGACAGAGGTCCCCCTGAACGCCCGGGTCATCGCCGTGGCCAGCGGCAAGGGGGGCGTGGGCAAGAGCAGCGTCACCGTCAACCTGGCCTCGGCCCTGGCCGCTCAGGGGTTCACCGTGGGGGTGCTCGACGCCGACATCTGGGGCTTCAGCGTGCCCCGGATGCTCGGCATCTCCGGGCGTCTGGGAGCGGCCGACGACCGTCTCATCCGCCCCCACGAGATCCCGGTGGGGGAGGGCCTGCTCAAGGTCGTGAGCATGGGCCTGCTCGTCGACGACGAGGACACCGCCATCATGTGGCGGGGCCTGATGCTGGCCAAGGCCCTCGAGGAGTTCCTGGTGAAGGTGGCCTGGGGCACCCTCGACTACCTGTTGCTCGACATGCCCCCGGGCACCGGCGACATCCAGATGGCCCTGGGCCGCATCCTGCCCCGCACCGAGATGCTGGTGGTGACCACCCCGACCCGGGCGGCCCAGAAGGTGGCAGCGCGAGTGGCCGACATGGCCAGGCGCTCCTACCTCAAGGTGCTGGGTGTGGTCGAGAACATGAGCGTGTTCACCTGCGACCACGGCGACGAGTACGCCCTGTTCGGCTCCGGGGGTGGCGCCGCCCTGGCTGCCGATCTCGGCGTGCCCCTGCTGGCCAGCATCCCCCTGGAGCCGGCGGTCAGCGCTGCCAACGACGAGGGCCAGCCGTTGTCGGTGGCCGCCCCCGACAGCGGGGCGGGAGCGGCGTTCGCGGCGGCGGCCGAGCGCATCGCCACCGAGTTGTTCCCACCCATCGACATGACCGGCTGCACGGCGAGGGTGCTGACGGCGGTGGAAGCGGCCCTAGGCGCCAAGGCCTGAGCGTCGGCGGGGTTCCCTGAATCTCAGCGAGAAGGTGACATCTCAGCGAAGACGGCGCTGGTTGTGCACCACGACGCGATGCATGGCCCCGGCCCGGACGGCGGAACGGACGGGCGGCACGAGGAGGAGCAGGCCGAAGAAGTCGGTCACGAATCCGGGGGTGAGCAGGAGCGCCCCGGCGAACAGGATGAGGACTCCGTCGGCCAGCTCCCGACCCGGCACCCGCCCGGCGTCCATCTGCTGGCGGAAGCGACGGAGCACTCCGAGACCCTCGCGCTTGACCAGCCACGCTCCCGCCAGGCTGACGAGCAGCAGCAGGCCGATGGCGTTCCAGGTCCCGATGACGTGGCCGATCTGGATGAGGACGGCCAGCTCGACGACGGGCACGACCACAAAGACCACGAACAGCACTGCCAACACCGGGCCAGGATACCGGCGTTAGCCTCGTTGACCATGCCCACCACTGCGGATCCGGGCGACGAGCCCCCCGTCGAGGTGGTCGTGCTGGTCGACGGCGGGGCCGGGGCTGTGACCGGCAGAGCGCCCCTTGGGCGGCGCCGGACGGGCCGGCCCACGCCGGTGACGGGCGGCGGTCCACCGCCGTCGCTGACCGGTGGGGGCGCGCCCGGCGTTTCCTCCGACGTCGAGCTCGTGACCCCTGCGCCACCGCCACCGCCACGGCCGCCCAGGCCACCCCGGCCCCGGCGCCCGTCCCGGCCCCGCGGGTCAGGATTGAGCCGCCATGTCCGGGTGCCGGGCACGATCGGCCTGGTGGTCATCGTGCTGGCCCTGGCCCTGGGCACCGGGTTCGTGGGTGCCTACGTCTGGGCCAGGAACGACGCCCACAACATCCGGTCGACGCCGCTGACGCCCACGACGCTGAGACGGACGGATGCCCCGGCCGAGACCGAGGTGACCACCACCACCAAGCCCGACCTGTCGGCCGATGCCATCGCCGAGAAGGTGGGGCCGTCGGTGTGGAGCGTCCACACCTTCAACAGCGCCGGCCAGCCCGTGCAGGGCTCGGCCTGGTTGACCCGTTCGGCAGGCGGCCAGAGCCTTCTCCTCACGTCGCTGGCCGTGGTGGAGGCGTCCACTCATCAGCCGGCGCCCGACATCGTCGTGTCCGGCGGCGGGTTCGAGGGCAAGGCCCAGCTGTGGACCTGGGACGACTCGCACGACCTGGCCCTGCTGATCGCAGGGGGGACGGGCAAGCCTGCGCTGCCGTGGGTCAGCGACCCCGCCGACGTCAAGGTGGGCGCCAAGGTGTTCGTGGTCGGTGGTGACGCCAAGCTGAAGCCGGGGATCGTCTCCGCCGTCTCCGATCAGGCCGTGGAGCACAACGTGTTCGTCGACGACGACCTGAGGGGCGGCGCCGTCGTCAACCTCAAGGGCGAGGTGATCGCGGTGTCGTCGGCCGCCTACACCGCAGGAGGCCAGCCGACCGAGACGGCGTTCTTCGGCGTGCCCGTCCGGCTGTCGTGCGCCGCCGTGCTCAGCTGCAGCGGCGCCTTCGCCGGGCCCACCACCGACGCCGGCGCCCCGCCCTCGTCGACGGCGACCTCCACGACCACCCCCTGAGCCCCAGCCGGTGCCCCCCGGCTGCCGGCTGGCAACTACCGGGGGCGGGCCTTGATCGTCGTTGGCGTGATCGTCGTCGGGAACGACGGCAGGGTGATGGGCGGCAGAAGGGTGGGCACTGTCCGGTCCGGTGCGGGCGTGGGCACCGTCGTCGTCGGCGCCGGTGTGATGGGCGGGCCGACCACCATGAAGGGACCGGTGACGGGGTCGGGGGGCACCCGTTGGGGTCCGGGCCCCAACCCGCCGGAAGGGTCGCTGGGAAGCGGGCCGGGGGCGGGGAAGTCAGGCGTGTCCACGTTCTCGAGGGCCTTGATCATGAAGTTGTGCCACGTCTGGGCGGGAATGGTGCCGCCGTAGACCCTCGGCACCCCCTTGATGCCCTCGAGGGGGCGGCGGCTGTCGGCATAGCCCATCCACACCGACGTGGACAGGGCCTGGGTGTAACCCACGAACCAGGCGTCGCCGAAGCTCTCGGTCGTGCCCGTCTTGCCGGCGGTGGCGCCGGGGCGGCCGATGGCCGCAGCGGTGCCTGTGCCCCCCGTCACCACCCCTTTGAGGACGTCGTTGACGTTGTCGGCCACCGCCTGGTCGAGGACCCGCTTGCCTTTGTGGGTGGCGTTGTCCTCGAGCACCTTGCCGTTGGCGTCGAGCACCCGCACCAGCGGGGTGGCCACCTGGCGCACGCCCCGGTTGGCGAACACCGACGAGGCGGCGGCCATGTCGAGGGGGGAGACCTCGTAGGCGCCCAGGGTGAGGCTGGCCCCGTAGGGCTCGCCGCTGGGCTGCTTGCCGTCGGGGTTGATGGTGGTGATCCCCATGCGGTTGGCCATCTCGGCCGTCTTCTGGATGCCCACGTCGTTGATCAACTGGGCGAAGACGGTGTTCACCGATTCGGCGGTTGCTTCCCGCAGGGTGATGGCTCCGAAGCCCCCCGTCTCGGCGTTGTGGACGGTGCAGCCGTCGCCTGAGCAGTGGGGGTAGGTGTAGGTCGACGGCCCCGAGTAGACCCGGCCCGGCCCGATGCCCTCTTCGAAGGCCTTGGCCAGGGTGAAGGGCTTGAACGCAGATCCGGCCTGGCGTCCGGTCCCACCGCCGGCCACGCAGATGGGGCTGTCCGCGGGCGGGGCGGTGGTGGTGGGCGGGCAGTCACCCAGGGCCAGGTTGACCTGTGAGGCGGAGAAGTCCCGCCCTCCGACCATGGCCTTCACCAGCCCGGTGGCGGGCTCGACGGTCACCAGCGCCATCTCCAGCGGTGGTTTCGTCCCGCTGAGGGCGTCGGACACCGAGGCCTCGGCCTCGGCCTGGAGCGTGGGGTCGAGGGCGGTCTCCACCCGCAGGCCACCCCGGTACACCAGGTCTTCGCCGTAACGGGCCACCAGGTAGCGGCGCACGTAGTCCACATAGAAGGGCACGGTCGGGGACTGGTACTCCGGGGGGTAGATGACGGTGGCCGGCCCGGCGGGCGCCGGACGACCGGCGCCGATGGCCACCACGCGCTGGGCCATGGCGTCGGTGAACTGGGCATCGGAGATGCGGTGCTGATCGTGCATCTTGGTCAGCACCCCCTCACGGTCGGCCTCGGCCCGGACGGTGGCGCTGCGGGGCTCGTCGGTGGACGGCGAGCGGATGAGACCGGCCAGCAAGGCCGCCTCCGACAGGGTCAGGTCCTGCACGGGCTTCTTGAAGTACGACTCGGCTGCCGCACCGACGCCGTAGGCGCCGCCCCCGAGGTAGACGTTCTGGAGGTAGCGGTAGAGGATCTCGTCCTTGGTGAGCTTCTTGTCGAGGCGGGTGGCCAGCACCGCCTCGCGGAGCTTGCGGGCGAAGGTGCGCTCTCCGCCGGTGAAGGCGTTCTTCACGTACTGCTGGGTGATGGTGGAGCCGCCCTGCACGGTCTTGCCGCCGGTGAGGTTGGCCCACAGGGCCCGCACGCCGGCTTTGAAGTCCACGCCGCCGTGAGAGTAGAAGCGCTGGTCCTCCTGGGCGACGACCGCCTGCTTGAGGACCTCGGGGATGTCGGTGATCTTCACCGGGATGTTGGTGTCGAACTGGCGGAGGACGCCGATCTCGTTTCCCTTGGCGTCGTAGATGTGGGTGACCTGTGAGCCGGCGGACGACTTTGGGGTGGGAAGGGGCGGCGTGGGAAGAGGCAGGAACAGCAGCGAGCCCAGGGCGCTGCCGGCGGTGACGACGGGTGCGATCACCGCGGCGACGACGAACACGGTGACGGCCTGGGCCAGCCGTCGGGGCGAGGACGCCATGACCGCCAGCATGGCACTCCCCGTTTCAGGGCCGCGAGCGGCCTCGCCCGACCAGTGTGGCGGCGGACCGTATCCTCGGACTGTGCGGCCGCCCTCCGTCGATGCCATCGCCCGGGACCTGGGCGACCTGGACCTGCCCCACCCGCTGCTGGTCGACGCCGCCCGGGCCGCCATCGCCGCCGGCGACCCCGGCTCGGCGCGCCGGCGGGCCGAGGAGGTGGCCACCGCCCTCCTGCGCCCGGTGGTCAATGCCACCGGTGTCCTGTTGCACACCAACCTGGGGCGGGCGCCACTCGCCCCCCCCGGTGCCGCGGTCGACGGCGGGGCGCGCTTTTCCAACCTCGAGTTCGACCTGAGCCAGGGCCAACGGGGCTCGCGCTCCACCCACGCGGCGTCGTTGCTGGCCCGGTTGACGGGCGCCGAGGCAGCACTGGTGGTCAACAACAACGCCGCCGCCGTCGTGCTGGTGCTGGCCGCGCTCGCCCGAGGCCGGTCGGTGCTGGTGTCCCGGGGCGAGCTGGTGGAGATCGGGGGTGGGTTCCGGGTCCCCGAGGTGATGGCCCAGTCGGGCTGCCGCCTGGTCGAGGTGGGAACGACGAACCGCACCCGGCTGGGTGACTACCGATCCGCCATCGACGACGACACCGCCCTCGTCCTCAAGGTGCACCAGTCGAACTACCGGATCGTGGGGTTCACCGAGGAGGTGGGCGTCGAGGCGCTGTCCGGGCTGGGCGCACCGGTGGTCGCCGATATCGGCTCTGGCCTGCTCGACGCCACCACCCCGTGGCTGGCCGGACCACCACCGGCGTGGTTGGCGGGCGAGCCTGCGGCCCGCCAGACCCTGGCCGCCGGTGCCGGGCTGGTGACCTTCTCGGGCGACAAGCTCCTGGGCGGCCCCCAGGCCGGCATCATCGCCGGGCGCGCCGATCTGGTGGCCGCCTGTGCCCGTCACCCCCTCAACCGGGCGTTCCGGCCGGGGAGCCTGGTGCTGGGCGCGCTTCAGGACACGGCCCTCGCCTACCTGCGACGCGACGGCCGGGCCATCCCCTTCTGGCGCATGGCGGCGACGCCGGTGGAGGCCCTGCGGGGGCGCGCCGAGGGCCTCGGCGTCGGGGCCGTGGTCGACACCGTGGCCGTGGCCGGCGGGGGCTCGGTGCCCGGCCAGGAGATGCCATCGGTGGGCCTGTCGGTTCCCGGCGACCTGGCGGCCGTGCTGCGCGCCGGGGAGCCGCCCGTAGTGGCCCGGGTCCACGAGTCCACCACCGTCTGCGACCTGCGTACCGTCGACCCCGCCGACGACGGCGCGCTGGGCGACGCCCTGAGGCGAGCCGTCGCCGCCCGCCCCGGCCCGTGATCGGCCCCAGCGCCCTGGGCGGCATGAGCGAGGACCGAAGCGCAGCGGAGGCCCGCAGCGACCCGGGGGGCATGTACGTGGTGGCCACCGCCGGTCACGTCGACCACGGCAAGTCCACCCTGGTCCGGGCCCTCACCGGCACCGATCCCGATCGCTTCGCCGAGGAGAAGGAGCGGGGCCTCACCATCGACCTGGGCTTCGCATGGACGACCCTCGCCTCGGGCCGTGACCTGGCCTTCATCGACGTCCCCGGCCATGTTCGCTTCATCAAGAACATGCTGGCCGGAGTGGGGGCGGTGGCCGCCTGCCTGTTCGTGGTGGCCGCCACCGAGGGGTGGAAGCCGCAGTCCGAGGAGCATCTGCGCATCCTCGAGTTGCTGGGCATCGAACACGGCATCGTCGCCCTGACCAAGGTCGGCCTGGTCGACGACGAGACCCGGGAGCTGGCCCGACTCGACCTGGCCGAGCACCTGGAAGGGACCTTCCTGGCCGATGCCGAGGTGGCCGAGGTCGACGTCCCCGCCGGAATCGGGGTCGAAGACCTGCGGGGCGCCCTCGACCGGCTGCTGGCCACGGTGGCCCGGGTCCCCGACGTCGACCGTCCCCGCCTGTGGGTCGACCGGGTGTTCGCGGCCAAGGGATCGGGGACGGTGGTCACCGGCACCCTCGCCGGTGGCAGCCTGGCCATCGACGACGAGCTGGTGGTGCTCCCCGGCGCCGTCCGGGTGCGGGTGCGGGGCCTGCAGAGCCTGAAGGAGCGCCACGACCGGGTGGTGCCGGGGAGCCGGGTGGCGGTCAACCTGTCGGGGATCTCTCGCGACCAGCTGGCCCGGGGCAGCGTGGTCGTGCGCCCCCGTCAGTGGCACGTCACCCGCACCTTCGACGCGTCGCTGCGGGTCCTCGACAGCCTCGACCACGAGGTCAGCCGCAAGGGCGCCTATCAGGCTTACGTGGGCTCGGGCGAGCACCCGGTGTCGCTGCGGGTGCTGCCGGCCGGGGCGACCATGAGCGGCGCCGAAGCGGTGTTCCCGGGCGACGAGGGGTTCGTCCGCCTGCACCTTCCCCGGGCCCTGCCGCTGCTGCCCGGCGACCGCTTCGTGCTCAGGGAGAGCGGCAGGGGCGAGACGGTGGGCGGAGGTGTGGTGCTCGACGTCTCACCGGTGCTGGCCGCCACCAGGGCGCGCCCGTCGCGCTCGGTCGACCGGGTCGTGGCCGAACGGGGATGGGTCGACGCCGACACGCTCGAACGCCTCACCGGCGAGCGACGGGCGTCGACCGTGGGCCGGTGGGTCGTGGACGAGGCCGTGGCCATGGCTGACCTCGCCCAACTGGGCGCCGCCGTCGAGTCCGCCGGGCCTCTGGGGCTCGACGCCGCCACCCTCGACGAGCGCCAGCGCGCCCTGCTCCCCGGCCTCGACGGCGTGGTCGTCGACGGGGGCCGGGTGCGCAGGGCCGAGGCCGTCGACCCCCTCGCCGGCCATCCCTTCGTGGCCGCGCTGGAGGCGTCGCTGTTCTCGCCCCCCGATCCCGACGGCGTCGACAGGGGAGAGCTTCGGGAGCTGGTGCGGCGATCGATGGTGGTTGAGCGTGACGGCCTCTACTTCGCCCCGGCGGCCGTCGACGCCGCCGCCCGCCACGCCGCCGCTCTGCTCGCCAGCCACCCCGACGGCTTCACCGTGGCCCAGGCGCGCGACGCCCTGGGAGCCACCCGCAAGCACGTGCTGCCGCTGCTGGCCATCCTCGACTCGACGGGCGTGACCCGCCGCCGTGGGGATCTGCGCGTGGGAGGGCCGAGGCTGCCCGTCGCCTAGGTCTTCAGCGGACGAGGCCTTCGGGCCCGAGGCGCTGGGCGATCAGCGTCTTGCGCTCGAGCTCGTTGAGCCCGCCCCAGATGCCGTGGGGCTCACGGATGTCCACGGCGTAGTCGAGACAGGGCCGGCGCACAGGGCAGGCGGCGCAGATGCCTTTGGCCCGCGCCTCCCTGGCCTCCCGCTCATCTTTGCGTTCAAGATGCGCCGGTGGAAAGAACACTCTCGCCTGGGGCCCTTTGCAGGCTGCCTTGTCCTGCCAGAGCTCCTCGACCCGCTGACTGCTCACTGAGGCTCCCTCGTTGCCTGACGGCCAAACCTACCCCCGCCCTTCCCGCGAGACAAGGGGCTGTTTTCGCGCGTAGGTGCTGGTAGAGAGGCCGACGCCAAGCCGCCGCTCAGGAGCGAAGTCCCCGCACGCCTTGGCGTTCGGCCACGGCGGCGAGGATCAGGGCGGCGGCGGCGTCGGCCCACCACCAGTCCCAGACGCTCACGACCACCAGCCCGGCCAGGGTGACCCCGCCGATGGCCGCACCCAGGGCGGTGATGTGGGCATCGGCCCGCAACGCCCGGCTCCCCACCGCGTCGGCGGCCCGGTACTTCCACCGGGCCAGCAGGGGCAGGAACATCAGTGCGGCGGCGGCCAGCACCACGCTCAGCACCGTGGTGTCCGGCTCGGCGTGGGCGATGAGGCTGCGGACAGCCTCGACGGCCAGGGCGACCCCGAGGGCGACGAGCGCCCCGGATGCGACCCGGTGGGCGACCCTCTCGGCCCGCTCCACCGACCCGGCGCCGTCACGCTGGCGGTTGAACCGCCACACCAGCACCAGCGACGAACCCACGTCGATCAGCACGGTGAACCCGA
Organism: Acidimicrobiales bacterium; assembly: GCA_036264885.1. Classification (GTDB taxonomy): domain Bacteria; phylum Actinomycetota; class Acidimicrobiia; order Acidimicrobiales; family AC-14; genus DATAQC01. The sequence continues at coordinate 7,149 of DATAQC010000023.1, read as the reverse complement.
GACCGGCCAGGGCCAGGCTGCCGGCGAGGAGGCCGACGACGGCGGACGCCGACCCAGTGGAGGCGCTCCAGACGATGGTCACCCATGACGCGGCGATGGCCGCGGCCACCGGGTCGTCCCCCGGACCAGGAATGCGCATGCGACCGCTCTTCGACCCGAAGGACTCAATGACCGGCGTCGCGGGCGCCGCCGGTCTCCGGCTCGACTTCGAGAAGCAGCCCGTCGATGGCCACCACGCGTACCGGGGCGCCGGAGGAGATGGGGGTGGCCCGGTTGGTTCGGGCCCGCCACAGGGCCCCGCCCACCCGTACGGTGCCGTCCGGGTCGATGCCCGAGTCGGCCTCGCCCATGCGCCCCACCATCGACTCCCGCCCGATGGTGGGGGTGGAGAAACGGGCCCGCAGCATCGAGGCCATGCCCGCCACCATCAACAGCACCGAGCCGCCCACGACGGCAACGATGGCGATCCAGGACACGCTCACGCCGTCGCCGAACAGGCGCCAGGAGCCGACGGCCAGCGCCACCGTGCCGATCACCGTCCACGCCCGTGGCGCCCCGGCCTGCACGTCGATGGCCAACCCACCCACGCCGATCACCACCAGGGCCAGGCCCAGCGGGCTGGTGGGCAGCACGCCCAGGCCGTAGGCGGCGAGGAGCAACGAACCGGCGCCGACGGCGCCGGCCAGTCCGATCCCGGCGGTGAAGAACTCGAACACGATGAGCAGGAGGCCGACGACGAGCAGCAGGTAGGCCACCTGGGGGCTGGCGGCAGAGTGCAGCACCCGCTCACCGATCCCCAACTTGGCGAAGCGGACGTTGCCGGACGCCTCGCGGCGCCGGTTCTCGCCCTGGTTGACGACCCGGGCGGTGGACAGCACCCGTCCGCCCACGGTCTGGCCGTCGAGGCCGACGATGAACTCGCCCAGAGTGGGGGCGACGACGGCGGTGGCGCCCCGGGCCCGGGCCTGGTCGGCGTCCAGAGACCCGGAGATCGACAGCGGGCTGTTGCGGGGCCCGCCTGGGTTCCTGCCCACGTGGGTCCCCGGGGCCATACCGGCCAGGCCTGCCGCGGTGACCAGCCGGTTGGCGCCTCCGTAGGCGCGTGAGCCGCTCGGTCCGACCCACACCGCCACCGGCACCTTGGCGTGGCTGAGGCGGAAGGCGAGGACGTCGAGGGAGACGGAGTCGACCAGGGCTCCGGGGCTGTCGAGCTGGAGAACCAGTACCTCGTCGTCGTTCTGCTCGGCCTGGTGAAGCGACCGCTTCACGAAGTCGGCCTCGATGGGGTCGATGCGGCCGCTGACCTCGATGACGTCGACCGCCCGGCTCGCAGGCGCGGCCTTTCCCGGCGGCGCGACGAGGACCAGGCTGCCGAGGACGAGCAAGGCTGTGGCTAGTCTGCGGATCGGCTCTCCAGAGGGGCGGGCTTCGAGGAGGATGGTTGGATCCTCGCGGATTCTGTCGCCAGTCCCGAGTGGTCATCGTGGCCGGGAAGGGCGGCGTGGGCAAGACGACGGTCGCCGCTGCCCTGGCGCGCCTGGCTGCCCGTCTCGCTCTGTCGGTGCTCGTCGTCGAGGTCGAGGGCAAGAGCGGCCTGGCCTCCACCTTCGGCGCCGAGGACCTCACCTACGACGAGAGTGTGCTCAGCCCGGCCACTCCTGACAGTGGGGGCGAGGTGCGGGGCCGCACCATCAGCGCCGACGTGGCGCTGGTGGAGTACCTCGAAGAGCATGGGATGAAGCGTATGTCCCGGCGCCTGGTGCGCAGCGGTGCTGTCGACGTGGTGGCCACCGCCACCCCGGGGATCAAGGACATCCTCGTGCTGGGCAAGGTCAAGCAGCTCGAGCGGGCCGGCGTGGCCGACCTCATCGTGCTCGATGCGCCGGCGTCCGGCCACGCCGTGCGGTTCTTGATGAGCCCGCGGGCGCTGCTCGACACCGTCGACGCCGGGCCCATCGAGGCCCAGGCCACCGAGGTGCTCGAGATGGTCACCGATCCCGCTCGCTGCCAGGTGCTGCTGGTGACCCTGCCCGAGGAGACCCCTGTCAACGAGGTGGTGGAGACGGCCTACTCGCTGGAGGACAAGGTGGGCACCAACCTGGGCCCGGTGGTGGTCAACGGCCTGTACCCGGTGCGCACCGGGCTCGACATCGACCCGACGGCGGTGGCCGAGGCCCTCGGCTTCGGTCTGCGGGCGGGCGAGGCCGATGCCCTGCGCGCTGCCGCCGAGTTCCGGATGCGGCGCCAGGACCTCCAGGCCGCTCAGGTGGCCCGATTGGCCGATGCCCTGGCCCTGCCCCAGCTGCGCCTTCCCGCTCTGTTCGACGTGGCCATGGGGTTGCCCCAGATCGACCGGCTGGCCGACGCCCTCACCACCGAGATCGAGGCCCTGGAGCGGGCCCCGTGACCGCCTCGACGGGCCCGCGTGGCCTGCCCGCCGACTGGAAGGTGGTGGTGTGCTGCGGGCCGGGTGGGGTGGGAAAGACCACCGTCGCCGCCGCCGTGGCCCTGGAGGGGGCGCGTCAGGGACGGCGCAGCGTGGTCGTCACCATCGACCCCGCCCGGCGCCTGGGCGACGCCCTGGGCCTCGACTCGCTGTCGGACACGCCGACGACCATCCCGGGTCCCTGGCCGGGCCAGCTGTCGGCGCTCATGCTCGACACCAAGAGCACCTTCGACGCCCTGGTCACCAGGTACTCCACCGACCCGGCCCAGGCCGAGGCCATCCTGGCCAACCGCTTCTACCGCAACATCTCCGGCACCCTGTCGGGCACCCAGGAGTACATGGCGATGGAGAAGCTCCACGAGCTCCACGACGGTGGCCGTTTCGACCTCATCGTGGTCGACACCCCGCCCACCCGCAACGCCCTCGATTTCGTGGACGCCGCCCGCCGGCTCACCCGCCTGCTCGACAACCGGATCTTCCGACTGCTCATGTTGCCCACCCGGGCATCGTTCAAGGCCGTGAACCTGGCCGGCCAGACGCTGCTGCGGCCCATCGCCAAGGTGGTGGGGGCCGACGTGGTCAGCGACGCCATCACCTTCTTCCAGGCCTTCGAGGGCATGGAGGAGGGGTTCCGCCAGCGGGCTCACCGGGTCGACGCCCTGCTGTCCGACCCGGGCACGGCGTTCCTGGTGGTGGCCACCCCCCGGCCCGACGTGGTGGCCGAGGCCGACTTCTTCGCCGCCAAGCTGGGTGACGCCGGCATCGCCGTGGCCGCCCTCGTCATCAACCGCATGCACCCCCGTTACGGCGCCGAATGGTCGGAGGTCAACCGGGAACGGGCCACCACGCTGGCCGGCACACCCCTGGGCCCGCTCTACGAGAACCTCGCCGATCTGCACCAACTGGCCGACGGCGAGGAGGTGCACGTGACCGACCTGGTGGCCCAGGTCGACCCGGCTCCGGTACTGCGGGTGCCGGTGCTGGCCGGTGACGTCCACGACCTGGACGGCCTGGCCGAGATCGCCGCCCGCCTGTTCAGCTCCACCGCCTGACCCCCACCGGCATCAGGGGGTGGTGTCGGCGCCTTCGGTGAGGGACCGGGCCGCTTCTTCGATGGTGTCGGTGACGCTCACGATGCGGTCGAAGCCGGTGGTGTGGAGCAGGCGGACGAGGGTGGGGCGGTTGCAGCACACGGCGACGTCGCCGCCCACCTCGCGCGCCCGGCGGATGCCGCCGATGAGGGCGCCGAGGCCGGCCGAGTCGACGAACGGGACCTGGGACATGTCGATGAGGAGCTTGGGCTTGGAGGCGAGCTCACCCAGGGCTTCGCGGAACTGGCCGACGGTATAGGCGTCGAGCTCTCCGACGGGACGACACACGGTGTACTCATCGCCCTCGTCGAGTTGGATGTTGAGCACGTCGCCTCCTGGAGAGTCCCGCCCGGGTACACCGATCATGCTATCGAACGGGGGGCCGACTACCCTCGGCCCTCGTGCCCGACGTCTTGGTGGTCAGTGACTCCCCGGCGGTGCGCGCCGAGGTCACGTCGGCCATCGCCGACCGGGGCACCACGGTGTGGGAGCTGACCCACGGAGCCGAGGTCCTGGCCGCGGTGAGGGAGAAGACCCCCGATGTGGCCATCCTCGACCTGCAGATCGGCAAGATGGGCGGTATGGCCACGTGCATGGAGCTCCGGCTCGAGGAGGGCGCCGGTCGCCTGCCGCACGTGCCCGTGCTCATGCTCCTCGACCGTCGGGCCGACGTCTTCCTGGCCCGACGGTCGGCCGCCCAGGGCTGGGTCGTCAAGCCCCTCGACCCCCTGCGCCTGGCCCGGGCGGTACGGGAGGTGGCCGCCGGCGGCACCTACCACGACCAGTCGTTCCTGCCCGTGACCACCTCCCCCGGCCAACCGGCCTGAGGAAGTGCCGGCCTGCCGGCCTGAGGCAGAGGTTGCCCGCTGCAGTAGCATCGGGCTACCGGGAAGTGGCGCAGCTTGGCAGCGCGCAGCGTTCGGGACGCTGAGGCCGCGGGTTCAAATCCCGCCTTCCCGACGGTACGGGTAGAGATGCCAGTCAGGGCGTTGCCGCCCTGACTGGCCGATGTCTCAGCAGGCCCTAGGCCGCGGTCAGGGTCAGCGCGGTCGTACCATCGAGGCCACCTCGGTGACCTTGGTCTGCGGCTGCGCCGTCGCGATTCCCCGACGCTCGGAGATCTTTTGGATAGCCGGCATGAGCATGTTCTGGCGGCCGCCGTTCGATGGTGCCGAGAGGAAGGTCTTGTCTGAGAGCGTTCATAGGTAGGTGTCGGCGAACGTACGAGTCGCTCGTTGCACGGCATCGACGGCGAGAGGCGGGTCCTGAGCCAGTTGCAGCGGGACGGGTCAGAGACGCCGATGGCGCCGGCGGTATTCGGCCGGGTGAGGCCGTAGCCTCCAGGCCGGCGACGATGTCGTCAGCTTCGACTGCTCGGTCAAGGCGATGTCGACCGTGCGGCCGCCCGCGACCAAGCTGTTGCGATGCAAATCCGAACCGTCGGGGCGATGCGGGCCCGCGTCGGGCTCGTCGGCGCCAGCGCCGTTGGGGTGGTCGTGGCAATGGTCGCGTCGCCCGACGGGACCCGCGCCGCCGCTAGTCAGACGTGGCCGCCGTTCGCGCTGGTGGCGGGTCTGCTCATGATCGGCGTGGTGGCCCATCGCGACGGGCTGTTCTCTGCCCTGGCCGCGGCCACGGCTCGGTTCCGTGCCCACCCCGCGGTGCTCCTGGTCGCCCTTCTCGGCGTCGTCGCGGCGGTGACCGCTGTGCTGAACCTGGACACGTCCGTCGCCTTCCTCACGCCGGTGCTGGTCCTGGCCGCTCGGGCCCGGGGCCTCGACGAGGAGCCGTTCCTCTACGGGACGCTTCTCATGTCGAATGCCGCCTCGTTGCTCCTGCCCGGATCGAACCTCACCAACCTGCTCGTCCTCGGACACGACCACGTCGCCGGCGGCGTCTTCGCCGCCCGGATGCTTCCCGCCTGGATCGCCGCGATCGTCGTCACCGCCGTCTTCACCGTCGTCGCCTACCGTCACCGCCTGCTCGCCAATGACGAAGCTGGCGGCAACCCGCCGGGCCAGCCGGTGATGACGGTGTCGTGGAGCACCGGCGCGGTGATCGTCGCCGCTGCCGTCCTGCTGGTGGCGCCCTCACCCGCCCTCCCCGTCCTTGTCATCGGGTGCGCGGTCGCCGCCATCGCCGTCGGCCGGGGCTCGATCTCGGCCGGCGCCGTGGGCGAGGCCGTCGACCCCCTCTCCCTGGCCGGCCTGTTCGCCTTGGCGGTCACCCTTGGCGCCCTCGCCCGCGGGTGGAGCGGCCCGGCGCATCTGGTCGCCGGGGCCGGCCGGGTCGAGACCGCCATCGTCGGGGCGGTGGCCGCCGTCGTCGTGAGCAACCTCCCCGCTGCCGTGCTGTTGGCATCGCGCCCTCCGGCGCATCCGAGGGCGCTGCTACTGGGGCTGAACCTGGGGCCGAACCTCGCTGTCACCGGTTCACTGTCCGCCCTCATCTGGTTCCGTTCGGCGAGGGCCATCGGGGCGAGACCGTCGGCCGCCCGACTGACTCGGCTCGGTATCCTCCTAGTCCCCCTGACGATCGTGGTTGCCGGTGTGGCCCTGATGCTCTTCTCCCCCGTCGGCCTGTAGGTCGGGTCGACCAGCGGACCAGTGGAGTGGGCATGGCCTAAGTTCGAGGTCGTGTCCGGTTGGAAGGAGTTCACCGAGAGCGCGCCGCGGATCGCCACTATCTTCAGGCGCCGCCACGCCGCCGCCGGCAACCTCTGCATGCTGGCCACCCTGCGATCGGACGGCTTCCCGCGGATCAGCCCGATGGAGCCGAGGATCCACGAGGACCAGTTGTGGATTGGCGGCATGCCTGGCACCTTGAAGTTCCGGGACCTGGCCCGCGACCCGCGGTTCTGTCTCCACACCGCCACCGTCGACACCCAGGTCACCGACGGCGACGCCAAGTTGTGGGGTGTGGTCGACGACGTCGCCGACACGGCGCTGCATCAGCGGTTCGCCGCCAACTTGTTCGCCGAGACGGGGCTCGATCTTCGGGGACAGGAGTTCGACCACTTCTACATCGCCGACGTGACCGGCGCGTCGGCGGTCGAGGTCGGCGGCGGCCACCTCGACATCACCGTCTGGAAGCCGGGCGAGCCCGAGCGGGTCGTGCGCAAGCACTGACGCCGGCCCCGAGGGCCGACCGTCGTCAACGGTCCGGCAAACCTCCCGAGATGCCAATGGGGTCGGCGGTGGCCAGGGAGGCCGAGTCACCGGTGTCGCCGCTGTTGGTGGCGGTCGAGGCGGCGTGGGCGGGGCCCGAGTCGCCGGTGACGGCGGTGGGGGTGAAGGTGACGGTGGCATCGCCGCCGGCGGCGCCACCGGCGTCGGTGGTGGCCACCGAGGAGCCGGGGGAGACGTCGCCCACCAGGGTGGGCCCCACGGCCACGGCGTCGTTGTGGGCGGCCCCACCGGTGCCCGAGGTGGCCGAGGCGCCCGAGCCACCGGCGCCGCCCGCACCGCCGCCGGCGTCGGTGGTGGTGTCGTTGGTGGCGTCGCCGGTGTCACCGGTGGCGGCGTCGGCGGCGCTGTCGGCGCCCGAGTTGGCGGCGGCGCTCACGTCGGCGCCCACCTCGACGTCACCGGTGGACCCCGACGAGGGCGCCGG
>DATAQC010000065.1:0-34119 GCA_036264885.1 Acidimicrobiales bacterium | reverse complement strand
CTCTGGGTCGGCCCTTCACTTCGGCATGTGCGCGGGCACGCGGCCGCGCCCAGCGCCCGACGGTGAGCAAGCCGCGGGGGGACCGCGTGCTCGCCCAACACGCTCGGGCCGAGGTCGTCAACCGGCTCATGGCCGCCGGTTGCGTGGCTGCCGCCGGGGAGACGGCCGAGTTCGTCGCCTCCGCTCCCGACGAAGCCACGCTCGAGATCTGGGTGTGCAGGCGGGAGGAGGGTGAGCCGCTGGCCTGGATCACCGGCTCCGTCCTGTTCGGGGACCGGTGGCTCCACATGGCGCCCGGGGTCTACGTCCCCCGGGCCCAGACCGAGGACCTGGCCGAGCGGGCGGCGACGTTGCTGCCGGCCGGCGGCCGCGCCCTCGATCTGTGCACCGGCGCCGGCGCGGTTGCCGCCCACCTCATGGCGCAGGACCCGACCGCCTTCGTCATGGGAACCGACGTCGACCGGCGGGCGGCGGCCTGCGCCCGGCGCAACGGCGTGCCCACGGTGACGGCCGACCTGGCCGGGCCCGTGCGGGCCACGCCTGGCTTCGACGTGGTGACCTCGGTGGCGCCCTACGTGCCCACCGGCGACATCGGGCTACTGCCCGCCGACGTGCAGCGCTACGAACCCCGCCGGGCCCTCGACGGGGGCGTCGATGGCCTAGATCTCGTCCGACGGGTGGTGGCGGCGGCCGGACGGCTGCTGCGCCCCGGCGGCTGGCTGGTGATCGAAGTGGGCGGCGAGCAGGACCAGGCACTGGCGCGGACCCTGGCCGCCGCCGGCTTCGACGTGGTCAGGCCATGGTGGGACGACGAGGGTGACCTCCGCGGCATCGCCGCCCGGGCGGCCGGGTCACCTCGCCGCCGCTGACCGGCGGGCGCCGGCCCGCAGGCCTTTGACGGCGGCGGCGGCGGCCGCGCCCTCGGCCATTACCGACAGGACGGCGAGGGGCTCGAGCCAGTTGCCCACATCGTCGCCGAGCGACGGGAAGGCGATCAGGCGGGTGGCCACGAAGCCGAAGATGGCCAGGCCGCACGTGGCGATGGTGAGGCCGTACACCGCGGGGCTGTCACAGATGAGGGCGGCGATCCCCAGGGCCAGGCAGGCGAGCGTGAGGACGATGAACTCCTCGCCCATGTACGGCGCCTCGTGGAGATGGGGCCCGATCACGGGCACGTGGGCGACGGCGGTGACCGCAGTGGCAGCGGCCAGCGGCCACCGCCACGGGCTGCGCAGCGGGGTCCACACGACGTCAACGGGCACCGGGCCGGCGCCGAGAGGGCTCACCTCACTGATCCATTTCGGCTGCGTAGGCGTGGGCCAAGTCGTTGCCCGGGACGAAGAAGAGGTGCATCATCAGCCCCTGGCCGCCGGAGTCGTCGTGGTAGTGCCAGCGGGTGACGGGCCCGCCGGGATCGGGCGGCGCTTGGGGGTACGACTCGTTGGCGGTGTACATCACACCCACCAGCGTCCACCGCCCCTGACCGTGGTAGGCGTACATCAGGGTCTCCGGTGCCGAGGGGTCGAGCACCTTGCCGTCGGCCCGGTTGGCAGCGTTGGGAACATGGAGCATGGGCATCTTGGCGTCCGGCGTCTGCCGGCCGGCGTCGGCCCGTTGGACGGCGGCCGCCTTGTTCGGCTTCTTCTGCTCGGCCCGGGCGAGGGCCGCCTGCAGGTCGAACCCGGCCGCCTTGGCGGTGGCCAGGTCGGCGTACTGGGCGGTGGCCGCCTCGGTGCGGGCCAGCAGGTCCGTGGCCGCTGCCCGCTGGTCGGGTGACGCGGCGGCAGGGTCGGCCAGGTTGGCCATGGTCGAGCGGTCGACGCCGTAGCGGTGGGCCCACGCCTGGCGAGCGGGGTCGACCCTGGGTGCGACGCGGTGGCTCTTTCCCGCGTGCTTGTCCACCGGCGGCGGGGCGGGCGTGGTGGTGCTCCCGGACGAGGCGGCGGGCGTGGACGTCGAGGACGAGGCGTTGGCGGCCACGGCCATCCCGACCCCCGCGCCGGCCCCGGCCAGCAGGAGAGCTGCCACCCCCACGGCGGCCCCCCGCCCCCACCAGCGTCGGCCGGTGGGGGCATTGCCCGACGTCGACGGAGACATTGGGGACGGCTTCACCGGCATCGGTTCGGTCATGGCGTCTACTCTCCCCGAGAGCCATCACGGGGAGATGAGCCACCGATCAGGGTTCTGTGAGGCCGCGTACCCGGGGGTGTCGGGCTAGGGGTGGCTCACTTCGGAGTGGATGGCGGCTTCGACCTGGCGGAGGCGGTCGGGATCGGTGAGCTTGGCGCCGGAGGCGTCGACCACGTAGAAGCCGTCGACGGCCTGATGGCCGACAGTGCTGACGGTGGCGTGGCGGATGTCGAGACCGAGGCCGGCCAACACCGAGGTGATCCGGTAAAGCAGGCCGATGGCGTCGGGAGCGCGCACCTCGACGATGGTGGCAGCCGCCGACAGGTCGTTGTCGAAGTCCACCCGCGTCTCCACCGGCGTGGCGGCCACGCGGCCGCGGCGGGCATAGGCCTGGGCCCTCTCCCGGAGGCGCTCCGCCAACGACACCTCGCCGGCCAGCACCTGGCGCAGGTCGCGCTGGACGGCACCCCAGTCGGGGGCCCGGGAGAAGGTGGGCTCGACGCGGAACGAGTCGACGACCATCCCGTCGCGGCCGGCGCCCACGGCGGCGGTGACGACGCCGAGGCCGTTGAGGCTCAGGACCCCGGCGATGGCGCTGAGTAGGCCGGGCCGGTCGGGGGCGACCACCTTCACGCTGCGGTCCTCGCCGACCACCAGCAGGTCGCCGCCAGCTCGGCCGAGCAACTCGTCGTCGCGACCGGCGTCTGCCGCTGGGCGGTGAGGCCGGCCCTCGAGCCTGAGGCGGACCCGCTCGACCAGCTCGCCCAGCAGCGTTCGCCGCCAGGGGGTCCAGGCCGACTCCCCGGTGGCCTGGCCGTCGGACTGGCTGAGGGCGCCGAGCAGCTCGAGGGTCGGGAGATCGACGACCTGGGCGGCCACCGAGTCGATGGTCCCCTCGTCGTCGAGATCACGGCGGGCGGCAACGTCGGGCAGCAGCAGGTGCAACCGGACCATGCGCTCCACCTGCTCGACGTCGTCAGCAGGAAAGCCCATACGCGTGGCCATGGTGGCGGCCAGGTCGGCTCCGACCTCAGAGTGGTCGCCCGGGTATCCCTTGCCGATGTCGTGGAGCAGGGCGCCCACCAGGAGCAGGTCGGGACGCTCCACCCGGTCGCCGATGGCAGCGGCGTTGCGGGTGGCCTCCACCAGATGGCGGTCGACGGTGAAGCGATGGTAGGCGTTGCGCTGGGGGCGGCTGCGGACCGGCTCCCACTCCGGGAACAGGCGGCTCCACACGCCGTGGTGGTCGAGGGCCTCGAACAGCGCGATCAGCGGGTCGCCACTGCCCAACAGCTCGACCAGGGCCTGGCGGGCCTCGGGGGGCCAGGGATCGCCGAGCGGCGCCAGTCCGGCGAGGAGGGCCAGGCCGTCGTGGCTGAGACGGACGTCGTTGGTGGCCGCCGCGGCCGCCGCCCGCAGGGCGAAGCCGTCATCGTGGCCGGCCAGCGGCTCGGTCAGGCGCAGCTCGCCGTCGCGCACCACGAGCCCCGGCCCCACTTCCCGGTCGCGACCGGCGCGCGACCTGCGGGGCCCTTCCAGCCAGGCCTCGATCCGTCGCCACTCCTCGTCGCCCAGCCACGCCACGCGCCGGGCAGCGCTGGCGACGGCGGCCATGAGCTCGTCGGCGTCGCCGTAGCCGAGCCGGGCGGCCACATCGTCCTGGTCCTGGAGCAGCAGGCGGTCATTGAGCCTGGCCCCGCCCCGGTGCAACTCGATGCGGGCGGAAAGCAGGACCTCCCCGGCGGCATCCATCCCGTCGCCTTGGGAGATGAACGGCGCCGCCACCGCCGCCGCCCGCAGAGCAGTGATGTCGCGCAGGCCACCCTTGGCCTCTTTGAGGTTGGGCTCCAGGAGGAAGGCCAGGTCGCCGAAGGACTCGTGACGCTGGCGCGTGGACCGGACCAGCTCGGCGAGGAACCGCCGGCCATGCTCCTGCCACTGGCTGGTGGCCGACTCCCGCAGCTCGTGGGCCACAGCCGGCGCTCCCGCCACCGGCCGGGCGTCGAGCAAGCCCATGGCCACCTTGAGGTCGGACCGGGCCAGGCGTAACGTCTCCCGTGGCGTCCGCGCACTGTGGTCGAGGCGCACCCCGGCGTCCCAGATCGGGTACCAGACGCGGTTGGCCAGCGCCCCCAGATCACCACGGCTGTCGTGGACGAGCAGGACGTCGAGATCGCTGTAGGGGCACAGCTGGCCCCGGCCGTACCCGCCGAGGGCCACCAAGGTGACGCCCGCTTCATCGCCGAGGAGCTCGCCCAGCCACTCGTCGGCGAGGGCGGTGTAGGCCCGGGCGAAGTCTGTTCCTCGCAGCTCGCCGTCGCCCAGCAGGGCGGCGCGCCGTTCCTCAAAGCTCGTGGACGCTCATCCCATCGGTTTCGGTGCCCGTGTCGGTGTGGGTTTCGGTGTCGGGGCCGGGCGCCATCAGCCGTTGCCGGTGGGCGACAGCCGCCACTGCTGGTTGGGCCCGCCGTTCCACGGCCACTGGATCAGCCTGCCGCCTTCGGCCGAGCTGGCGCCGGCCACGTCGATGACCTTGCCACTGCTCATCGAGACCATCCTGAACGCCGCCCCCACAGGCTCGAACCGCCACCACTGGTTGGCCCCGCCGTTCCAGGGCCACTGGATGACCTGGGCCCCGTCAGCGGTGGAGGCGCCGGCCACGTCGAGCACATCACCGCTGTTGACGGACTGGATCACGAAGATGTCGGCGCTCAGTCGCAGGAACCGCCACTGCTGGTTCACGCCGCCGTTGGCCGACCACTGGATGACGGGGGCGCCGGCGGCCAGAGACGCACCGGCCACGTCGATCAGCTTCCCGCTGCTCATCGAGACCATGTTGTTGCGCAGCGGCTCCCACAAGAAGGTGACCGTGACCCAGTCGTTGCCGGCGATGCCCAACTGGGAGGCGGCCGCTCGCGACAGGTCGATGCCGGCGGGGTTCAGGACGCACCGGCCGAACTGGTCGGTGCCGCCGGCGTGCCCGGTGGGCTGGTTGTCCAGGCCGAGGCAGTTGGCGGAGGAGTGGTAGCCGTTGGAGAACGCCGCCTGGGTCTCGGGCACACCCGGCGGCAGGTCGGCGGCAAAGCGGCGGGGCCGGGGCGTGTTGGGCCCGTAGTCCCAGTAGTTGTCATCGATGTTCCAGGGACCGGAGTCCTTCAAGGGGATGACCGCGCTCTGACCGTTGTCGCGGGTGACCACGACCCGGTAGTCGAGGCCGACGGCGTAGCCGGGAGGGCATCCGCTGGCAGTCAGGGTGCTGGTGAGGCCGAGCGCGGCGAACTTGGCGCACTTGTCGGGCAGGGCGACCTCGAAGCTGCCGGCAGTGTTGGGGTCGTACTGGGTGGCGAAAACGCGGGCGCTGGTGAACTGCTGGGGCCCCACCGAGGCAGGGGCAGTGGCGGCGAAGCCGGCGGCCTCGGAGGCCCCCGCCCCCGCCTGCAGCTGGGCCTGGGCCTGGCGGCCCGCAGCAGCCGCCTCGTTCTCGTCGGTCGGTCCTGGCCGCACCGGCGCCGTCTGGGCGCCGGCCCCCGCCGACAGCGAGGCGACACCGATCATGACCATGGTCACGACGACGACCGCCAAGGTCCGTGCGCGCATTGGTGGTCAGGCTAACGGGTGGCGAGGTCGGTCAAGACCCGCTCCCCTCGGGGGAAGCCGCTTCAGCGGGCGAGGCTGTGATAGAGGCGCAGGGCGCTGTCGGCGGCCTTGTCCCAGGAGAACTGCGTCGCCCGCGCTCGGCCTTCGGTGATCAGCCGAGCCCTCAGGTTCTCGTCGGCGGCCACTTTGGTCATGGCGTCGGCGAAGGCCTCGGCGTCGCCGGCGTCGACGAGCATGGCGGCGTCGCCGGCGATCTCGGGGGTGGCGCCCGCCTTCACCCCGACGACGGGCACCCCCGATTCCATGGCTTCGATGATGGGCATGCCGAAGCCCTCATAGAGCGACGGGAAGGCGAGCAGGCAGGCCCCGTTCATGAGGGCCGCCATACGGGCGTCGTCGACGTAGCCGGTGTTGACGATCTCGGGGGACCCGAGGCCCCGGTCGGCCAGGTTGGTGGCCAGGTCGAAGCGGGGGCTGGCGCTGCCGGCCAGCACCAGGCGCAGTTCCACGCCCCGATCGCGCAGGATCTGCATGGCGTCGAGAGCGAGGGCCACGTTCTTCCTCGGCTCCAGCGTGCCCAGCATGAGAGCGTAGGGTGGCCCCGGGTCCAGGCCGGGGTCGGACGGCGCCGCCGACCGACGATGGCTGCCGTTGGGGATGACGACGGTCCGGTCGGCCACGTCGGGGAGCCAGGTGGCCAGCTCGTCGCGGGTGAAGTTGGACACGGCGATGACGATCGACGCGCGCCGCAGCACGGCGGGAAGCAGGTTGGCCATGCGCCGGATCGATGGCGACACCGACTCGGGATGATGGACGAAGCCGATGTCGTGGACGGTGACCACCGTGGGCACCTTCGATGAAGGTGGGCAGATGAAGTTGGTGGCGTGGAAGACGTCACACTTCACCAGCCACTCGACCGGAGGGAACGGCACCCGGTCCCACACCGCCCACAGCGGTCGGGCCGGCGCCATGCGCCGGGTGACGCTCACGTTGGGGCGGTGCGGCGGGTCGAGGTGGAGCATCCGGGCTGTCCGCCACGAGATGGGGAACACCAGGATGTCGTCATCGGGCGAGCGGCGAGCCACGGCGTCGATCAGCTCGTGGGTGTACCACCCCACACCGGTCTTGGGTCCGAGGAGGGGGGTGCCGTCGAACCCGATGCGATGAGGCACTAGGCCTGGCGGTGCCGGCGCAGGTGACCGCGGCGCTTGCGGTCGCCCTCAGCGCCGCCGGGGCCGGCTTCGGCATCGGAGTCGAGCCCGGTGTCAGGGTCGGCGTCAAAGGCCTCGTCGACCTCCACCACGCCGGCGTCGTGGTCGTCGCCGCTGGCGACGACGGGCCAGGCACCGGGGCCCGGCGTGGCCTCGTCGCCTGCCTCCGGCACCGGCCCGGGCGCCGGCGCCGGAGCGACCTCCGGCCCTCGACTCGCGCGCAGCTCGGCGACGATGGCCTGGCGGTGCTGGCTCAGCATCTGGGGCAACTTGCCCAGGTCGCGCACGAGGATGCGACCGAGCTCGCTCACCGTGTGCCGCAGCTCGGCGGCGGCCGCTTGCACCTCGGTGGCCACCGCCGTCTCGAAGCTGGCCTCCAGCGAGACGGCCAGTGCCTCGACCCGACCGCCGAGGCGGCCTAGGCCGGCTTCGACGGCATCGAGGCGGCGAGCCAGCTCGGCGGTGGCGGCGTCGACCGGCGAGGGCCCCGGCGACGGACCGGCAGCGGCGGCGCCGGCAGCGGCGGCGCCGGCATCGGCGTAGGGCGGCACGTCCATCGTCGACAACGCTACCGGCCGGGGGCCGAGGCCCAACGGAGGAGGTCGACGTCGTCCACCTGGCGTCGCCGGCGCAGTTCCCGGCGGCGGACCAGGGCACGGGGAAGGGCGCCGGTGAACGAGGCGAAGGCAACCGAGCGCCGGCGCACCGTCTCCCACGACGGCGACTGGCGACGGACGAGGGGCTGGAGCACGTCGCGACGGGCATAGGAGGCCGTCACCAGCAGATGGTGCGCGACGGCGGCGGCGGCCATGGGCGCGGGTGCGTTGCGTGCGAGGGTGAGCATACGGTTGCGCTCGGTGAAGTGATGGTGGAGTCGCGACCCCTCGACCGCCGACGCGCTGTGCACGTGACGTACCGGTGGTCCGGGGACGTAGAGGTAGCGCCAGCCCTGGGCCCGCCCCCGCCACGACAGGTCGAAGTCTTCGTAGTAGAGGAAGTAGCTCTCGTCGAAGTCACCGACGGTGTCGAGGTACCGGCGGGAGAGCACCACCGCCGCCCCGCACCAGGCGAACACCTCCTCGACCTGGGAGTACTGGCCGTCGTCGCGCTCGAGATAGCCGCGATCGGCGCCGTAGCCGCCGTCGAGCAACACCGACCCGACGTTGTTGATCACGTCGACCGGCTGTCCGCCCAGCTCCACGTCGAACCACGCCGCCTCGACACCCACGGTGAGGGTCACCCGGCGGTCGCCTGACGTGACCTCGACGGCCCGGGACTCGGGTGCCGAGAGGAGCAGACTGGCGCAGGGCGGAGTGCCGTCCCGTCGGGCCGGCAGCCGCAGGACGGCGTCACCGTTGGTCCACTGGTACGGCCCGCCGTCGCCGGGGTCGTGCTGCACGCCCCAGAAGCCGGTCACCAGTTGCACCGACCTCCAGGCGTCGACGCCGTCGAGGCGGACGCCGCGCACGGCCACCCCGAGGGGTCGGGCGTCGCCACCGCCGGGGGGAGCGGTCGCCGACTGCACGGCCACGGCGACGAACGAGCCGTCGAACAGGATCTTGGGGCAGGCGGCGCCCACCGTCGAGTCGGCCTCGAGGGCGGCGACGAGTGGGGTCAGCCAGGAGGGATCGACGGTGGCGTCGTTGTTCAACAGGGCCACGTAGTCGACGGTGCCGAGGGCCTCGATGCCGAGGTTGCACCCACCGGCAAAGCCCCGGTTGCCGCCAGCGTCGACCACTTCGACCGCCGCCCCGGCGAGGCGGTCGGCCAGGTCACTGCCGGGGCCGTTGTTGTCGACCACCACGACCGACAGCGCCTCGGAGGGCCAGTCGGTCGCGGCGATGCTTTCTACGCACCGCCGGGTGAGGTCCCCACCGTCGTGGTCGATCACGACCACACCAACCCGCGCCACGGTGACAGGGCTCAGTTCGATCGCCGGCGTGCCCGGCTCCACGCCTTGGACGCCAGCAGCGCCGGCCCACCGTTGCGCAGATGGTCCCAGCCCACGCTCACGTCGCGTCGCCACGCCGGGCCCCGGGAGTTGGGGCCGAGGTGGTGGCGCATCCGTCCCGCCGTCTCCGGGTCGACCAGGTCGGGGGCACGACGGGGCCGGCGACAGAACTCGACGAGGGGCTCGAGCACCCGTGGCCAGGTCAGCTCGGGCATCACCGCGGCGGCGTTGTCGCGGCACTGCCGGGCCAGGGCCTCGTCGTCGAGGAGGCGGAACAGGGCCGCCTCCAGGGAGTCGACGTCGCCGGCCGCCACGGTGAGGCCCAGGCCCCGGGACGAGACCAGGTCGGAGAGCACGTCGCCCTCGGTGGCCACGACGGGCAGCGACGCCCACAGGTAGTCGAGGATGCGCGTGCGCGACGACAGTGCCGTCTCCAGGTGGGCCAGGTGGGTGCTGACCCCGATGTCGGCCTCGAGCAGGTAGTTGTGGCGGTCGTCGTAGGCCACCCATCCCTCGTTGAAGAACACGTAGATGTCGGTCAGGCCCAGGTCGGCGGCCAGCTCGCGGGTGGCCACCGCCACGCGCATCTCGGCGATGTCGGGGTTGGGGTGGCGCAGGCCCATGAACAGCAGGCGGACGTCGGGGCGCCGGTGCCGGAGCCGGTCGATGGCTCGCACCAGGGTGAGGGGGTCGAACCAGTTGTAGATCCCGCCGCCCCACAACACGACCTTGTCGTCGGGCCCGATGCCGGGGATGACCCCTTTCACCGCCGGTCGGGTGTGCGCCGGGGGCGTGTCGGGCACGCCGAAGGGAACCACCGAGATCAACGAGGCGAGGGTCACGTCGTCGTCGTAGGTGCGGGGGTTGACCCGACCCACCGCCGCCAGCTGGCCGAGCCAGAAGTCGCGTTGCTTGGCACTGGCGCACAGGAAGAAGTCGCCCCGGATGAGCTGTTCGTTGAGCACCTCGGTGGCGCCCTGCACGGCCAGGCGGCGCGCCTGCTCGCCGTCGTCACGCCCCTGCTCGAGCTGCTCCAGGTGCATGGGGTCGTAGATGTCGGCCACCAGCACCTTGTCCGACGCCAGGAGGAACGGCCGCCCGGTGATGAGCCATCCCTGGAACACCAACACGTCGCACCACTGCTCGAGCTCGGCCAGGCCCCGGTCGTCGACGGCGCGCACCGCGAAGCGGTCGTCGGTGACGCCGGCGACCGACGTGGTCACCAGTTGCACCTCGTGCTCGGCCGACAGGGCGGCGGCGACCTGCCGGGCCCGGATGCCGGGCCCCGCCATCTTCGGCGTCAGCGCGTCGCACGTCGCCACCACGATCCGGCTCACTGAGAGACCGCCCCGTCGAGCCTCAAAGTTCTTCCGCCAGTTTGGGTTCGAGGCGGGCGAACACGGTGGCCCCGATGGCCAGGGCGACGACCGCCGCACCGACGAGGTAGGCGATGTCGACCGCGGGGGGAAGACGCAGGTCGTAGAGACAGGCCCGGTAGGCCTCCACGAAGCGCACCATGGGGTTGAGCCGGTAGAGCGTGAGCACGCCGACGCCGCCGATGGTGCGGTTGTGGCCCACGGCGGTCTCCGGGTACACGATCGGTGTGGCGTAGAACCACAGCTGCAACAAGATGCTGATCAGGTGCTGGACGTCGCGGAAGTACACGTTGAGCACGGCCAGCGTCAGCCCGATGCCGATCACCAACACCGTCTGGATGATCACCAGCAACACCACGGGCAACAACCACGGCAGCACGAAGTTGCCGGCGATCACCAGGGCCACCGACAGCACGCTGAGCTCGATGAGCAGGGTCACCACTGACGAGGCCACGCTGGCGAACACCAGGACCTCGCGTGGGAAGTACACCTTCTTCACCAGGTTGGAGTTGGCGATGAGGGCGTCCATGGAACCGTTCATCCCGTTGGCCACGAAGTTCCAGGGCAGCAGGCCGATGAGCAGGGCGAAGGGGAACGAGTCGAACCCGCTGGGCTGCCCGGGCGGGAAGGTGACCTTAAGGAAGTAGAGGAACACGACGCTGAAGATGACCATGGTGGCCAGCGGGTTGAGTAGCGACCACGCCCATCCCAGCACCGAGCGCTTGTACTTGCCCCGCAGCTCGCGCAGGGTCAGGTTGACGACCAGCTCGCGCGATGCGGCCAGCTCGGCCAGGCGGGTCATGGTCGCCGTTCGGTCATGACCGTGAGCGTAGGTGCAGGCGCCCGACCCGCCCGTACGCCCGGCGGGCCACCTCGGTGGGGCCACCGTCGCCCAGGTAGGTGCGCAGCAGGGCCAGGTCGCGCCGCAGGTCGAACGGGCGGGAGCCGTCGGGGGCACCTGCGGGCGGCGGCCCCAGGCCGGCCAACAGGTCGGGGGCCCGATGCGGGGCGCGACAGAATCGCACGAGAGGCTCGAGAGCGGCCGACCAGGTGAGGCCGGCGGCGGCGGCGGCCGCGCCCCGGCGACAGCGGGCGGCGAGGTCGTCGTCATCGAGCAGGCGGAACAGCGCCTCCTCCAGCGCGTCGACGTCGTCGGGAGGGACGACGATGCCGGCGCCGTTGGCGGCGATGACCTCGGCCAGGGCGTCACCACCGGTGGCCACCACCGGCAGCGACGCCCACAGGTAGTCGAGGACCCGGGTCCGGAAGGAAAAGGCGGTCTCCACGTGCGACCGGTGGGTGCTCACACCGATGTCGGCTTCGAGCAGGTAGTTCTGGCGCTCGGTGTAGGGGACCCAGCCGTGGTTGAAAAAGACGTGGGTGCCGGTGAGGCCGAGAGACGCCGACAGCTCCTGGGCGGCGGCGGCCATGCTCATCTCGGGGACCCCGGGATTGGGGTGGCGCAGCCCCAGGAAGAACAGCCGGACGTCGGGGCGACGCCGGCGCAGGCGGTCGACGGCCCGCAGCAAGGTCAGCGGGTCGAGCCAGTTGTAGATGCCACCACCCCACAGGAGAATCCGGTCGTCGGGCCCGATCCCGGGGACCACGCCGCGCATGGCCGAGCCCGTGGGCGCCGGCGGCGCGTCGGGGAGCCCGAAGGGGGCGACGGCGATGAGTGACTCGAGGGTGGGGTCGTCGTCGTAGCTCACCGGGTTGACCCGGCCGATGGCGGCCAGGTGGCCGAGCCAGAAGAGGCGCTGCTTGGCCGACGCGCACAGGAACAGGTCTCCCCGGCCCAACTGGGCGTTGAGCGCCGAGGTGCACTCGTCGACCACCGCCACCCGGGTGGAGACGGCTGCCTGCTCGAGCTGTTCGAGGTGGAAGGCGTTGTAGACGTCGACGACGAGGACCTTCGCCGTCCGGGCGATCCAGGGCCGCACCCACGCCAGCACGCCGCCCACCACCATGACGTCGCACCACCGCTCCAGTGACCGCAGCTCGTCGTCGTCGACCGACCGGCACCCGAAGCGGGGGTGGGTGGCAGTGCACTCCCGCAAGGTGACCAGCTCCACCTCGTGCTCGACCGACAGCGCCTCGGCGATGGCCCAGGCCCGGATGGCGGTGCCGCCCATGGCGGCGGTGAGGGGCTCCTCGGTAGCCACGACGATGCGTCGCCGCGAGCCGAAGGCATCGGTGATGCCGAAGGTGTCGACGATGTCGCGGTACCCGGAGAGGAAACCCTCGTCGTCGAAGGCCGGCTCCATGGCGTCGCCGAACAGCGGGAGCAACTCGGCGTCGCTGCGCCGGCGGGCGGCCTGGATGCGGAGGCGGTCGGCTCGGAGACCCGGCAGGTGGTCGACGAAGTCGCCGACGGCGAAGACGGGGGCGAGTGTCTGGCGCGACACGTCGGTGCGCTCGACCTCGTCGACCTCCGCCCCCCGGGCCAGGTCGAGGGCGTGGTGATCGGCGCCGCCCCGGGCCAGGCCCCGGCGAACGGCCAGGGCCAGGGCCCCGGGCAGGACGCGGCCCAGTCGCTCGTCGTCGTAGTTCTTGAAGAGGGTGAACAGGGCATTGCGCTCCAGCAGGAAGTGCTCGCGCCAGCTGCCGTAGCGCGCCATGGACGCGTGGTGGCGGTGATAGGCGACCGACCCCGGAACGAAGCGCACCCGGTGACCGGCGAGGTTGAGCCGCCACCCCAGGTCGACGTCTTCGTAGAACATGAAGTACCGCTCGTCGAACCCACCGACCTGGCGCCACGCCGCGGTGCGCACGAACATGGCCGCCCCGGTGGCGAACAGGACGTCGGTGGCCACGTCGTACAGGCCGCTGTCGGATTGGCCGACCTGGCGCTTGTAGCCCATCCCGAACCACGCCAGCGAACCGCCGACGTAGTCGATGGTCGCCCCTTCCCAATCGAGGACCTTGCTGGCGACCGACGCCACCATGGGCTGGGTCTCGAAGGCCTCGACGGCGGCGCCGACCCACCGGGCGTCGGGCCGGGCGTCGTTGTTGATGAGGCCGACGTACTCCCCCGCCGCCTGTTCCACGCCCAGGTTGCACCCGCCGGCGAAGCCCGTGTTCTCGGGCGACTCGATGACGACGGCCGTCGGGCACGCCTGGCGGATCCGGCCGGCGCTTCCGTCGCCCGACGCGTTGTCGACGACGATGAGCTCGAGGCGATCGGCGGGCCAGTCGAGGTCGTCGAAGCCCCGCAGGCAGTCGATGGTGTCGGACGCGCCCCGGTAGTTGACCACCACCACCGAGGCGACGCCGGCTCGCAGTCGCGGCGGGCGCCGGCCCCTCACCCGGTGGGGCCCGTGCGGGCGGCCTCGGCCAGTGCCTGCAGCCGGGCGCCGGACACACCGGGGCCGCCGCCGCGAGCGTGCAGGCGCGAGAGGCGTTCGGCGACGACGAACGAACGGGCGGACACGGTCGTGGCCACCTCGGCGGCCAGCTCCTGGGAGTGGGCCGTGACCTCCCGGAGCTGAGCCTCCAGCTCGTGCACGCGGGTCCACAACGCCCGGTTCTCCACCCCGAGGTCGCGCATCGTCAGCCCCATCTCGTCCATGACGTGCTGCAGCTTCAGCACGTGCAGGTAGAGGTCGAGGCGGTTCTGCTCCATGCGAGCCAGCAACGGGTTGCCGGCGTAGTGATCGACGAGCTCGCCGACCTGTTCGGCCCACGGCGCCGACCGCGGGTAGACCACTCCCAGACCGAACAGGCACGGGACCACGGCCAGCTCCAGGTGGGCACGGTCGCCCAGGAAGTCCTCCACCGCGGTCAGCACCCCGTTGGCCGGCCCTCCCTCGTGGAGGGCCCAGGCGAACTCGCCCTCACCGGAGAAGCCGCCGTCGACCAGGGCGTCACTGCCCACGGTGACACCCTGGCCGTAGTCATAGGGGTGGCGGCCGCCCTCAGGCAGGGACTCGGGGGCGTAGTACATGTCGCGCCGCCCGGACGGCCAGCCCACGTCGTGGACGAACAGGAGCGGGAACTCGTCGCCGGAGATGGCTTCGATGGCCTCCAGCTCGTGGATGAGCGTGTAGTAGTTGTGGTCGCCGTCGATCAGGTAGGCGTCGCTGCGGGACATGCCGGGCAGCACCTCGAGGCTCGGGCGGCGGTGCATCTCGGCGGCCGGCGAGCCGTCGACGAGGGCGACCATGGCCGGCGACGGCGCGGGGTCGATGCACGACACCCGGCCGTCGCGCGCCGTGGCCCACACCAGCAGCTCCCGGGTGAAGGTGCCGTCCTCGCCGCCGATCTCGGTGATGAACCGAGCGTCGATCAGCTCCAGGCAGCCCAGGATGAGCTCGCGGAACTCGGCCAGTGAGTAGATCAGCAACCCCCGGCGCGTGCTCGCCGGGGCCGGAGAGCTGTCGGGACGGTCGCCGTCGACGGGCTGAGGGGAAGGGGACATGACCAAGGCAACGACGGCGCACAGGAGGACCGTCTCGGAGCTGATTCTGCCATCCCTCCGCCGTGCCCCGCCACCTGCTCGACCCCTGGGTAACCTTGACCCTGGCCGACCTGGAGACGCGCATCGAGTGGCAGCTGACGAACTAAAGGACGGCAACGACGCCCGCTTGATCGATGCCCAGCATCTGTTGGAGCAGGGGTCCTTCTCGGTGCTGTCCCTCGACATCTTCGACACGCTCATCTGGCGCATCACTCCCGAGCCCGTCGACGCCTTCGTGCTTCTCGGTCGCCGGCTGGCCGATGACGGCCGTCTACGTGACGGGATCGGCCCCGAGCTCTTCGCCCGGCTTCGGGAGCGGGCCGAAGGTCGGGCCCGGCACAGAGTGGCCCGCACCGGCCGCGTGCCCGAGGTGACCCTGGAAGGCATCTACCGGGAACTGCCGTCCCATCTGTTCACCGTGCCGGTGCTCGACATCGCCGCCTTCGAGGTGGACTTCGAGAAGACCATCACCTTCCCCGACCTCGAGGTGCTCCGCCTGGCCCAGGTGGCCCAGACCAAGCTGGGCATGCGCATCATTGCCGTGTCCGACACCTACTTCTCGGCTGCCGAGCTCCGCCACATCCTCGACCGACATCCCCTGGACGAGCTGAAGATCGACGAGATCTTCACGTCGAGCCAGCACCGCGAGGGTAAGGGGTCAGGGCTGTTCCCCATCGTCCTCGAGGCCCTCGATGTCGCACCCGAGCGGGTCCTGCACATCGGCGACAACGCCGAGGCCGACGGCGAGCGGGCCCAGCGGGAGGGCATACGCAGCGTGCTGTTCGACAAGCGCCCGGGGTCGTTGCCCACGGTGCTCGAAGGTGAGCGCCTGGTGCGCCAGGGCGATCGCCAGCGGACCAAACCCACCCTCGACCCGGTCAGGGGCGACTTCGGCCTCACCGCCCTGCGGGCCAAGGCGGTGAGCCAGGTCGAAGGCCACGGCCTACCGGCGGCCACCGACGCCTACTGGCGCTTCGGGGCGACGGTGCTGGGCCCGGTGTTCACCGGGTTCGCCGAGTGGGTGCACCGCCGGGCGCGGGACGAGAACGTGGGCACCGTCTACTGCATGATGCGCGAGGGCGAGTTTCTGTCCCGCCTGATCAACGGGGCCCGCGGCTACCTGCGCAGCCCCGTCCGGGGCGAGATGCTCTGGCTCTCGCGTCACGTGAGCTCGCGCGCCGCCGTCTTCGAGGCTGATCTCGACGAGCTGCGCACGTTCCTCGACCGCCAGGTGTCGCCCACCCTGTCAGACCTGTGCGACACCCTCGGCGTCAGCCTCGGGCAACTCCCCGAGTTGGGCGCCGACGCCGACACGCGCCTCGACGACCCCCAACTGGCCGACCGGGTCCTGCGCCGGCTCACCGAGCAACCCCACGTGCGAGCGGCCATCGTCGCCAACGCCGCCGAGGTCCGCGGCCGCCTGGTCGACTACTTCCTGCGCACGGTGAAGCCGGTCAACGGCAAGGCCGTGGTCGTCGACCTGGGTTGGGGTTGCACCATCCAGGTGAACCTCGACGCCGCCCTGGCCAATGCCGGCGCCGGCATCGACACGCTGGGGCTCTACCTGCTCACCAACGAGGGCGCCCTCGGGCGGACCCTCGACGGCGTGCGGTCGGAGGGGTTCCTCGCCAGCGCCGGCGTCCCCGACCAGGCAGCGTGGATCACCCGGAGCCCGGAGATACTCGAGCAGATCTGCATGCACGACGAGGGCACCTTGGTCGACTTCAGCGACAGCGGGGAGCCCATCCTGCGCGACACGCCCCAGAGCGGCGTCCAGGTCCTCCAGCGCGCCGCCGTGCAGCGAGGGATCCTGGCCTTCCAGCGGGAGTGGGGCCGGTACTACCAGGTGCTGCCGCCCGAGGCCCGAGGTCTCGACGCCGGGGCCGTACCCCAGTTGCTGGCGGCCACCAGCCGGTTCATCGTCGCCCCCACCACCGAGGAGGTCGCCCTCTTCTCGGCGTGGTTGCACGACCAGAACTTCGGCTCGCACAGCTCCGACAGCGTCGTCAATGACGACTTCGTGTCCACCCTGCAGTACCTGAACCCCCGCCAGTTGCTCGGCCTGCCCATGACCAAGGTGTACTGGCCCTTCGGGGCGGCGGCCATGCACAACCCCAGGCTGGGGCTCGGCGCCGGTGCCGTGCTCGACGGCACCCTCCCGCCCGAAGCCTTCGAAGCCGGCCAGCAGTGCACGGTGGGCGTGTTCGTCGACACCGGGGGCAACTTCAGCGAAGCCCAGAGCGTGGCGGCCGGGCCCAACACCAACGGTCTGTGCTACGTGCTGGCCGACGTCGCCGCCCAGCCGTTGCGCGGGGTGATGATCCGCGTGTCCGACGAACCCGGCGTGCTGCGCCTCGACCGCCTCAGCCTGTCGTTCTCCATGCGGGGCTCGTCAGCGCGCCACGAGGTGCGCTTCGAGTCGGCCCAGCAGTTCTCGACGCTGACGTTCCGCAACGGCACCCTGCTCGCCGACAACGTGGTGCTGGCGTCCCGAGCGGCGCCCGAGGTCGTCTACCGCTGCCCACCGGAGCTGGCGGCGTCGGCCTACCGGGTCGAGGTGGAAGCCACCTTCGCCTGGATGATCACACCCCGGCTGCGGGGGCGGCGCTCGGGGCGGGCCGAGACCGCCGTGCACCTGGCCCGCAAGGTCACGGGCAAGGCGCGCAACGTCTGGCTGTCGGCCGGCGACGAGGCCGACGAGCGCTTCCGACCACAGGAGTGACCCCGCCGGGAAGCGTCATCACCGTGGACCAGGTGTCCAAGCGGTTCCGGCTCTACAAGGAGCGCAACCAGTCGCTCAAGTCCACATTGCTCCAGCGCCGGCGAGGAACCTTCGAGGAGTTCTGGGCCCTTCGGGACGTGTCGTTGGAGGTGCCCCGGGGGACGGCCATGGGCCTCATCGGCGAGAACGGCTCGGGCAAGAGCACCCTGTTGAAGTGCATGGCCAGGATCCTGCGTCCCGACACCGGCAGCATCGTCACCGACGGCAAGGTCTCCGCCCTGCTCGAGCTGGGCGCGGGGTTCCATCACGAGCTGTCCGGGCGCGAGAACGTCTACCTCAACGGGTCCATCCTGGGGCTGACCAAAACCGAGCTCGACCGCAAGTTCGACGGCATCGTCGAGTTCGCCGGCCTCGAGCGCTTCATCGACTCACCGGTCAAGAACTACTCGTCGGGCATGTACCTGCGCCTCGGGTTCTCGGTGGCCATCAACGTCAACCCCGATGTGCTGCTCGTCGACGAGGTCCTGGCGGTGGGGGACGAGGCCTTCCAGCGGCGGTGCCGGGAGAAGTTCGCCGAGCTCCGGGCCAGGGGCAGCACCGTGGTGCTCGTCTCCCACGCCCTCGAGTCCATCCGCAACCTGTGCGACATCGCCGCCTGGCTCGACGGCGGGACGTTGCAGATGGTCGGTCCCGTCGACGACGTGATCGACCACTACCTGCACGTGGTCGGAGGCGGGGCCGACCCCGGCGCGGCGGCCCGGCCGGGCACCGGGGGCAACGCCATCACCCAGATCGAGCTGCTCGACCACGAGCACCTCCCGGTCCGGGAGGCCCTCACCGGCGACGGCGTGACCTTCCGCTTCCACTACCGCCTCGACGGCGCCGTCGGCCACCCCGTGTTCGGCATGGCCGTGCACACCGACGGCGGCGTGGAGGTGACGGCGGCCACCTTCGGCTCCGCCGGCGAAGGGCCGGGCCACCTCGACCTCGAAATCGACTCGCTCCCGCTCCTGCCCGGCACCTATGACGTCAGTGCCAGCATCGTCAATCCCGACACGGGCCAGGTCCTCGATTCCCACGACCGCTCGTTCCGTTTCGTCATCGACGCCGGCACCCCCCATGGCTCGATCCGGGGGATCGTCGACCTGGGGGGGGCGTGGCGAGCCCACCCGGCAGCGCGTGCCGACCACGACGGGTCGACCGCGCGCTAAGAACTCACTGGCTCTAGACTCGCGACACCTAGAGCACCGCGGATCGCGCGGTGCGGGAGGAGTGTCGACGTGGGTCTGCACGGTCGGGTCGCCGGCGAGCGGACACCGGTATGGAACGTCCCTCACGATCGCCTCACCCATTTCGTGGGCCGTCGGCCCCAGCTCGACTCGCTGCTCACCGCCGTGGGTGCCACACCGACGTCGACGCCCAGGGCACTGACGGGGCCCGGCGGCGTGGGCAAGACCCAGTTGGCCGTCGAGCTCGCCTACGCCAATCGGGACGACTTCGACGTGGTGTGGTGGGTCCGCGCTGAACGGCCGGCCACGCTGACGGTCGATCTCGCCGATCTGGGCCAGGCACTGGGGCTGACGGCGGCCGGGGCCGACGTGGCCGCGGCCACCAGAAAAGCACGGGCCTGGCTCGACGACCACGACCGGTGGATGGTGGTGGTCGACAACGCCCCCGACGCCGCCAGCGTGGGCACTGCCCTGCGCTTCGGTGGGGGTGGCCACATGCTGGTCACGTCACGGGCTGACGACTGGGGGGACATCGCCGACGTCGTCGCCGTCGACGTGCTGGCCGAGGACGAGGCCGTCGACTACCTGCTCAGCGTCACCGGCGAGAGCGACCGGGCTCCGGCCCGGGCCCTGGCCACGTGCCTGGGCTGCCTCCCTCTGGCCCTGGAGAAGGCGGCGGCCTACGTGGTCGCCACCCCCGGCCTCGACGTCACCGGCTATGTCGAGGTGTTCCGGGAGCGGTCGGCGCTCGTCAGCCCCGACGACCCGCCCCGTGCCTACCCCCGGTCGATCGCCGTCAGCTGCGGGCTGGCCGTGGAACGGGTCGAGCAGCTGTCCCCCCCTGCCGCCACACTGCTGCGGGCCTGCTCGCTCCTCGCCCCCGAGACCGTCCCGATCGCCCTTCTCAGCGACGCCGACGAGTTGCCCGAACCACTACCGTCCGGGCCCCTGGCCCAGCGCGACGCCCTGGCCGCCCTGTGCGGGCTGGGGCTGGCCCGCAGCACCTGGCGGGGAGGCATCGCCGTCGATCGAGATGTGCAGGCGGTGGTGCGCGACCGCCTGGCCGGCGCCGCCGGGCTCGTCTCGCCCCCGCCGGGCGGGCGACTCGGGCCGTGGGCCGCCGGCGTGGTCCGCCTCGTCGACCGGTCCTTCCCGGCCGACGGCGACGACCCCGCCAGTCGAGGTCGGGGCCGTCATCTCCTTCCCCACGCCCTGGCCGCCACCGCCCACGACGGCGTGGCCGACCTCGAGCCGCAGGCCACCAGCCGGCTCCTCGCCCGGGTCGGGATCCACCTCCATGGGCGGGGAGACCTCGACGAGGCTCGCCGGTTGCTCGAGCGCTCCCTGGCCATCGTCGAGATCGCCTACGGCCCCGACGACCCCGAGGCCGCCATCCACCTGGGCAACCTGGGCCTCGTGCTGCACGACCAGGGCGACCTGGACGGGGCCCGGGTCTGCCTGGGCCGGGCCCTCGACATCGCGGTGGGCGCCCACGGTGGCGACCACCCTGCGGTGGCCACCCTCGCCGGCAACCTGGGCAGCGTGCTCGGCGACCTGGGTGACCTGGCCACGGCCCGCAGTTGGTTCGAGCGGGCCCTGGCCATCGACGAGCCGGCGTACGGACCCGACCACCCGGCGGTGGCCGGCGACCTCACCAACCTGGGCCTCGTCCTGTGGCGCCAGGGCGAGGCCGCCGAGGCCTACCGGTGCTTCGACCGGGCCCGGGCCATCGACCAGACCGCCTACGGCGCCGGTGACCCCTCGGTGGCCCGCGACCTGGCCAACCTGGCCCTGGTGCGCGCCGACGCCGGCGAATTGGACGAGGCCCGCGTCGACCTGGAACGGGCCCTGGCCATCGTCGAATCGGCCTTCGGGCCCGACCACGCGGAGGTGAGGGCCCATCTGACCAACCTGGCCACCGTCGTCCACGACGTCGGGGACCCCGAGGGCGCCCGGGCGTACCTGGAGCGGGCCCTGGCCATCGCCGAGCAGGCCGCCGGTCCCGCCCACCCGACTGTCGCCGATGTGCTCACCGACCTGGGCAGCGTGCTCAGCGATCTGGGAGACGCGTCCGGGGCCAGGCAGTGCTTCGAGCGGGCCCTGGCCATCGACGAGGTGGCCCTCGGGCCCGATCACCCCGATGTCGGCTTCCTCCGCCAGAACCGGGCGCGTGTGCTGCGCGACCTGGGTGCCGACGAGTGAACGGCCGGCTCCGGGCGACCGATCAGCCCCGGTAGCGCCACCAGAACTGGTTGGCCGCACCGGCCCACGGCCACTGGATCAGCCGGGTCCCGGGCGTCATCGACGCCCCCGCCAGGTCGACGACCATCCCGGTGCTCATCGACTGGACGACGGTGAGCTGGGGGTTCGACCCGGCATCGCCCAGCACGATCACCCGCCACTTCTGGTTGAGACCCCCATCCCAGCCCCACTGGATCACCTGGGCGCCCGGCGCCGTCGACGCCCCACCCACGTCGAGCACCAGGCCGCTGTTGGCCGACACGATCCGGACGGTGCCGTCGCCCAGGTCGTCGAACTGCCAGCGTTGGTTCGGGTCACCGTTGTTGGGCCATTGGATGACCCACGCACCGGCCGAGCGCGAAGCCCCGAAGACGTCCATGAACTGTCCACTCGAGGCAGACTCCATGGCGTAGAAGGGACCGGGCGTGGCGACGGGCCCGGGCGTGGGCACCGGGACGGGCGTCGCCACGCTGGGGCCGGGGCTGGTCACCAGGCCGGCCAGCTCGCCGCGCAACTGCGGGAGCAACCCGTAGGGCATGGCACCGGGGCACTCGGTGCTGTTGACGTCGCGGTGGCCGCTGATGGTGGACAAGGTCTTGCCGTTGAACACGATGGTGGCGGCGGGGTTGACGCCGTGGATGGACAGCTTCCACGCCAGCAGGGCGCGCAGGCCGTTGTACATGGCCGAGGGGACGGCGGTGTCGTCGAACGTGCCCAGCAGGGCCACCCCCGTCGTCCCGGTGTTGAACCCGAGAGCGTGGGCGCCGATTACAGCCTGGGTGACCCCGCCGTAGCGTCCTTCGAACACCGTGCCGAACCGGTCGACGACGAAGTTGTAACCGATGTCGCACCAGTGGTTGGTGTGGGTGTGGAAGTAGTAGATGGCCCGCATGTACGGCGCCGAGTCAGCCGGCGTGTAGTCGTCGGGGCTGGCGGTGTGGTGGACGATGGCCATCTTCACGCCCGAGGCATAGGCCGCCGAGGCGCAGCCGTAGCCCGTGTTCAACGAGCGGTACGACTCGTCGGCGCCCCACTCAGCGCGACTGACGATGCCGGGCTGGGCCGGAGTCGCGCCTGCCCGCGTCGTCCCCCCGGCGGTGGAGGCCGCCTCGGATCGCAGTGCGTGGAGCTTGACGGCCGGCAGCGAGCCTTCGACCACCCGCGTCTCGACCTGGCGGACGTCCTTGCCGACCCAGATGGGCCCGGCCGTCGTCTGGTCGTGGTGCTCGGGTGAGTCGGCGTCGGGGCCCTCGTTGGGGTCACCCTCCACCCGGCGCCACACCGACCAGGCGCCGCCCTCGGCACGGGCCCGCACCTCGACGGCGCCCTCGTGGCGGCCCTTCCACTCGAAGGCCACCAGTTGGGTGGGCTGGCCGGTCTCGGCCAGGCGGGAGAACCCCGGTGCGGCGACCCCTTCGGTGAGGGTCTGCACCTTGTCGGAGACCGTGGCCTTGGCCGTGGTGCTCACCGCAGCCGGGACCAGGCCGGTGGTGAACAAGCTGGCGACCACCGTCACCGGCAGCAACCGGGTCAGCAGCAGTCGCAGCGTGCGCAACGAGATGGGGGTCATGAGAGCGCGCCTATCAGTGGGCCGCACACCGGGGAAGTGGACGGCGCACAGTCTGCCAAGCAACCGCCGACGTGTCGACCCCTGATCACGCGGCGCGAGTCGTGGGGCGCAGCGACGCTGCGCTCGTCGGTAGGCTGGTCCGAGGTGGTCTCCCCAACGCAGTTCCTCCGCGGGTGATCGTCACCCTGGCCGGCGGCGTCGGGGCATCCCGCTTCCTCCAGGGCCTGGTGAAGGTGGTGGACCCGCAGTCGGTCGTCGCCGTCGTCAACACCGGCGACGACGTGGTCCTGCACGGCCTGAGGGTCAGCCCGGACCTTGACACCGTCACCTACGCACTGGCCGGCGCGGTGGACGTCGCCCAGGGGTGGGGCGTGGCCGGTGAGTCGTGGACGGTCATGGGGGCCCTCGAACGACTGCGGCTGAGCGCACCGGAGGCCTCGACGGCGGGCAGCACCTGGTTCCGCCTGGGAGACCTCGACCTCGCCACCCACCTCTACCGCACTCAGCGCCTCCGCGAGGGGGCGCGCCTGTCGGAGGTCACCACCGAGATCACCCGGGCGTGGGGGCTGGGCTGCCGGCTCGTGCCCATGACCGACGACCGGGTGGAGACCCGCGTGACGGTGGCCGGCGAAGGCGAGATCGGCTTCCAGGAGTACTTCGTGGCCCGCCGCCACTCGGTGCCCGTGCGGTCGGTGCGCTTCGCGGGGGCCGACGCCTCCCTCCCCGCCGCTGGGGTGCTCGAAGCCCTGGAGGCGGCCGATCGGGTCGTCATCGCCCCGTCCAACCCGGTGGTGTCGATCGCCCCGATCCTCGCCGTCCCCGGCGTGGAGGAGGCAGTGGCGGCCCGCCGTGAGGACGCGGTGGCCATCTCGCCGATCGTCGCCGGGGCCGCCCTCAAGGGCCCCGCCGACCGGTTGATGTCCGAGCTGGGCCTGGAGGCCTCGGTCGTGGGCGTGGCCCGGCTGTGGGCGCCGTGGGCGGCCACGCTGGTGATCGACGAGGCCGACGCCGCCCTGGCTCCGGCGGTGGAGCAGGAAGGGATGGACTGCGTCGTCGCCCCCACGGTCATGCACGACCCCGCCGAGGCCGCCGAGCTGGCCCGCCTCGTCCTGGCGGTGTGAGATGACCGGTCACGAGAACCGGCGCTCACCAGAGGGGGTCAGCGTGTTGCCCGTCGCCGGCATGCCCGAGGTCAGGCCCGGCGACGTGCTGGCCGAGCTGGTGGCGGCCTGTGTCACCCTGGTCGACGGCGACGTGGTGGTGGTGACCCAGAAGATCGTCTCCAAGGCCGAGGGCCGACTGGTCGAGCTCGACCCGAGTGACGCCGGGGCCCGGCTGCGCCTCATCGAGCAGGAGTCGGTCCGGGTGCTGCGCCGGCGGGGAGACGCGCTGATCACCGAGACCCCCCATGGGTTCGTGTGCGCCAGCGCCGGCGTGGACGAGTCGAATGTGGAGCGCGGTTGGGCCGCGCTGCTCCCGGTCGACGCCGACCGATCGGCCCGGCGTATCCGCGACGGCCTGCGGGCTCGGGCCGGTGTCCGGGTCGCGGTGGTGGTGTCCGACACCTTCGGGCGACCGTGGCGGCGTGGCGTCACCGACGTGGCCATCGGCTGCGCCGGCGTGGCCGCCGTCGTCGACCTGCGGGGCACCACCGACACCGCCGGCCGGCAGCTGTCGGTCACCGAGGTGGCCGTGGCCGACGAGGTGGCGGCGGCGGCCGAGCTGGTAATGGGCAAGGCCGACGGAGTGCCCGTCGCCGTCGTCCGGGGCATCGACGCCTCCTGGTTCCGCGAGGGCTCGGTGGGCGCCGAGATCGTGCGCCCCCATGGCGAAGACCTGTTCCGTTAGCGACATCCACCCCGCCCGCCGTGTCGAACTAGGCCAGTTTCAGGCTTCCGCCGATGGCGTCGAGGTCGGGGCTCTCGCCGGCGAGGGTGAGGATGAACACCTGGCCACGCCGCACCGCGTAGAGCTGGCTCTCGCTCAGGCTCACGGGACCGGCATCGCCCGGGAACGGGGTCTTGAACCGCTGGCGCACCGCCGTCACCCCGTCGACGGTGACGTTCTCCCGGGTCACGTCGGTGGCGCCGTTGCCGATGAGCTGATTGGCCGCACCGACGGCCACCTGCGAGGGCTTCTGGCCCTGGGCGCCGAGCGTCACCAGGTTGGCGGTGGCGCCGGTGGTGGGGTCGATGGCGGCCAGGGCGGCGCCCTCGCGCACCACCGACTTGAGCTGCACCAGGCCCGTCGCCACCGCCGACGCCGCCGATGGGGGCGCCGACGCCTTGACCGAGTCGGCGGCGGCGTCGAAGCTGGCGATGTCGGTGGGCAGCTTCACCCACGTGGGCGGGAAGCTGACGGCGAAGCCTTCGGCGTCGTCGCTCACGAGCGACGATCCCGGGGCGACGCTGGTATCGAGCGGCCGTCGCGGCTGGGACGAGCTCTTCCCTGAGCAGGACACGAGCAGCGCCACGGCAATGGCAACCACCGCAGTGGTCACCGACCGATCGCGGTGGCTCGTTCCTGAGCCCGGTGCGCGCAACGTCCACCTCCATGTCAGGGACGGCAAAGACTACGCCCCGGCCGTCAGGCCGACAGCGACTGGCTCCTGGACCACCGCAGGACGGCTCCGGTGCCGATGTCGAGCGTGGTCCACGGCCGCCAGCCGAGCTGCACGGCGGCGCGGCCGGGATCCAGGGCGGAACGCGCCAGCTCGCCGGGACGGGCGGGGGCATGGGCGGCCGGTGTGGCCACCCCGGCCAGCTCGGCCATCACCGAGTGCAGGGTGGTCACCGAGGTCTCGGTGCCGGTGCCTACGTTGATGAGCAGGCCGTCGCCGCGCCAGGCCGCCCGGGCGAAGGCATCGACCACGTCGTCGACGAAGACGAAGTCGCGCGTCTGGGATCCGTCGCCGAAGATCGTGCACTGCTTCCCGCCCAGCAGCAGGCCGGCGAAGATGGCGACCACGCCCGCCTCTCCGTGGGGATCCTGACGGGGCCCGTACACGTTGGCCAGGGCCAGGGCGGTGAACTCCAGCCCGTGCAGCTGGCGGTAGGCGACCAGGTAGTCGCCCGCCGCCTTCTTGGACACGCCGTAGGGCGACATCGGGCACTGGGGCGCCGTCTCCCGCACGGGGAGCTCCTTGGGCTCGCCGTACAGGGTGCCGCCACTGGCCGCCAGCACCACCTTGCGGCTCCCCGCCGCCCGCGCTCCTTCGGCGATGTTGATGGTGCCGATCACGTTGACCTCGGCGTCGAAGGCCGGGCGCTCCACCGACACCCGCACGTCGGCCTGGGCGGCCAGGTGGAAGATCACCTCGGGGCGGCGGTGGGCGATCAGCTCGACCACGCCGCCCGACCGTACGTCGATGCGGTGGAACGTCAGCTGGTAGCCGGCATTGGCCCGCGACGCGGCCAGGTTGGACAGCGACCCGGTGGAGAGGTCGTCGACGACGTCGACGGAGTGGCCCTCGGCCAACAGCCGGTCGACGAGGGTGGAGCCGATGAAGCCGGCACCCCCGGTGACGAGGGTGTGCATCAGGTGGGGGTGGGGATGCGGGTGCCCTCCAGCCGGGCCCCCGCCTCCACCTCGACACCGGGGCCCACGACGGCCATGTCGGACAGCCATGCCTTCTCCCCGATGACGGCCTGGTCGCCGACCAGGCAGCCGTCGACCACGGCGTCGGCCCGCACGACCGCCCCTGGGAGCAGCACCGAGTCACGCACCACGGCGCCCTCGTGGACGCGGGCGCCGGCGCCCACCACCGAGGCCTCGACAGTGGCGCCGACCTGCACGTAGGCGGCCGTGCCCACGAGGGAGGGGGGCCGCACGTCACCGTCGACCACGGCCGTACCCATGATCCACACGCCGTCACCGCGATCGACGGCGCCAGGAGCGGGGGGAGCCGGGCGGCGCCCCGCCACCAGGTCGCGCTGGACGGCGAGGAACCGGGCGGGCGTGCCGGTGTCGGCCCAGTAGGCGGGCGAGACCATGGCGAAGAGGCGACCGTCGGCCACCATGGGGGGGAAGACCTCGCGCTCGATGGAGACGGCCCTGCCTTGGGGGATGCGGTCGAGCACCGACGGCTCCAGCACGTAGGCGCCCATGTTGATCAGTCCCGGTCCCGACGAGCCCGCCGGCGGCTTCTCGGTGAAGGCGGTCACCCGCCCCTCCTCCACCGCGACCAGCCCGAACGACGACGGGTCGGCGACCGAGCTCAGGGCCAACGTGCCTTCGGCGCGGTGGTCGGCGTGGAAGGACATGAGGGCCCCGAGGTCGAGGTCGGTGAGCACGTCGCCGTTGAGCACGAGGAAGGTCTCGTCGATGCCGACGGCGTCGGCGGCGAAGCGCACCGCCCCGGCGGTGCCCCGCGGCTCGGGCTCGATGGCGGGCACGACCTCGAGGCCGATGGACCGGGCGCTCGGGAGGGCGGCCAGAAAGGCGTCGTGGCGGTAGCCGAGCGACAACACCGCCTCGGTGATGCCATGAATGGCCAGGTGCGCCAGCACACGCTCGATCATGGGCACCTCGGCCACCGGCAACATCTGCTTGGGCACGGCGATGGTCAGGGGGCGAAGGCGAGTGCCCTCACCGCCGACCAGGACGACGGCCTTCACGGCACGCTGGGGCTCGGGGTCCCTGCGGGAGCGGCCGGCGGCGCGGTGGTGTCCGGGGTCGACCCGGGCGGCTGGCTGGAATCGGTGGGTTGGCTGGAA
Source organism: Acidimicrobiales bacterium (assembly GCA_036264885.1). Lineage (GTDB taxonomy): Bacteria > Actinomycetota > Acidimicrobiia > Acidimicrobiales > AC-14 > DATAQC01. Next base: position 6,921 of record DATAQC010000065.1, on the reverse strand, counting down.
TCCGGCGGCGCCGCACCGGGGACCGTCGACCCGGTGGTGTCGGTGCCGGGGACGGTCGTGGAGGTGGCGGTGGGCCCGACATCGTTGAGCTTGTCGAGTTGCGAAGCCGAGGGCGGGCGGGGGATGTCGTCGTTCTTGGTGCCCTTGGGCAGGAAGGCGATGGTGATCAGCTCACCGTTTTTGGGGCGGAGATCGGCCGGGTTCCCCTTGTAGGGGACGCCGGGGGTGTCGGGACTGCGGTTGGGCCAGGTCCTGACCTGCACCTCGCCGGCCTTGTCGCCGCACTTGTCGCCGTTGGCCTTGCCGGCCTGGCCGGGCAGACGGATCTGCGACGACGACACCTTGGCTTTCACCGCGTCGAAGAAGACCCCGAGGGTGGCCCGCCGGCCGGCCGACACCACGCTGGCGGGGTGGATGTGGACGATGCCGTCACCGTGGGTGTGGATGCCCGACGGGTCGGTCTCGTCGGTGATGTTGGGGGCGAAGGTGCCGCAGATGTCGAAGCCGATGGCGGCGTGCCAGTGGTCCTGGGCCACACCGGCGCCGCCCACCCGGGGGTGGCTGTTGTCGGGCTGGCGCTGGTCCTTGGAGTACACGATGCCCGCCGTGCCGAGGACGACGACGATGCCGATGAACACCGGCCAGAACCACGAGGTCGACGATCCCTTGGTCGTCCGGCCCCCGCCGGTACGGGCGGCGCGAGCCACCTTCTTGCTTGACGAAGCCTTTCCCATTGACGTCGAACCTACCGCACCGAACTCCCACCCTTGGGCCGGTTCCCCCGCTCAGGGGGCCGCTCGGGCCCGGCTCGCGACTTCCACGGCGTGGGGCAGGCCTCGCTGGGCCCGCTGGGCCCAGGCCAGCACCGTGCGCACGGCCAGGCCCACGGCAACCGCGGGGAGGAGCAAGCGGCGTGGCCCGGTGGACGTGCGGGCGGCGAAGCGCAGCAGCGAGCGGTGGTGGGCCGCGATCATGCGGTAGGGCGCCAGGTCGCTGGAAGCGCCCACTTTGTGGACCACCCGGGCCCTGGGCTCGTATCCGACCCGCCACCCGGCCCGGTGCAGGCGCCAGCACAGGTCGACGTCCTCCACGTACATGAAGTAGGCCTCGTCGAAGCCACCCACGGCCTCGAACGCCGGCCGGCGGGCGAGCATGCACGTCCCCGACACCCAGTCCACATCGGCGGCCCGGTCACGGTCGACGTCGAGCATCTTGTAGCGCCTGGTAAAGCGGTTGTCGGGCCTGACCAGGCCGAGGAAGGCGTGGCCCACGGCGACACCCAGAGCCGGGAAGCGTCGGGCCGACGGGTAGCAGGTGCCGTCGGGGTTCTCCACCCGTGGGCCCACGACGGCCAGGCCGCCGTCGGCGTCGAGGGCGGCGGCCAGGGCCGGCACCGCGCCGGGCAGAACGACGGCGTCGGGGTTCATGATCAGTAGCAGCCGGCCAGAGGTGGCCGCCACCCCGATGTTGGCGGCGGAGCCGAACCCCAGGTTGGCGCCCGAGGGCACGAAGGTGGCGTCGTCGACCGCAGCGAGGGCGGCCTGCGAGCCGTCGTCGGAGTCGTTGTCGACCACCACGATCTCCTGCACACCGTCGGCCCGCAGGCTGGCGACGCAGCGCAGCAGGTAGGCGCGGGTGTTGTAGTTGACGACGACAGCACTGACGTCGCCGACCCCGAGCGTCACCCCGGCGACCGCCTGCCGTCGGCCTGCGGCCAACGGCAGCGGACCAGGGCCCAGAGCACCTTGAGGCCGTCGCGCCAGGCGAACTTGCGGTCCTCGGCCGGTCCGCGGGGGACGTAGCTGACGGGGATCTCGTAGATGCGGTTCCCCTGACGCAACACCTTGGCGGTGAACTCGGCCTCGAACCCGAAGTCGTCGGCCGTCAGGGTCACGCCGTCGAGCACGCTGCGATCGAACAGCTTGTAGCCGGTGAGCATGTCGGTGAGGGTCGTGTCGTACAGCACATCGGTGACCAGGGAGAGGAAGCGGTTTGCCACCCACAGGCGAAACGACTGGTCCACGCCTTCGCCGCCGAAGCGGTTGCCGTAGACGATGCGGGCCTCGCCCCGCAGGATCGGCTCCAGCAGGCGGGGCCAGTCACGGGGGTCGTACTCGAGGTCGGCGTCCTGGATCAGGATGAGGTCACCCCGGGCCTGGGCCAGGCCGGTGCGGATGGCGGCCCCCTTCCCCGAGTTGACCTGGTGGCGGACCATCGACACGGTGGAGTCCTCGATGGCCGACAGCACCTTGTCGGTGCCGTCGGTCGAGCCGTCGTCGACCACGACGATATCGATCTCCAGGGGCAGCTCGACGCGCCGCATGCGGCGGACGACCTCACCGACGGTGTTGCGCTCGTTGAACACGGGCACGATCACCGAGAGCGTGCGGAACTCGGCGGCGTCACCCACGACGGGTTCAGCCACGACGGTGTTCAGCCACGGCGGGGCTCATCCACGCGGAACCAGTCGGCCGTCCGGGCCAGGCCCTCGGCCAGGCTGATCTCCGGCTCCCACCCCAACACCTCACGGGCCAAGGTGATGTCGGGCCGACGCTGGGTGGGGTCGTCGACCGGGAGGGGCAGCATGGTGAGCTCCGATGACGAACCCGTGAGAGCCAGCACCTGCTCGGCCAAGTGGCGGATGGTGAACTCGTCGGGGTTGCCGATGTTCATCGGGCCCTGGTGATCGGAGTCGAGCAGGGCGAGGATGCCGCGGACCTCGTCGTCGACGTAGCAGAAGCTGCGCGTCTGGCTGCCGTCGCCGTAGACGGTGAGAGGCTTGCCGGCCAGCGCCTGCACCAAGAAGTTGGAGACGGCCCTGCCGTCGTCGGGGCGCATGCGGATGCCGTAGGTGTTGAAGATGCGCACGATGCGCACGTCCACGCCGTGGTGGTGGTGGTACGCCATGGTCATGGCCTCGGCGAAGCGCTTGGCCTCGTCGTACACGCCCCTGGGCCCGATGGGGTTGACGTTGCCCCAGTACGTCTCGGGCTGGGGGTGCACCAAGGGGTCGCCGTACACCTCGCTGGTCGAGGCCAGCAGGAAGCGGGCTCCTTTGTCCTTGGCCAGGCCGAGGGCGTTCTGGGTGCCCCGGCTGCCCACCTTGAGGATCTGGATGGGGATGCGCTCGAAGTCGATCGGCGATGCGGGGCTGGCGAAGTGCAAGACGGCGTCGACGCGGCCGCTCACGTGCACGAAGTTGGACACGTCGTGGTGGAGGAAGGTGAAGGCGGGGTCGCCGAACAGGGCGGCCACGTTGTCGATCGACCCGGTGACCAGGTTGTCGATGGCCACCACCTCGTCGCCGGCGGCCAGCAGCGACCGGCACAGGTGCGAGCCCAGGAACCCCGCCCCACCGGTGACGATCACCCGCCGGGCGCTCACCGACCGATACCCTCGTAGGCGAAGCCCTGGCGGCGCATGGCGGCAGGGTCGAGCAGGTTGCGGGCGTCGATCAACCTCGGCGCCGTCAGGGCGGCGGCGACCTTGGCGAAATCGAGGCGGCGGAACTCGTCCCACTCGGTGAGCACGGCCAGCACGGCGGCGCCCTCGCAGGCGCCGTAGGGGTCGGCCACCACCTCGATGCCGTCCAGGCCGGGATGATCGGTGTCGGCCGTCACCGCCGGGTCGTAGGCCCGGACCCGGGCGCCCGACGAGCGCAGCCTGGCGATGACCTCGAGGGCGGGCGAGTTGCGCAGGTCGTCGGTGCGCGCCTTGAAGGTGAGGCCCCAGACACCGATCATCAGATCGGCCACCGAGCCGCCGGCGAAGCGCACGATCTTGGCCACGACCCGGTCGAACTGGTCGTCGTTCACCTGCCCCACGCCGCGGAGCAGACCGAAGTCGTAGCCGTGGTCGTCGGCGATGCGGATCAGGGCGGTGGTGTCCTTGGGGAAGCAACTCCCGCCCCAGCCGGGGCCGGGCCGGAGGAACTCGAAGCCGATGCGCCGGTCGTAGCCCATGCCCAGGACCACGTCGCGCACGTCGGCCCCCACCGCCTCGCACACGTTGGCGATGGCGTTGACGAAGCTGACCTTGGTGGCCAGGAAGGCATTGCAGGCGTACTTGATCGTCTCGGCGGTGGCCGGGTCGGTGACGATGATGGGGGCGTTGACCGAGGCGAACAGCGACGACACCCGTCCGGCTGCGGCCTGGTCGTCGGTGCCGATGACGATGCGATCCGGGTTGAGGAAGTCACTGACGGCCGAGCCCTCCCGGAGGAACTCCGGGTTGGACACCACGGCCACGTCGTCGCGCCCGAGGACCTCCTCGACGGCCCGCGTCGAGCCCACCGGCACCGTCGACTTGTTGACGACGATGGCCTCGGCGGGCAGCACGGGGCCGATCTCGGCGGCTGCCTCCTGCAGGTACGACAGGTCGGCGGAGCCGTCGTCGGACTGGGGCGTGGGCACACACAGGTAGGCGAACTCGCACTCGACGGCAGCCACCGCCGCGCCCAGGACGAACGAGAGGCGGCCGCCGTCGATCCCGGCCCGGACCAGCTCGGGCAGTCCCGCTTCGAGGATGGGGACGTCGCCCCGGCTCAGGCGCTCGACCTTCTCGGGAACCACGTCGGCGCAGATGACATGGTGGCCGAGGTGGGCGAAGCAGGCCCCGGTGGTGAGGCCCACGTACCCCGTGCCGATGACAGCGATCCGATTCATCGGGCCGCCGCCTCCGGCGGCTGTCCCGCTGAGCGGGACACTGTGCTTGTCGGTTCGCTCGTCACCTCGCTCACTGGACCGCCGCTTGCGGCGGCATCACGAGGGGGACGAGACGCTCCAGGGCGTCGCGGTGGTCGGGCAACAGGGGGATGTCGCAGAGGCGCAGGGCGGCGTTGTCGAGAACGGCGAAGGGGGGCCGGGGGGCGGCCCGGGGAGGGTCGAGGTCGGCGGTGGCGACAGGCCGCACCAGGTCGGGGTCGAAGCCGGCGATGCCCACCGCGTGGCGGGCCACGCCGAACCAGGTGGTGGGTCCCTGGTTGGTGACGTGATAGCGCCCGGGCCGGCGCTCGATCACCAGGCGGCGGATCATGGCGGCCAGGTCGGAGGCCAACGTCAGGCACCCGTGCTGGTCGTCGACCACCTTCAGCTCGAGGCCCCGGGCGGCCCGCTCGACGACGGTGCGGACGAAGTTCCGCCCGCGTTGCCCGCACAACCACGACGTGCGCACGACGGTGTCATCGGGCCCGAGCTCCTGCTCGCCTCCGAGCTTCGACCGGCCGTACACCGACAGCGGCCCCGTCGGGTCCCACTCGGTGTAGGGGCGGTGGGCGGCGCCGTCGAAGACGTAGTCGGTCGACACGTGACACACCCGGGCCCCCACCAGGCGGGCAGCCTGGACCACGTGGCGCGTGCCCAGGGCGTTGACCCTCCACGCCCGGTCGGCGTCGGCCTCGCACCCGTCGACGTCGGTCCATGCCGCGGCGTGGACCACCACGTCGGGGCCCGTGCCGGTGATCGTCGCCAGCACCCGGTCGCGGTCGGCCACGTCGAGGGCGACATGGTCACAGGCCACCACCTCGTGGCCGGCGAAGGCCTCGACCAGCTCGAGGCCCAGTTGGCCACCAGCTCCCGTCAGCAGGACCCGCACTACGCGGGTGGTGCGGTGTCGGCCGCGCCCGGCGACCAGGCGCTCTCTACCACCGGCGCACGGTCGCGGAGGGGCTCCCACCACTCCCGGCGATCGGCGTACCAGGCCACGGTGGCGGCAAGACCGGCGTCGAAGTCGACCTCGGCCTCCCAGCCCAGCTCGGTGCGGATCTTGGCCGAGTCGAGCAGGTACCGGCGATCGTGCCCAGGGCGGTCGGGAACGATGGTCTTGAGGTCGGCGGGCTTGCCCAGGGCGGCCAGGACGAGGTCGGCGATCTCCTCGATGCTCCGTTCGACGCCGCTGCCCACGTTGTAGGTCTCGCCCACCCGGCCCCGGTCGATCACTGCGGCGATGGCCCGGCAGTGGTCGTCCACATGGAGCCACTCCCGCCGGTTCTTGGTGGAGGCGTACATCGGGAGGAGGTGGTCGTCGAGGGCCTTGACGGTGAAGAGGGGGATCACCTTCTCGGGGAACTGGTAAGGCCCGTAGTTGTTGCAGCAGTTGGTGATGGTGACGGGCAGGTCGAAGCTCTCGTGGTACGCCCGCACGGCATGGTCGGCGCCCGCCTTGGAGGCGTTGTAGGGCGTGCGGGGGCGGTAGGGCGACTCCTCGGTGAAGGCGTCGTCGGTGTCGAGGTCAAGGTCGCCGTAGACCTCGCACGTCGAGATGTGGTGGAAGCGGCCGATGCCGGCCCGGCGGGCGCCCTCGAGCAGTGTCTGGGTGCCGACCACGTTGGTGCGAAAGAACAGCCCGGGGTCGAGGACGGCCAGGCTGTTGTGTGACTCGGCAGCGAAGTTGACCACCGTGTCGATCGACTCGTCGGCCAGCACCGCGGTGACCGCGGCCAGGTCACCGATGTCGCCCTCGACCAGACGCACGCTCGACGCCAGATCGGCGAGGTTCTCCCGGTTGCCGGCGTAGGTGAGGGCGTCGTAGACGACCACCACGTCGTCGGGGCGTGTCGACGACCAGTACCTCACGAAGTTGGAGCCGATGAAGCCGGCACCCCCGGTCACGAGCACTCTCACCGGCCCCACGCTACCGGCTGGACCGCTCGCCCCGGCCCCTCAGCAGGATGGCTGGCTGGGGGCGCCCTTGGGCTGGGGGACGCCCGACGGCGCGGAGGTGGCGGTGGTGGCGGGAGCGGCGGCGGTGTCGCCGGGCGCGGCGGGCACGGGCTGGGCCCGAACGCCGCTGTAATCGGCCCCCACGGCCAGGGTCAGGTCGACGGTACGCAGCGTCTTGTCCTCGGTGACGATGGCACCCGACTTCAGGTAGCGGGCCAGCAGGTCGGCCTTGGCCTTCTGGCCGGTGGCATAGCGGATGGTG
>DATAQC010000039.1:0-37920 GCA_036264885.1 Acidimicrobiales bacterium | reverse complement strand
GCGCTGGCCGACGCCGGGTCGGCGGTGATCATGACCGCCATGGTCTGGCACGTCACCGCCGGCTCGACCCGTCCCGTCGAGACCGGGCGCTTCGTCCTGGCCCGCATGGGGCCGCTCGGCCTGGCCACCGGCCTGGTCGTCATCTACTACCGCGTCGACCTGTGGTTGCTGGCGCTGTTGCGGGGCACGGGCGACGTGGCTCGCTACGGGAGCGCCTACCGCGTGCTCGACGGCGTGCTGCTGGCGGCGGCGGCAGTGGCGACCCTCAGCGTCCCGGCGGTGGCGAGGGCGGCCGCCGGCGACCAGCAGCGGATCGTGAAGCGCCTGGTGCTGCTCAGCTTGGTCATCACCTTGCCGTTGACCCTCGTCGGGTTGGTCGGCGCCGCGCCGATCATGGGCGGCCTGTTCGGGGCCCGATACGCCCAGGCGTCGGGCCTGCTGCGGCTCCTCCTCGTCGCCGCCGTCCCCAGCGCCGTGGTCACCGTGCTGGCCCCCCTCGCTGTGCTCCGGGGCCGCGGGACGACGGTGCGAGGGCTGGTCGTGGCGCTCGTGGCCGACGTCGGCCTGAACCTTGCGCTCGTCCCCTCCCTGGGAGCCGCCGGCGCCGCCTGGGCCACGTTGGCGTGCCAAGCCGTGCTCGCCGCCTGGCTGTTGTACTCGGTCCTGCGGTGGTCGACGCCGGGGGGGCCAACCCCGTCCTTCGACGGGTCGGTGGCCGAGGTGCAGGTGGGCCACATACCGGTGGCCGAGGTGCCGGTGGCCGAGGTGACGGTGACGACCACGTCGGCTTGAGTGCCGGAGTGTCGGCCCCGCCCGCCCTCAGGTGATGGCCAGCATTCGCTCCAGTGCCACCTTGGCGCTCGCCGCCGTCGTGGGGTCGACGGTGATTTGGTTCACGACCCGACCTTCGACCAGGTTCTCCAGCACCCATGCCAGGTGGGCGGCGTCGATGCGGAACATGGTCGAGCAGGGACACACCACCGGGTCGAGGGAGACCACCGTCAGGTCAGGGTGCTCGGACGCCAGCCGGTTGACCAGGTGGATCTCGGTGGCCACGGCCAGCGCCGATCCCGGCGCGGCCTCGTCGACGGCGGCGATGATGAAGTCGGTCGACCCGACCAGATCGGCACGCTCCACCACCTCGTGGGCGCACTCGGGGTGCACGATCACCGTCCCGCCGGCGTGGGCGGCGCGGAACTCGTCGATCTGGCCGACAGTGAAGCGCTGGTGCACCGAGCAGTGTCCCTTCCACAGCAGGAAGGTGGTCTCCTTCACCTCGCGCTCGGTCAGGCCTCCGCAGGCCAACCGCGGGTTCCAGACGGCCATGTCGGCGGCGTCGTAGCCCAGCTGGAAGGCGGTGTTGCGACCCAGGTGCTGATCGGGGAAGAACAGGACCTTGTCGCCGCGGTCGAGGGCCCATCGCAGCACGGCCCGGGCGTTGGAAGACGTGCACACCGCTCCACCGTGATCACCCACGAACGCCTTGAGGACGGCGGAGGAGTTCATGTAGGTGATGGGCACGATGCGCTCGACGTCGGTGACCGCGGCCAGGTCGTCCCAGGCCTCCTCGACGGAGTCCAGATCGGCCATGTCGGCCATGGAGCACCCGGCGTTGAGGTCGGGCAGCACAACCCGCTGATGGTCGCCGGTGAGTATGTCGGCTGACTCGGCCATGAAGTGCACGCCGCAGAACACGACGTACTCGGCGACAGAAGCGGCGGCCAGGCGCGACAGCCCGAACGAGTCGCCCCGGGCGTCGGCGAAGGCCATGACCTCGTCGCGCTGGTAGTGGTGGCCGAGGACGAGGAGACGGTCGCCGAGCTCGGCCTTGGCCGCGGCGATCCATTGCGCCAGTTGCTCCTGGCCAGCGTTGACGTAGCGCTCGGGCAGTGCCGGTTGTATCCGCACCATGAGGAACTCCTTGATGGAGAGCCCCGATTGCTGGCCGGCGGAGACAGCCTGGTCGCCTCTCGCGGGGTTGTCGGCCTCGGAGCTGAGATGTCGCCGGAAACCAGGCCGGCGTAGGGTCAGTCTAGGTGGCCGGCGGCTCCTCTGCCTGGTCGACCATCTCATTCGAGTCCGGCGCTGCCCTGAGCTCTGCCAATGGCTGATGAGGCCGCGATCCTCGCCGTCGCCCCTGGGGATCAGGTCAAGCTCCCAACCGCAGGCCAGAATACAACCTGATGCTCCAGCGCCCGGCTAGCGGCACCATCCCCGACGTCCCCGGCTCCTACCAGTTCAAAGATGCCGAGGGCCGGGTGATCTACGTGGGCAAGGCCAAGTCGCTGCGCTCGCGCCTGTCGAACTACTTCGGCAATCCGGCCACGCTGCCGCCGCGCACCGCCCAGATGGTGGCGTCGGCGGCGTCGGTCGAGTGGATCCAGGTGCGCAACGACGTCGAGGCCCTGATGCTGGAGTACAGCCTCATCAAGCAGCACCGGCCCCGGTTCAACATTCGCCTGCGCGACGACAAGAGCTACCCCTTCCTGGCCGTCACCATGAGCGACCAGTGGCCCCGGGCCCAGGTCATGCGGGGGCGCAAGCGCAAGGGCACCCGCTATTTCGGGCCCTACGGCCACGCCTACGCCATCCGTGAGACCCTCGACTTGCTGCTGCGGACGTTCCCCATCCGCACCTGCTCGGACAACAAGCTCGAGCGTCACCACAAGCTAGGTCGGCCGTGCCTGCTGTTCCACATCGAGAAGTGCACGGGGCCGTGCGTGGGGGAGATCGACAAGCCTGCCTACGACGCCCTGGTGGGCGAGCTGGTCGACTTCCTCGACGGTGAGACCCAGCCGGTGATCAGCCGCCTCGAACGGGAGATGACCGAGTCGGCCGCCAACCTGGAGTTCGAGCGGGCGGCCCGCATGCGCGACCGGCTGGCCAGCGTCCGAAAGGTCATCGAGAAACAGGCGATGGTCACCGAGCGCCCCGAGGATCTCGATGTGCTCGGTATCGCCGAGGACGAGTTGGAGGCGGCCATCCAAGTGTTCTACGTGCGCCGGGGCCGCATGGTGGGCCGCAAGGGGTTCGTGGTCGACAAGGTCGAAGACGTCAGCCGGGCCCAGTTGGTGGGCCACGTGCTCGAGGGCCTCTACGCCGAGTCCGACGGCGACTCGATTCCCCACGAGGTGCTCGTGCCCGACGACCCTGACGACCCCGACCTCTACCGCCGCTGGCTGTCCGAGCTGCGCGGCTCCAAGGTGGCCGTGCGCGTGCCCCAGCGGGGTGACAAGCGGGCCCTGCAGGCGACCGTGACCCAGAACGCCAAGGAAGAGTTCGTCCGCCACCGCCTCAAGCGGGCCTCCGACCACAACGCCCGGGCCAGGGCCCTCAACGCCCTCCAGGAGGCGCTCGGCCTGCCCCAGGCACCTCTGCGCATCGAGTGCTACGACATGAGCCACATCCAGGGCAGCGACTACGTGGGCTCCATGGTGGTGGTCGAGGACGGCCTGCCCAAGAAGAGCGACTACCGCCGGTTCCGCATCCGCGAGGTGCCCGGGAACGACGACTTCGGCGCCATGCGCGAGGTACTCACCCGCAGGTTGAAGGCCATGCTCGCCGACAGGGACCGCCCGCCCACCGAACGGGGGCGGCGCCGCTTCTCCTACCAGCCCAACCTGCTCCTGGTCGACGGTGGGAAGGGGCAGCTGGGCGTGGCCATCGACGTGGTCGCCGAGCTGGGCCTGGAGGACGAGATCTCGGTGGCGGCGCTGGCCAAGCGCTTCGAGGAGGTCTACGTTCCCGGTCTGGCCGATCCCGTGCGCATCCCCCGACAGTCCGAGGCCCTCTACCTGCTGCAGCGGTTGCGCGACGAGGCCCACCGCTTCGCCGTCTCCTACCACCGCCAGTTGCGGGGCAAGCGGATGACCCGCAGCGCCCTCGACGACGTCCCCGGGCTGGGCCCCACGCGTCGCCGCCGCCTGCTCACCGAACTGGGGGGCATCCGGGCGGTGAAGACTGCATCGCTGGACGACCTGAAGACCCTTCCCTGGCTTCCCGATGCGGTGGCCGAGGCGACGTATGCCGCGTTCCATTCGCCGACCACGGCAACCACCTCGACAACCGGCACCGGCCGTGGCTGAGCCCGTCCGGGCATCACCGCCAGCGCCGGCGTCGTTGTGGGAGGCGCACGCCGGGTGGTGGCAGGAGCACTTCACCGACGGTGCCGACGCCGAGTACGACGAGCAGATCCTGCCCCTGGCCGCCGCCCACGTGGCCGGAGCGACCGACGTGCTCGATGTCGGGGCGGGTGAGGGCCAGGTGGCGCGGGCGGCGGCGGCCGCCGGCGCCCGGCGCGTCGTCGGCATCGACCCGGTTGCCGCTCAGGTGTCGGTGGGCCGGCGCCGCGGTGGGGGAGTCCTCTACGGCCGGGGCGAGGCCGGCGCCCTGCCCTTCCCGGCGGCGGCCTTCGACGCCGTCATCGCCTGCCTGGTGTTCGAGCACATCAACGACACCGACGCCGCCCTGGCCGAGGTGGGACGGGTCCTGCGCCCGGGCGGCCGCTTCTTGTTCTTCTTGAACCACCCCCTCCTCCAGGCCCCGGGGTCGGGGTGGATCGACGACCACATCCTCGACGAGCAGTACTGGCGGATCGGTCCCTACCTGCAGGAGGACTCCTCGCTCGAAGAGGTGGAGAAGGGCGTGTTCGTGCCCTTCGTGCACCGGCCGTTGTCGCGCTACGTCAACGCCATGGCCGCCGCCGGCCTGGTCATCCGCCGCATGGAGGAGCCGCCCCCGCCGCCCGGTTTCATGGCCCGGGCCACCGAGTACCGCGACGCCGCCACCATTCCCCGCCTACTGCTCCTCGTCGCCGAGAAGAGCGAGAACCGGTGGGGCTAGCGTTCGGTTCGACGTGAGCGAGTTCCTCATCATCACCGGGCTGTCGGGAGCGGGGCGGTCCCAGGCGGCCGACTGCTTCGAGGACCTGGGCTGGTTCGTCATCGACAACATGCCGCCCGCCCTTCTCTCCAAGGTCACCGAGCTGGTGCAGGCGCCCGGGTCCACCATCGAGCGGGTGGCCCTGGTGGTGGGCACCACCGCCTACCTGGACGAGCTCTCGCCCGCCCTCGACCACCTGGCCAAGACAGCCGACCGCGTCCGCGTCCTGTTCCTCGAAGCCACCACCGAGGTGCTCGTGCGCCGGTACGAGAACACCAGGCGCCGCCATCCCATGGCCGAAAGCGACCGCGTCTCGGACGGCATCGAGCGCGAGCGCAAGCTGCTCGACCCGGTGAAGTCGCAGGCCGACGTGGTCGTCGACACCAGCGACCTCAACGTGCACCAGTTGCGTGACCGCCTGCTCGGCCTGTTCGCGGGCGAGGCGGAGAGCGGCCTGCAGACCAGCGTGGTGTCGTTCGGGTACAAGCACGGCCTGCCCCTCGACGTCGACCTGGTCTTCGACTGCCGGTTCCTGCCCAACCCGCACTGGGTGCCCGAGCTGCGCCCCCTCACCGGCCTCGAGGCCCCCGTGCGTCAGTACGTGTGCGAGCAGCCCGACACCCCCGAGTTCCTCGCCCGCCTCGACGCCCTGCTCGAGCTCCTCCTCCCGGCCTATGTCAAGGAGGGCAAGTCGTACCTGTCAGTCGGCGTGGGTTGCACAGGGGGCACCCACCGGTCGGTCGTGATCGCCGAGGAGCTCGGTCGGCTGCTCCGGAAGCGGGGTTTCGATCCCACCGTGTCGCACCGCGACATCCACAAGCACCGGGCCGACTGGGCCAGGCGCTCGGGCGCCTGACGTGACCAGGGTCGTCGCCCTCGGCGGTGGCCATGGCCTGGCGTCGAGCCTGCAGGCCGTCCGTCGCTACGCGGAGGACATTTGCGCCATCGTCTCGGTGGCCGACGACGGAGGTTCGAGCGGCCGCCTCCGGGCCGATTTCAACATCCCGCCCCCCGGCGACCTGCGCAAGTGCCTGGTGGCCCTGGCCGAGCCACAGGCGCTGTGGACCCGTGCCTTCGAGCACCGCTTCGCCAGCGGTGAGCTGGAGGGCCACGCCTTCGGGAACCTGGTGATCGCCGGCCTGGCCGACGCCACCGGCGACTTCGCCGAGGCCCTGGCCGCGTCCGGCCGCCTTCTCGGCGCGGTGGGTCGGGTCCTGCCCGCCACCAGCGAGCCCGTCGTGCTCAAGGCGGTGGTCAGCACCGACGCCGACGGTGGTGAAGGCTCCGTCCAGGGCCAGGTGGCGGTGGCCAACGCCGGGCGTATCGTCGGGGTCTCCCTCGTGCCCACCGACCCGGAACCACCGGAGGCGGCCCTGGAGGCACTGGCCCGGGCCGACCAGGTGGTCATCGGGCCTGGGTCGCTGTTCACCAGCGTGCTGGCCGTGGTCGCCGTTCCCGCCCTGCGCGACGCCCTGGCCTCCACACCGGGGCGGAAGGTCTACGTCTGCAACCTGCGCGAGCAGAAGCCCGAGACGGCGGGCTACGACGTGGCCGCCCATGTCGAGGCCCTGGCCGCCCACGGGCTCGAGGTGGACGTCGTCCTGTACCATCCGGGCGCCCTACCCCTCGGCAGACCGGGAGTGATGTGCGTCGAGCGGCCCGTCGCCCGTCAGGGCAGCACGGCACACGACCCCGAGCGGCTGGCGGCGGCACTAGTGGATCTGGTGGATCAGGTCGGGTAGACAGAGACGAAACAAGGGAGGACACATGACAGTCAGGGTGGGTATCAACGGGTTCGGCCGGATCGGGCGCAACTTCACCAGGGCGGTGTTGCAGCGGGGCTCCGACATCGAGATCGTGGCCGTCAACGACCTCACCTCGCCGGAGACCCTGGCGCACCTCATGAAGTTCGACTCGGTCCTCGGGCGCCTCGGCGAGGACGTGACCACCACCGATGACGGCATCCAGGTCGGCAAGCAGGCGTTCAAGGTCGTTGCCGAGCGCGACCCCAAGGCCCTGCCGTGGGGTGAGCTGGGCGTCGACGTCGTCGTCGAGTCCACCGGCTTGTTCACCGACCGCGACAAGGCGGCCCAGCACATCGACGCCGGCGCCCCCAGGGTCGTCGTGTCGGCGCCCGCCAGCGGAGCCGACGCCACCTTCGTGGTCGGCGTCAACGACGACACCTTCGACCCCGACAAGCACACTGTCGTCTCCAATGCCTCGTGCACCACCAACTGCTTCGTGCCCATGGTCAAGGTCCTCGACGACGCCTTTGGCGTGGAGCGGGGCCTCATGACCACGGTGCACGCCATGACCAACGACCAGAACCTGCTCGACCTCCAGCACAAAGACCTGCGCCGCGGCCGTTCGGCGCCCATCAACATCGTGCCTTCGTCGACTGGTGCGGCCCGGGCCACCAGCCTCGTTCTCGAGTCCATGAAGGGCAAGCTCGACGGCACCGCCCTGCGGGTGCCCGTCGCCGTCGGGTCGATCACCGACTTCACCGCCATCCTCGGACGCGAGGTCACCGTCGACGAGGTCAACGAGGCCTTTCGCAAGGCGGCGTCTGACGGCCCCATGGCCAAGATCATCGAGTACTCCGACGACCCCCTCGTCTCCACCGACATCGTCGGTTCGCCGATGTCGGTCACCTTCGATTCCGAGCTCACCATGACCATGGGCAACATGGTCAAGGTCTGCGGCTGGTACGACAACGAGTGGGGCTACTCCAACCGCCTCGTCGATCTGGTGGAACTGGTCGGTACGGCCGGCAAGTGAAGCTACCCACCCTCGAGGACCTGCCCGATCCCAAGGGCAAGAGGGTCCTCCTGCGGGTCGACTTCAACGTCCCCCTCTCCGACGGCGCCATCGACGACGACATGCGCATACGCGCCGCCCTGCCCACCATCGAGTGGCTCACCGACCACGGGGCCAGAGTCGACGCCTGCGCCCACCTGGGCCGGCCCAAGGGCAAGCCCGACAAGGAGTACAGCCTCGACCCGGTGCGCCAGCGACTGGGCGAACTGGCGCCCGATGTCGAGCTCATGGAGAACTTGCGCTTCGACCCAGGCGAGGAGGCCAACGACGACGAGTTCGTGGCCCGCCTGGTCGAAGGTCACGATCTGTACGTGAACGACGCCTTCGGCGCCTGCCACCGGTCCCATGCGTCGGTCGTGGGGCCGCCCAAACACCTGCCCAGCGCTGCCGGCCGGCTGCTGGCTCGCGAGGTCGAGGTGCTGAGCAAGCTCCTCACCGAGCCGGCCCGGCCCTTCGTGGCCGTGCTCGGGGGAGCCAAGGTCAGCGACAAGCTGGGCGTGATCAAGGCCCTGCTCGACAAGGTCGACGTGCTCGTTATCGGCGGAGGCATGTGCTTCACCTTCCTCGCCGCCCAGGGCCACGGGGTGGGCGACTCCCTGCTCCAGGAGGACCAGGTCGACGCCTGTCGCCAGCTGCTCGAGTCGGACAAGGAGATCCTGCTGCCCACCGACGTGGTGGCCATGGGACCCAACGACGAGATCGCCACCTCGGGGGTGGAGATCTCCGACGGGTGGAAGGGCCTCGACATCGGACCCGAGAGCGCCGCCGCCTTCGCCGAGGTCATCGCCGGCGCCGGCACCGTGCTGTGGAACGGCCCCATGGGCATGTTCGAAGACGAGCGTTTCGCCGCCGGCACCAAGACGGTGGCCGAGGCGGTAGCCGGCGCCGACGGGTTCACGGTGGTGGGCGGCGGCGACAGCGCCGCCGCCGTGGCTCAGTTCGGCTTCGCCGACGGCGTCGACCACATCTCGACCGGGGGAGGGGCCTCGCTGGAGTTCATCGAGCAGGGCGATCTCCCCGGCCTGAAGGCACTACGTGACGCGAAGGGGTGACAGTGCCTGAGGGGCGCAAGCCGTTCATCAGCGGCAACTGGAAGATGAACCACAACCATCTGGAGGCCATCCAGGTGATCCAGAAGCTGGCCTTCCGCCTCGACGCCGCCGACTACGAGGCGGCCGACGTGTCGGTCCACCCGCCGTTCACCTGCCTGCGCTCGATTCAAACCATCCTCGACGCCGACAAGATCCCCGTCGCCCTCGGTGCCCAGAACTGCCACTGGGAGGAGTCAGGGGCCTTCACCGGCGAGATCAGCGCACCCATGCTGGCCAAGCTCAACGTGTCCTGGTGCATCGTCGGCCACTCCGAGCGCCGTGAGTTGTTCGGCGAGACCGACGAGACGGTCAGCCGCAAGCTGGAGGCGGTGTGGGCGGCAGGGATGAAGCCGATCCTGTGCGTGGGGGAGACTCTCGAGGAGCGAGAGGCCGGGCACACCGAGTCCAAGGTCTCCGGCCAGGTGCGGGCCGTGCTCAACGGGCCGTCACCCGAACGGGTGGGAGCCATGGTCGTCGCCTACGAGCCCATCTGGGCCATCGGCACGGGGCGCACGGCCACCCCCGAAGACGCGCAGGCCACCTGCGGCCTGATCCGCAGCGTGGTCGCCGACCTCCACGGCGACACCGTGGCCGAGTCACTGCGCATCCAGTACGGAGGATCGGTCAAGTCCTCCAACACCGCCGACATCATGGCCCAGCCCGATGTCGACGGGGCCCTGGTGGGCGGGTCCAGCCTCGACCCCGACGAGTTCGCCAAGATCGTGCAGTACCGCCTCACCGGGTCGTGAGCGCCTGGGCGCCGAGGACCCGAAAGAGGTGCTGCTAGCCTCGTCGGCCGTGGATCATTTGGTGAACAGGGGCGAACCAACGTGCTGACCGGCCTGGTGATGGTCGTTCATGTGGCCGTCTCGCTCGCCCTCGTCGTGCTCATCCTGCTGCACAGCGGGCGGGGTGGCGGCCTGTCCGACATGTTCGGTGGAGGTATGGGCAGCGCGGCAGCCGGGTCCACCGTCGTCGAGCGCAACCTCGACCGCATCACCGTGGCCGTGTGCGTGGTCTTCGCCTTCACGTCCATCATCTTGGAAATCCGACTTCAGTAGCCGGTTGGGACGTCGTGGCCGGGCGGCGGCGACCCTCGTCGGCCTGGTCGTGGCCGGCACCGCCTGCACCATCGGCGGCACCAGGAGCGCCACGTCGGGCACCGCGGGGAAGAGGGGCGGCGTGTTCCGCCTGGGCATCACCGAGCCCACCGCCATTGACCCGTACAACTCCCAGGAGTCCGAGGCCGAGAACGTCACCCGCTTCGACGGTCAGAACGTGACCGAGGCCCTGTTCGAAGGCCTGGTCACGCTCAACGACAAGACCTCCGAGCTCCAGCCGGGCGTGGCCGAGAGATGGGTCCACGACCCCGCCTGCTCCCGGTGGACCTTCCATCTACGGGCGGCCACCAAGTTCTCCAACGGCGAGGTCGTCACCGCTCAGTCGTTCATCGACGGCATGACGCGGGCTGCGGCCGCGTCCGGCGAGGACGCCTCCGACACCGCCCACTTCATGGACGGCATCGAGGGCTACGACGCCGTCCACGGCGGAGCCGACGGCGCCCCGCCGGCGGCCACGGCGTTGTCGGGGCTGTCGGCGCCCGACGCCACGACCCTGGTGGTCAGGCTGGCCCGCCCGAACTGCGAGTTCGACAAGTTGACCCTTCAGCCCGTGTTCAGCCCCGTCCCGACGGTGGCGGGGAAAGCCGACCCCTCGTCGGCCTACTTCGCCTCACCGATCGGCAACGGGCCCTTCAAGATGAGCGTGCCGTGGAACCATAACGTGAGCATCATCCTGGTGCGCAACGACCAGTACTACGGGACCAAGCCCTATCTCGACGAAGTCGACTTCGCCATCCTGCCCGCCGATAGCGCCACCGAGCTGGAGTACAAGAACTTCCAGGACGGCCATGCCGACTGGGCCCGGATCCCGACCAGTCTGCTCCCGCAGGCCAGGGCCACCTACGGGCCCCGCAAGGAGTTCCTGGCCATGCCCCGGTTCGGCACCAACTACCTGCTGGTCAACGTGGCCAACCCGCCACTGAACGATCCCAAGGCCCGCCGGGCAGTGTCGCTGGCCATCGACCGTGACGCGGTGATCAACGACGTGTTCGGAGGGTTTCAGACCAGGGCCACCTCCCTGGTGCCTCCGCCCCTCGCCGACTACTACCAGCCCGGGGTGTGCACGGCCTGCGGCAAGCCTGACCGGGCTCGGGCCCGGACGCTGGCGCGCCAGGGCGGCATCCCGCCCGGCACCAAGGTGAGCTTCTCGTTCAACACCGGGGGAGGCCACGAAGGTTGGGTCGAGGCCGTCGCCCAGCAGCTGCGCGACACGCTCGGGCTCGACATCGACCTGCAGCCGATGTCGTTTGCCCAGCTCGTGCAGAAGGAGGAGGCTCCCGACGCCACGGGCCTCTACCGGGCGTCCTGGGGCGCCGACTACCCGAGTGCCGACGACTTCCTGCGGCCGCTGCTGGCGTCAGCATCGGTCCCTCCCGGGGACAACCGGGGGCGGTACCAGAACCCCGAGTTCGACTCGCTGCTCGATCGGGCCCTGACCGCCACCGATCCGAAGCAGAAGGTGGCACTGACCAAGAGGGCCGAGAAGCTGGCCATCGGCGACGACCTGGCTCTGATCCCGCTGTGGTATCGCACCCAGTACCGGGTCTATTCGAACAAGTTCACCGACGTGTCGATGGACCTGTTCGAGAACCCGACCCTGGCCGACATCAGGCGCGCCTGATCGCGCCCGCCATCGGTGACCCGTCGCCCGCCCGGCTCCGGAGGTGCGTCATGGTGGGGCGCCGTGCTCCCTAGACTCCCGTTGGCCATGACCCGTCCACCGTCGTCCCCGGGCCCGCCGTGTCCTTCAGTGCAGGCGTCCCCACGCCTATCCCACCGGGAGTCATGATCACCAGGCGGCTCGCCGTGTCGGCGTTCGGTCTGGTGCTGTGCCTGGTGGCGGCTGCCTGTACGTCGTCGGGAGGCGGGCTCGCCCAGGCTGCCGTCAAGCCCCCTCCCGGGGTGCTGCGCCTGGGTGCCGAGAGCCCCGGGTCGCTCGACCCCTCCCAGGCCCGCTCGCCATCAGAGTTCCTCATGGCCGAGCAGCTCTTCGACGGCCTCACTACCTACGATCCCGATACCCTGGCGGTGAAGCCCTCGCTGGCCGCCAGTTGGCAGCCCAGCGCCGACTTCGCCCATTGGGACTTCACCCTCCGTCCCGGCGCCAAGTTCGCCAACGGGCGACAGATCACCTCGACCGACGTCAAGTACACGTTCGACCGCATCGCGCGCAAGGGCTCCACCTCACCGGCGGTCTCCCAGCTCAGCCTCATCGCCGGGTTCAAGCCGGTCAACGTCACCGGCAAGTCCGACAGCCTGTCGGGCATCACCACCCCCGATCCCGAGGTCGTGCACTTCGACCTCGACGCCCCCCTGTCGGTGCTGCCGGCGATGCTCGGCAACCCCATCTTCGGCATCGTTCCCAAAGAAGCGGTGGAGGCGCCCAGCCCCGCCTTCGCATCCCAGCCCGTCGGCAGCGGGCCGTTCATGTTGCTCTCACGAACCGATACCGTCCTGCACCTGGTGCCTTCACCCGACGCCAAGGTGTCGGTCAAGGCAGTCGACGTCTTCTTGGCCAGGGATGCCGGCAGTGCCTACGCCGACTTCCTCCGGGGCGGGGTCGACTGGACCGAGGTGCCGCCTGACCAGGTGGAACCGATTCCCTCGTCCAAGGGCAAGGACGGGATCGCCCCCTACGCCGGCGAGTTCTATGACGCCTTCAACCTGAAGGACCCCAAGTTCGCCGATCAGCGCTTCCGCGAGGCCATCGTGCATGCCGTAGACCGCGACGCCATCGGCCGGGTGGTGTACGGCAGCACGGTGATCTCCCGGGGAGCGTTGGTGGCCGACGGCATCCCCGGCTCCCAGAAAGATCCGTGTGGGGACATATGCCGCTTCGACCCCGCCAAGGCCAAGGACCTGTTGAAGCAGGCCTTCGGCGACAAGCCTCCTCCGGAGTTCCAGATCGACTACGACGACAACCTCACCCAGGCGGCGGTGGCCGAGGCCATCCAGGCCAACCTCAAGGCGGTCGGCATCAAGGCCACCCCCCGGCCCCATGTCTACGGCGACTACCTGAGCTTCGCCCAGAGCGGCGGCCCCGAGCTGTTCCGCCTGGGCATGGTGGGCCAGTACCCCTCACCGGACGCCTTCCTCACCCCCCTGTACCAGACGGGCAGCGCCGACAACATCACCGGGTTCTCGTCCCCGGTGGTCGACAACCTCCTCACCCAGGGCCGCTCCGACCCCGACGAGGCCAAGCGCCTGGCCTCCTACGAGGAGGCCGAGAAGCAGATCCTGGCCCAGGTGCCGGTGGTGCCCATCGCCCAGTTCCGCACGCACTGGGTCACCGCTCCCCGGGTGCAGAACCTGGTGGTCACCACCCTGGGCACCTTCGACGCCTCGCAGGTACGGCTGTCGGACTAGCGGCGGTAGACTCGCCGGACCACCCCGTCGGAGTGGCGGAATTGGCAGACGCGCCAGGTTGAGGGCCTGGTGCCCTCATAGGGCGTAGGGGTTCAAGTCCCCTCTCCGACACGCAGAACGGCTGGTCTGCCCGGGCGGGAGTCGGCGTTCAGTCGGTGCCGGGGGTGGCCTCGCCGCCGCCGGCCGGGCTCGCCGCCGCGTCGCCGCCCGCGTCGGGCGCCTCGGTGGTACCGGCTGCGGGGCCGATGCCCAGCTGGGCGCGGATGTCGGCCAGCTTCATCTGGGCCTCATTGTTGACCGTGGCCTGCTCGACCTCGAGCATCCGGGACTCGACCGACTGGCCGGTGAGCTCGGAGGTGCCCAGAGCCTTGGCGTAGCGGGACTCGATCTTGGTGCGGATCTCCTCGAAGGTGGGCACGTCCTGGCCGACCGTCTCGTTGAGCGAGGCCATGGCCGTGTTGACCTGCTCCTGCATCTTGGCTTGGTCGAGCTGGCCCATGAGCTTCTGGCGCTCGGACAGCTTCTTCTGCAGGGCCGAGGAGTTCTGGGCCACCGCCGCCTTGGCCTGGTTGGCCGCCTGGGTGGCCTGGAGCAGGAGCTGCTTGAGCGACTCCACCTCGCGCTCGGCCCCCACCAGCCGGTTGGCGAACGACTCCGCCGCGGCCGTGTACTCGACAGCCTTGGCCGAGTCGCCGCTCTGGGTGGCCTTCTCGGCCATGGTGACGGCCTGGCGGGCGAGGCCGTTCTGCTTCTGGATCTCCTCTATCGCCCGGTTGAGGCGCATCTCCGTCTGCTTCTGGTTGGCGATGACGTTGGCCGCCTGCTGCACCAGGCGGCGGTGCTGGTCGTTGGCCTCGGTGATGGCCTGCTCGAGCTGCACCTTGGGATCGGCAGCCTCGTTGAACCTCCCGGTGAGGGCGGCGGTGAGGTAGCGCCAGCTCCGCTGCATGAGTTTGATCATGCCGACGACTGTACGACCCGGAGGCGGGTCCGGGCGTAGAGTCGGCCGGCAACCGGCCATGGACATCGTCTTCAACGCCTCCGCGGGCCCCAGCCTCGGCATCGAGGTGGAACTGGAGATCGTCGACCGGGGGACGCGCCAGCTGTGCAGCGCCGCCACCGAGGTCCTGGCCGAGCTGGGCGCCGGCCATCCCGGCGGTGAGCACCCCAAGGTGAAGCACGAGCTGTTCGAGTGCACCGCCGAGGTCATCACCGGCATCTGTACGACTGTGGCCGAAGCCCGCGACGACCTGTCGGGGTCGATCAGCGAGCTGTCGGCGCTCACCGACGCCCGGGGCCTGGCCCTGCTGTGTTCGGGCTCGCACCCGTTCTCCGACTGGCACGACCAGAAGGTGAGCCCCCACGAGCGCTACCACACCCTGCTCGACGAGATGCAGTGGGTGGCCCGGCGCCTGCAGATCTTCGGGGTGCACTTCCACGTGGGCGTGAGGTCGGCCGAGAAGGCCATCGCCATCGGCAACGCCCTGAACGCCTACATCCCCCATTTCCTCGCCCTCTCGGCGTCCAGCCCCTTCTGGGAAGGGCGCGACACGGGCATGGCGTCGAGCCGCAGCTCGGTCTTCGAGAGCCTGCCCACCGCCGGGCTGCCCTACCAGTTGTCGGGGTGGGCCGAGTTCGAGGAGTTCATGGGCACGCTCGTGGCGGCCCAGGCCATCACCAGCATCCGCGAGGTGTGGTGGGACATCCGCCCCCACCCCGACTTCGGCACCGTCGAACTGCGGATCTGCGACGGCATTCCCACCCTCACCGAGGTGAGCGCCCTGGCAGCCATGGCCCAGAGCCTGGTCCACTGGCTCGACACCCGGATCGACCGCGGCGAGCAGCTCCCCGTCCCGCGGGGTTGGGTCGTCCGCCAGAACAAATGGCGCGCCGCCCGCCACGGCCTCGACGCCGAGATCATCATCGACGACGAGGGAAAGCGACTGCCGCTGCGACAGGCGGTCGAGGACCTGGTCGAGGCCCTTTCGCCGGTGGCGGCCGAGCTGCACTGCGCTGAACAGCTGCGCCTGAACCTGGCGACGCTCACCCACGGAGCCAGCTATGAACGCCAGCGCCGAGTCGTCTCCGCCGGCGGATCGTTGGTCGACGTGGTCGACGCCCTGGTGGCCGAGTTCGAGGCCGATCATGCCTCGGGGAGCCGCCCGACCCCGCGGCGCTGAGGATGTTGACAGGCGGTACCGTGCGGCATACCGTCCGCCGACTGCGCTCCAGGGGGAGAGGATCTTGACCGATCAGAGTCGTCCCGCACACGATGACCGGGGGTTGCGCCCGGATGAGCTCGTTGAGCAGCTGGCCCCGGGCCCGGGTCAGCCGCCCGATGTCATCGCCATGGTCGGCCTCCTGGGCCCCGGGTCCCAGGCGGGCAGGTGGCGCCTCTACCAGAGCATCGCCTTCGACAGCTACGTCGAGTTCGGCGACGACGACGTGGTCCAGAGCCGCAAGATCGAGACGTCGTCGATCGGAGGCACGGTCGTGTGGTTGAAGCGGGGGACGACCCTGCAGCTCACCAGCACCCGTCAAGCCGACGAGGAGACGAGCTTCCTCCAGGGCGATGTGACGGCCAGGTTCCTCCCCGGAGCGGCCTCCAGCGGGTTCGGCGGTGTCACGCCGACCATGCGGGCGGCGGGCACGTGGAGCAACACCCGCTGCGATTTCTGCTCGTTCATCTGCTGCGCCACGTTCGCGTGAGGCCCGGCCCCCGCTCAGCCGGGCGGGGATCGCCGGGCTAGCCATCGCATCCCGCCCCACCGTCGGACTGATGCCTGCGGACATGATGCTCACCGACGTTGATGCTCGCCGACGCTGATGCTCGCCGACGCTGAGATCGTCCCGTACCTGATCGAACAGGGACTGGTGAGCGCTCGCAGTGTCGTGGCCGGTGACGTCGTGCTCACCACCGTGTCCCGGCGCAACCGCAGCTGCAAGGTCACCTGTGCCGAGGGCCCGTCGTACTTCGTGAAGCAGGGCGTCGACGACGAACGGCGGGCCACGGTGGCGCGTGAGGCAGCCGTCCACCGGCATCTCGAGCGGGACCCGACCATGGCCGGGTACCTCCCCGAGGTGTACCTGGTCGACGACGACTCGTCGGTGTTCGTGTCCGAGCTGTGCGGTGCCGGCGAGGACGTGCGGGAGGGCCAGGTACGCTCCTCCCGGTTCTCCCTGCTCCAACCGCGGTCGCTCGGGCAGGCGCTGGCCCGCCTCGGCGACGTCCGGGCGACGGCCGAGCTGCGAACGGTGTTGGGCGCGGGGCCGGCGTGGTCGCCCTGGGTGCTCTCCCTGCACCGCCCGCGGCCGGAGCTGCTTCGCCAATCGAGCGCCGCCGGCATCGACCTCGTCCGTATGATCCAGGGGTTCCCCGTCCTCACCGACCACTTCGACCTTCTCCGGGAGGAGTGGACGGCATCGTCGCCCGTGCACGGCGACCTCAAGGCCGAGAACTGCATCCCCGTCGCCAAGCCCGGATCCACGCGGCGCACGAGGCTCAAGATCGTGGACTGGGAATGCGCAACCATGGGCGATCCCGCCTGGGACGTCGGGTCGGCCTTCGCCGACTACCTGGCCTTCTGGGTGCGGTCGATCCCGGTAGCGGCCAGGGCATCGCCGGGCCAGTTCCTCGACGTGGCCCGCCATCCCCTCGCCAGGATGCAGGGCCCCATGGGCATCTTCTGGTCTTCGTATGCGGCCACGGCGCGGATCGCGCCGCCGGCGGCGGAGGCATTGCTGTTGCGGTCAGTGCGCCACGCCGCGGCGCGTCTCGTGCAGAGCGCCTTCGAGCAGCTCCAGGCGGCACCGGCGCTCACGGCCCACGCCGTGTGCATGGTGCAGCTGGCGCTCAACATGCTCGAGCGCCCGGCTCAGGCCGGCGCCCACCTCCTGGGCGTGCCTGCCTTCACCCACGCGGCATGACGCCCTACCTCGACCAGCTTCGCTCGGCGACCGAGGCGACGGTGGTCGACTGGCCGACCGGCTTCTGGTGGTTCGGCCGGCATTCGGCCCGGCTGGCCCCCTCGGTGTCGCGTGCCCTGCCGCCGGAGCCCGCCCGTGAGTACCTGGTCCAGAGCCTCGAGGCCCAGTTGTACTCGGAGTTCTACTGCCGTGGCGGGGCCGCCCCCGAGCGACCCTTGAGTCCGGTGGTGGCGGCGTCGGCCGATGTGGCGGCCTTCGTCCGGGAGCTCTCCGACGCCAACCACGGCCACGGTCGCTGGGACGACGGCTGGGCACTGAGCTCCTGGGACGGCGACACCGCGGTGGTCACCAGGGACGGTGTGCGCCTGTGGGTGGCCGACGACGAGCTCTGCCACCTCACGGCTGGTCGCCCCGGCATCGGTGAGCAGGTGGCCGTGCGCCACCCGAAGGAGCTGTTCGGCATCTCTCCCGGCTTCTATCTGGCCACCGGAGACGAGGGTGGCCCGGGGTCCGAGGGCGGTCCCATGATCCGCCTCTACTGGCACCTGTCGCCGGCCGGGGCGTTGGACTTCATGAGCCGGGCCACGGCGGGACTCAACGACAGGGCGGTGCCGTTCGGCGTCAAGGTCGCCAAAGACCTGTTGTCGTTCGAACGTTGCGATCCGGTCGTCGTCTATGTGAGGAAGCAGGATTTCGCCGCCGTCGCCGACGTCCTCACCCGGATCCACTCCCACGTGTACGAGCAGCTTCGCCCCGAGGTGCCCGCCCTCACCAAGCGACTGGCCGCCGGCGTGGGGTTGGCCGAGGATCCCGGCGGGGGCCAGAGCTTCGGCTACCAGCGCTGCGGGCTGGTGGCCGAGGCCCTGGTGGTTGCTCACGAACAGGGCGCCCGCAAGGTGGGCGATCGCCTCGTCGTCGTCGTCGACCACCTGGTCCGACACGGGGTCTCCGTCGACGCCCCCTTCCTCAGTGCCGGCTCGTCCGACACCTATGACATCCTGGCCCCGGCCGTCCCTCGCCGGCGGGTGCCGTCGACTCAGGAGCACTCGGCCGAGGATTTCGTCTCCCTGGCAGCGCGAATCGCCCGTCGCCTGGTCGATGACGCCATCTGGTGCGACAACCGCTGCACCTGGGTGGACACGCAGTACGTCCACGAACGCCGCGTCGGCTCGACCCGGGTCACCGGTTTCGGGCCTCTGGGTGCCGACGTGTACGCCGGCACCGCCGGCGTGGCCCTGTTCCTCGCCGACCTGGCCGCCGCCACCGCAGAGGCGGGGGCCAGGGCGACCGCCGTCGCCGCCGTGCGCACGGCCTTGTCCCGCGCCACGCACCACGGCGGCGTCTGGCTGTACGAGGGTTGGCCGGGCACGGCCCTGGCCGCGGTGCGGGCGGGCGACGCACTGGGATCCGAGGAGTTGCTGGCCGGTGCCGGCAGGCTGGTCCACGACCGGCTCCCGGCCCTGGGCGTCCCCCCAGAGACCGATCTGCTCGTGGGCGCCGCCGGGTCGGTGGTTGCCCTGCTCTCCCTGGGCGCCCGTCTGGGCGACGATTCCCTGGTCTCCGCCGCGGTGAGGCTCGGCGACCATCTGGTCGCCACCGCCTCGCCCTCGCCCCGGGGATGCTCGTGGCCTTCGCTCGGGGGCTCTACGCCTCTCGGTCTCACGGGGTTGTCCCACGGCGCCGCCGGCGTCGGGCTGGCCCTGGTGGAACTGTGGGCTGCGACCGGAGATGGCCGGTACGCAACCACGGCGCGCCAGGCCTTCGACTACGAGCGCAGCTGGTTCGACGCCGACAGGGGGAACTGGCGGGACCTGCGCGACGCCGCTCCGGCACGGATGGCCGCCGCCCCCGGGGCCGAGCGCTTCGCTGCCTTGTGGTGCCACGGGGCGCCCGGCATCGCCATCTCCCGGCTGCGGGCCTACCAGGTGCTGGGTGACGAGTGCTGGCGTGCAGAAGCCGAGGTGGCGCTCGCCACCACCCGCCGGGCGGTCGAGGCCGACGTCGAGTGCGGGGTGCTCAACTATTCCCTGTGCCACGGCGTGGCCGGCAATGCCGACGTGCTGCTCCACGGCGCCCAGGTGCTCGACCCCGACCGGCCTGAGCCAGACGCGCTGGTGCGCAGGGTGGCCGAGCACGGGCTCGAGATTTACGACCGGGTCGGGCGCACCTGGCCGTGCGGCGTTGGAGGTGGTGAGAGCCCGAGCCTGTTGCTGGGGCTGGCCGGCATCGGCCACTTCTACCTGCGGGCCGCCGACCCCGGCATCCCGACGGTGCTAGCGGGGGTTCAGCACCACCCGGTGCCCCCACAGCGCCCGGTGATGCAGACGTAGCGGCTCTCGCACCAGACGAAGGTGTCGCCGGTGTAGTACTGGCATTGCATCTGCGGGGTGAACGAGCCGGTGGGCCCGACGGCAGGGGCGCCGGCGCCGAGATACCGGTCGGTCACCGGGCCTTGCAGGAACGCGCTCTGGGCGTCGGCGGCCACGACGCGGGTGTGGCGCACCCGGGCGCCCTTGCGCACCCACACCGCGGTGGTGGCGACGGCCGACTGTTCGCCGCTCATGGCCTGGCGGTGAACGATGTCGTCGGTGGCGACGTCGATGTAGACGTCGAGATTGGGGCTCAGGTAGATCCGCGTGGCGGCGGGGTCGTCGCTCTCACCCGCCAGGCCGACGAGGGTCTGCAGCCCTTCAGCACCCGCCTGCTGGCGAAGGTGATCGGCGAGGGGGCGTTGCTCGGACGGCTCAGACGGCTCAGGCATCTTGTCTCCCTTCCGGCGCCGATACTACTGCCGGCGGACACACGGGTCAGGGCCGGCCGTCAGGGTTTGGCGCTCTCCTCCAGGGCCTGACGGAGCGACTCCAACTCGCCCACCACGTCGTCGACGGCGTTGCCGAGGGGGTCGAGGTCGCCGCTCTCGCCGGCCTGCAGGGACAGCTCCAGGGCCCGGGCCACGGCCTCGTCGAGCTGGGCGTCGATCCGGGCCAGCCGGTCGCGGGCGCCGGCTGCCACCTGGCCCAGGCGCTCGGCCGACTCGAGCTGGGAGCGCAGGGCCTTGGCCGTGGCCGCCAGCTCGGAGCGCTCGGGTGAGCGGGCCGACTCGTGCAGGCAACTGGCCAGCTCGGCGCGGATGGTGGCGACGTCGAGCTCGGCCACGGCGGCATCGAGGGCGTTGGCCCGCTTGGCGATCCGCCAGCACTCGGTGGCTCCCACCGAGACCCGTGCCGCCATCTCCGACAGCCGGTCGCGCAACGGGCCCGGGTCGGCGTCACGCACGGCACGGTCGAAGCGGTCACGGGCGGAAACGGCCTGACGCACGAACCTCCGCCACGGTTCGCGCACGGCCGCGGGGTCGATGTGCTCGACCCGAGGCTGGCGGGGCAGGCCCAGGGCCACCCGCCCCGCCCAGCACACCACTCCCACCAGGGCGGCGCCCGCCAGCGGGATCCCTCCCAGGATGGCCACCGATGCGCCCGCCCCGGCCACCAGGACGGCTGATGGTGCGGTGATGGCCCGGGCCGCCGCCGGGCTGCGGTACCGGGAGGGGAGGCGCTCGATCACCGCGCCGCTAGCGGGACACTAGAAGTTGCTCACGACGGCGGTGAGCACCGACGAGATGGTTGTGGGGTTGGTGGCGTCGTAGGCGGCGGCGTTGGTGGCCTCGGCGATCCGGCGCAGGGTGCCCAGGTCGGCGTCTTTGCCGTAGGCGATGGGAAAGATGCGCACCGGGCGGCTCGACTGGCCCTCGTTGCCTGCCCGCAGGTCGTTGAGGAGGGTATCGAGGTTGTTGTCGGCCGGGTCTTCGTTCTTGCCGTCGGTGAGAAGCACCACGGCGTTGATGCGGGCGGTGTCGAAGCTGTCGCGCATGACGGTGTAGGAGGCGCGGGTCACGCTGTAGAGCGGCGTGCCCTGGGTGGGCGTGAGGGACCGGATCTTGGTGGCCAGCAGCTCGCGTTGGGTGCCGGCCGGCCCGATCGGCACCAGGTCGACGAAGTCGGTCGGTGGTGTGGCGCTGATCTCGGTGGAGAAGATGCGCAGGCCCACCTGGTCGTCGGGCTTGAACTGGCCCAGGGAGTCGATCGCTGCCTGCTTGGCCAGGTCGAGCTTGGTGTTGCCCTGGTTGTCGGCCGGCTCACCCATGGAGCCGGAGACGTCGAGGACCATCAGGACGCGGGCGCTCTTGCGTTGCTGGCCCCAGAGCTCGAGGACCTTGACCAGCACCGCCGGGTCGGGGACGCCGAGCACGTTCTGAGGCTGGTCGGGGTCGACACCGTTCGCCTTGGTGATCGGGTCGCCCATGGCCACCTGGGGGTTGCCGGGCCGGAACCCGAACGACAGCACCCGCTGCTGGTTCTCGGGCTGGAGCACGAACTTCTCGAACAGATGGGCGGCATCCTTGGCCTGGGGCGTGACCCAGGGCGCGTCGAGGACGATGAAGGGGCTGTCGGAGAACAGCGTCCCTTCCTTTGGGTAGATGGCCACCAGGGGGATCTTCGGCGGCCGGGGCTGCTCACCGGGGTCGAGGATGCCGTCGGGGTTGCCCTTGTTGTAGTCGATCACCGACTTCTCCTCGACGGCCACCGCCGAGGCGTAGGTGAGGGCGGTGCCCCGCGCGTCGTTGCGGTACCAGTTGTTGAGGAACGTGAGGGTGATGTCGCCGTAGTGCACCACCGACGACTCCACGCCCCGGGCGAAGGCGTCCACCTCGGGCCGGGCCAGGTCCTCGTTGGACAGGTCCTTGGTCTTGCCCGTCGCCGCGTAGTACTCGGCGATGGTGGCCGACAGGGCGCTGGTCGAGAAGTTGGGGTTGGTCTTGCCCAGCCGGAACGGTCCCCACTCGGGATGGCCCTTGCCTCCCCAGCCGGCCGGGTCCTGGGCCAGCTTGAGGATGTCGCCGTAGCCGATCGGGGTCTGCGGGTACCCGAGGGCGTCGGCCATGGGCTTGGGCATGGCGATGACCAGTGGTGTGAGCTGGAGCGGCTTGGGGGCGTCGGCGCCGGTGGGGACCATCGCCGGTTGCCCGGCGGTGCGCAGCTGCTCGTCGAGGATGGCGCCCCAGGCACTCGACGCCGGCGACCACACCGTGGGTCGGGGCCCGTTGGTGGCCTCGTCGGGCCAGCCCTGGGCCAGGAGCTGCTCGGTGACCCCCGAAGACTGTTTCTGCACCCGGACGAAGGCGCAGGTGCTGCCCGACTTCGACGCCGACGATCCGTTGAAGCGTCGGGCCAGGTCGGTGATGAGGTCGATCTTCTCCGGCGACGATGCCATGTCGACGGCCGTGCACCCCTTGGGCACGGCCTGGCTGCCCGACCCGGCGGTACCGCTCGACGCCGACCCCGAGGAGGTGCAGGCCGCCGCCAGGGTGATGGCGGCCGCCGCGAGCACGGTCCAGGTCCGGATGGTGGGGCGAAGACGGCTCATCTCCCGGTGACCTCGTGCCAGCGGGCCCGGAGGGCGTCGAGCAACCCCGGTGACGGCAGGCCGGCGGTGGCGGGCAGGCCGGGCGTGTCGGGCACTCCCTGAGGTCGGGCCTGGCCGTCGACCCTCCAGCCCGAGCCCGCCAGGGCCTTGGCGCCCGGCGTCCCGGCGGCCACGCCCCGCAGCGAGGCGGCAACCCCGCGGGCGTCGACGGCGGGGCTGGCCAGCACGACATCGGCGGTGGCCATGGGTGAAGGGTAGAGGAGGTCGACCTGTTTGCCGCGCGCGGCGGTGGCCAGCAAAGGGCCGGCCTCGGCCTCGACGGCACCGGCGGCGTCGAAGGCGGCTGGGCCGGTGGCCAGCATGGCCTCGAGGGGCGAGACCGCCGACGGCGGGACGGCTCCCACCAGCCCGGCGAACCAGGTCTTGAACGCCTCGTCGTCGAGGTCACCGGTGGACACGTCGGGGCGCCCGAACCACGATGCCACCGCCTGGCCCAGCACGGCCAGGCCCACGCCGTCGGACGCCGGCGGGGCCAGGCCGACCTTGACGTCTCCCCACTCCGGGCTCCCGCCGATGGATGACCACGCGCCGGTGCCCGCCGCCTCCCCCAGGCACCGCCACCCGATGGGTCCCTTGCAGGTGGCACCGAGCACCGCCGCCCGGTCCTTCCACACCGCCACCACGAGCGGCGAACGGGCTAGGACCGGCCTCGGCGCCGGGAACAACGGGCCCAGGCTGTGGCCCCGGCGCTCGAGGTCGACGATGTCGGGCCAGGGCGCGGTGGTCAGCCAGCCGTCGAGGCCGAGATCACCGTCGGCGGTGGCGAGGCGGTCGGCCGTCGTGCCCGCCGGCTCCACCGTGAGGCGGACCCGGGTGTCGTCGTGGGCCAGGGTGGTGCACGCCGCCGTCAGCTCGGTGGCGCAGGTGAGGCGCAGTACCTGCGAACGCTCGGTGGAGGTGCGATCGAGGCGTGAGCGCACGGCGAGCGAGCCGAACACCATGGCGGCGGCCCCGACCACCGCGAGCACCCGGCGCATGAGCGTCGAGCGTAGGCCCTGTTACCGGCGGCTTCGCCGCCCCGGGCGGGGGCGCCGGTAGGCTCGGCGTCATGGCTGTGATCCCCATCGCCGAGCTCGGGCGGCGGGCCAAGGCGGCCTCGCGGGTGCTGGCGGCCGCCTCGTCGGCGGTGAAGGACGAGGCCCTGCTGGGCGGTGCCGACCTGCTTGTCGACAACGCCACCGAGATCCTCGACGCCAACGCCGACGACGTGGCCGCCGCCGAGAAGGTGGGGACGGCGGCGACGGTGGTCGACCGCCTCCGCCTCACACCCACCCGGATCGAGGCCATGGCCGGCGGCCTGCGGCAGGTGGCGGCCCTGGCCGACCCGGTGGGCGAGGTCACCGAAGGCTGGACCCGACCCAACGGGCTGGCCATCGAGAAGGTCCGGGTGCCCCTCGGCGTCGTGGCCGTCATCTACGAGAACCGCCCGAACGTGACCAGCGACGCCTTCGGGTTGTGCCTCAAGGCCGGCAACGCCGCCTTCCTGCGCGGGTCGTCGGCCGCCCTGGGCTCCAACCGGGCCATCGCCTCGGTCCTGCGCTCCGGGCTCGACAAGGCGGGGCTCCCCGTCGACGGCCTCGTCCTGGTGGAGGAGACCTCCCACCAGGCGGCCGTCGAGTTCATGCAGCTGCGCGACTCGATCGACTGCCTCATCCCTCGCGGGGGGCGGTCGCTCATCGCCGCCGTGCTGGAGCACGCCACCGTCCCCTATGTGATCGACGGCGACGGCAACTGCCACGTCTATGTCGACGCGTCGGCCGACCTCGACCAGGCCCTGGCCATCGTGGTCAACGCCAAGACCCAGCGGCCGTCAGTGTGCAACGCCGCCGAGTCGCTGGTGGTGCACGCTGACGTGGCCGGCGCCTTCCTGCCCCGGGCGGCGGCCGCCCTCGATGGCGTCGAGTTGGTGGGCGACGCCGCCGCCCGAGCAATCGTGGCCACCATGGGCGAGGCGTCCGATGCCGACTTCGGCACCGAGTTCCTCGACCTCAAGCTGTCGGTGGCGGTGGTGGACTCCATCGACTCGGCCATCGCCCACGTCAACCGCTACGGAAGTGGCCACACCGAGGCCATCTGCACCCGCGACCTGGTCTCGGCCCGCCGCTTCACCTCCGAGGTCGATGCCGCCGCGGTGGTCGTGAACGCGTCCACCCGCTTCACCGACGGCGAGCAGTTCGGCTTCGGCGGCGAGATCGGCATCAGCACCCAGAAGCTGCATGCCCGCGGTCCCATGGGCGTGCGCGAGCTGACCACTGGCAAGTACGTCGTCACGGGGACCGGCCAGGTCCGCACCTGATGGGCGACAGACTGGGCTCGGCCACCCAGGTGCGGGCCGCCCTGGAGTCGGTCGGGTACCTGGCCGACGAGGCCATCGCCGGCGTGGTGTTCCTGGCCGACCGTCTCGACAAGCCAGTGCTGGTCGAGGGCCCGGCGGGGACGGGCAAGACCGAGTTGGCCAAGTCGGTGGCGGCCATGTCCAGAGCTCGCCTCATACGCCTCCAGTGCTACGAGGGCCTCGACGAGGCCAAGGCCCTCTACGAGTGGAACTACCGCAAGCAGCTCCTGCGCATCCAGGCCGAGGGCGCCACCGGGGCGGGCTCGGGCCGGGCGTGGAGCGAGGTGGAAGGCGACATCTTCAGTGAGGACTTCCTGCTCACCCGTCCGCTGCTCGAAGCCATCCGCGCCGACGAGCCGGTGGTGCTGCTGGTCGACGAGATCGACCGCCTGGAAGTCGAGACCGAGGCACTCTTGCTCGAGGTCCTGTCCGATTGGCAGGTGTCGGTGCCCGAGCTGGGCACGGTGCGGGCCACTCGGATCCCCCTGGTCTTCCTCACGTCCAACAACACCCGCGACCTGTCCGAGGCCCTGAAGCGCCGCTGCCTGTACCTCCATGTCGACTACCCGAGCCCCGAGCGCGAGCGGGCCATCGTCATGGCCAAGGTGCCGGGCATTGCCGAGCACCTGGCCGACCAGGTGGCCCGGGTCGTCCGTTCCATCCGCCGGCTCGAGCCGACCAAACCACCGTCGGTGTCAGAAACCCTCGACTGGGCCCGGACCCTGATGCTGCTCGACATCGACGCCCTCGACGCCGCCTCGGTGGTGGGCACCCTGCACGTGCTGTTGAAGAACCGCGCCGACATCGACCGGGCCGCCCGCCAGCTGTCGACGCAGACTCTTCCCGGCGACTGACGGTCCCGTGCTCGACGTGGTGAGCGGGTTCGTCACCGAGCTGCGCGCCGCCGGTCTGCCCGTGGGGCTTTCCGAGTCGCTCGACGCGGTGGCCGCCGTCGGCCACGTCGACCTGAGCTCCCGGGCGGAGCTGCGCTCGGCCCTCGCCGCCACCCTGGTCAAGCGCCAAGACCACCGGGCGACCTTCGACACCGTGTTCGACCTGTGGTTCTCGACCCGGGCACGAACCGCGACCGACCACGGCGGCGGCCAGCACGACCTTGTCACCCCCGACGCCCCTGCCGGCGACGAGGCCGACCTCGACGACGACGCCCTGTCGGTCATGGTGGCCGACGCCCTGGAGGACGGCGACCCCGAACGTATCGCCGCTCTGGCCCGCCTGGCCGTCGCCCTGTTCGCAGGTATGGGCTCGAGGCGCCAGGTGGGTGCCGCCTACCACCTGCACCAGGTGATGCGGCGACTCGACACCGAGGGCGCCCTGGCCCGCCTCATGGGCGCCACCGGCTTCGACGACGACGGTGGCCGGCCCGGCAGCCTCGACGCCCGCCTGCGGGCCGACGACTACCGGGCCAGCGCGGCCGAGCTGCGCCGGCAGGTGGAGGACGAGGTGCGCCGCCGGCTGGTGGCCGAGCGTGGCCCTGCCGCGGTGGCCCGGTCGTTGCGCCGCCCGCTGCCCGAAGACGTCGACTTCATGCACGCCTCGCGCGACGAGATGGACGACCTGCGCCGGGCCCTGCTCCCGCTGTCACGCCGCCTGGCTGTGCGTCTGGCCCGCCGCCGGCGCCACCGGCGCCAGGGGTCGCTCGACTTCCGGTCCACCGTGCGCCACTCGCTGTCATTCGGCGGCGTGCCCGCCGAGCCCCGGTTCAGGCACCGCCGACCGTCGAAGCCCGAGATCGTGGTGGTGGCCGACGTGTCGGGGTCGGTGGCCGCCTTCGCCCGCTTCACCCTGCAGTTCATCCACGCCCTCTCCGGCCAGTTCTCCCGCGTCCGGTCGTTCGTGTTCGTCGACGGCATCGACGAGGTGACCCGGCTCTTCGAGGGCGCCGACGACCTGGCCCACGCCGTCCAGCGGGTGAACACCGAGGCCGACGTCATCGCCGGGGCCGGCCACTCTGACTACGGCAACGCCCTGAGCGTCTTCTGGCAGCGCTGGGGCAGCGAGCTGACCAAGCGAACGACGGTGGTGGTGCTGGGCGACGCCCGCAACAACTACCACGACACCTCGACTTGGGCGGTGGCCGAGATCGCCCGCCGGTCCCGCCACGTGTGGTGGCTCAACCCCGAGCCCCGGTCCTACTGGGATACCGGGGACTCGGTGATCTCCGAGTACTCCGCCCACTGCGACGGTGTCTTCGAGTGCCGCAACCTCCGGCAACTGGAGCACTTCGTCGAGCGCATGGGCTGATGGGGCTGGCCAGGCCGTGGCTCAGCCGCGTCGCGCTCGCCGTCGCCGCCCTGGCCATGGCCACGGTCCTGGTGCGTGGCCCTGACGGTGGCACGGGCACCGACCTGGTGCTGTTGGTCGTGGCCTTCGTGGCCCTGGGCGTGATGGTCGTCGCCGAGCGGCGGGAGCGACACCTCGGGCGGGGGTTGGTGCTGGGGGTGAGCAGCGCCCTCCTGGTATTGGCCGTCGTCGTGCCCCCCACCGAGTCGGGCGATGTGTGGTCCTATGCCATGTACGGGCGCATGGTCGCCACGTACCACGACAACCCCTACCGCCACACGCCGGCCGAGTTCCGAGCCGACCCCATCGGCCGACGGGTCCCGGCGTACTGGGTCGGGTCGCGCTCGGTGTACGGGCCCCTGTTCACCGCCGTCTCCGCTGCCGGCATGGCCGGTGCCGGCCACTCACCGCTGGCCGCCCGCCTGTTCTTCCAGGGCCTGGCCGCGGCGGCCGTGGCCGGCGCACTGCTGCTCATCGACCGCCGCACCCGCGACCCGGTGGCCCTGGCCGTGATCGGGGTGAACCCCATCATTGTGATCAGCGTGGTGAACGGCGCTCACAACGACGCCCTGGTGGGCCTGGCCGTGCTGGGCGGGGTTCTGCTGGTGTGTGCCCGCCGTCCGGCGTGGGCCGGCGCCGCCCTCGCCGCCGCCGCCCTGGTGAAGGTGTCGGCCTTGCTCCCGCTGGCCGCGGTGGCGGTGTGGGTGTGGCGCCACCACGGCCGCCGAGAAGCGACGGCGCTGGGCGCTACCGCCGCCGCCGTCGGCCTGGCCGGCCTGGTCGCCGCGGGTGCCTCGTCGGTGGTGGCCGCCTTGGGCGACGCCCAGGGGCGGGTCAACGGCGGCTCGATCTGGGCCGGGCCCCGGCGCTGGCTGGCCGATTCGGGCTCGTCGCTGGCCGGGGGACGGGGGCTGTCATGGCTGGCGGTGGCGGTGGCCATCGCTCTCACCGTGGCCCTGGTTCGTCGAAGGGACGCCGACGACGGCCCCTTCCTCGCCGCCGGTGCCGCGGTGGTGGCCTACCTGCTGGTGGGCACCTACGTGCTGCCGTGGTACCTGGCCTGGGGACTGCCCGTGCTCGCCGTCGTCTGGCGGTGGCGGCTCGGGTGGTTGGTCATGGCCCAGGCCGCCGTCCTCCAGCTGGCCACCGCCCGTGCGCCCGCCATCGGAGCTACCGACGCCCTCTCGACCGGCAGCGCCGTGGGTCGTTTCCAGCTCGACCTGTACACCGTCGGCGCGCCGATGTTGGAGCTGGCCCTGATCCTGGTCGTGATCGTGGCCCTGCTGTCTCGTGTCGCGGCGAACCGTGAGAGATCTGTTCAGGCCACGGCGCCCACACGCCTGAGCCGGGGTTGACTGTGCCCGCCCCGGGGTACTCACCCCCCATCGACCGCCGACCCGACGGACCACGCTTCACCATCCGCCCCCTCGGGGGAGCCATGGGCTGCCTGGCGATGATCGCCTTCTCGATCCTGGCCTCCCTTGTCCTCACCCTGCTGGCAACGCCGTGCTGCGCTAGCCGGGGCGGGACGGTTCAGCCCTTCAGCAGCTCGGCCACGTCGAAGGCCAGGTCGATGGACTGATGGGCGTTCAGGCGGGGGTCGCACATGGTGGTGTAGCGGTCGGAGAGGTGGTCGTCGAGCACGGCCTCGGCTCCGCCCAGGCACTCGGTGACGTCGTCGCCGGTGAGCTCGACGTGCACACCGCCGGGCCACGAGCCGAGAGAGCGGTGGACGGCGAAGAAGTGCCGGATCTCGGTGATGATGTCGTCGAAGCGGCGCGTCTTGCGTCCCGACGGCGACACGAAGGTGTTGCCGTGCATGGGGTCGCACACCCACACCACGGGGTGGCCGGCGGCCTGGACGGCCTTCACGATCGGCCCCAGCATCTCCTCCACCCGGCTCGCGCCCATGCGGGTGATGAGGGTGAGCCGGCCAGGCACCCGGTTGGGGTTCAAGGTGGCGCACAGCTCGACCACCTCGTCGGGCGACGCCGACGGCCCGATCTTGACCCCGACGGGGTTCTCGACGCCCTGCAGGAACGACACGTGAGCACCGTCGAGGCTGCGGGTGCGGTCACCCACCCACAGCAGGTGGGCCGAGCAGTCGTACCACTCGCCGGTGAGCGAGTCCTGGCGGGTGAGGGCCTCCT
This sequence comes from Acidimicrobiales bacterium, assembly GCA_036264885.1. Classification (GTDB taxonomy): domain Bacteria; phylum Actinomycetota; class Acidimicrobiia; order Acidimicrobiales; family AC-14; genus DATAQC01. The sequence continues at coordinate 8,450 of DATAQC010000039.1, read as the reverse complement.
CGTAACCGAGCAGCAGGGCCTCGTGGCACGTCCAGAAGTCGACCTGGTGAAAGGTCGACTCGGTGGACAGGTCGATGCCGCAGGCGGCCATGAAGTGCAGGGCCCGGTCGATCTCGCTGGCGATGCGCTCGTAGCGCAGGCCCTGGCTGCTGCGGGCCACGAACTCCTGGTTCCAGACGTGCACTTTGGTGAGGTCGGCGAAGCCGCCCTTGGTGAAGGCCCGCAACAGGTTCATGGTGGACGCCGACTGGTTGTAGGCCTGCAGCAGGCGCGCCGGATCGGCCACCCGCGCCGCCGCGGTGGGGGCCTCACCGTTGATCATGTGGCCCCTGAAGGCGGGGATCTCGGCGCCGCCCACGTTCTCGGTGGGCGAGGAGCGGGGCTTGGCGAACTGCCCGGCGATGCGCCCCATCTTCACCACCGGCACGCCGGCGCCGTAGGTGAGGACGACGGCCATCTGCAGGATCACCTTGAGCTTGTCGCGGATGCCGTCGCCGGAGAAGTCGAACGACTCGGCGCAGTCCCCGGCCTGGAGCAGGAACGCCCGCCCGTCGGCCACCTGGGCCAGGCTGGCGGTGACGTTGCGGACCTCGCCGGCGAAGACCAGCGGCGGCAGCGACCCGATACGGGTCAGCACCTGGGCCAGGGCCGCCGGGTCGGGCCAGTCGGGTTGCTGCTCGGCGGGGTGGCCACGCCAGCTGGCCGGCGTCCAGGTGGAGGTCCCCGGGCTCAGTGTCGTCTTGGGGCTTGTCATCTCGGCGCTCATGTCATCTCTGGTTTCGGGGTCGTGGTAGGGCAGGTGAGTGTCGGGCAGACGGGCCATCGGGCGCCCGCCGATTTCCGCGCTCCAGGGTAGAGGGCATTCGCCGGTTCGACCAACGCGTTGGTGTCAGTCGGGCAACCGGCCGTAGACCACCACGCCCACGCCATAGGCGTCGCCGACGATCGGGTCGGTATGCCAGGCGCGGCGTTCAGCAAGCTCCGCGCCTGTCCACACCACGGCTTCCAACCCCGGAGGCTTCCCCGTCCGGCCCAGGAGGGCCAGGCGACCCGGGAGGTCGTCGGCCACGCCGTCGACGACGACCAGCACGTCGATGTCGCTCCATTTGTTGAAGTCGCCCCGGGCCACCGAGCCGACGACGACGATGGCCTGTGCGCCCAACATCGGGCCCGCACGCTCGGCCCATCGCCGCGCCGTGTCGACGAAGGCCTCTCGCTCGCGCCGCCGTCGGGCGATCACCCGGTGGGTCACGGGGCGTCACCGTCCGCCTGGCGCAGGGTGGCCCAGGCGGCGTCGACGGCGTCGAGGACGGCGGCGGCGTAGGCGAACGCCAGCCGGCTGCTGGTGGCGTTGTAATGGTCGTACGGCGTTCCCGATGGGTGGGCGTCGGGATACCGGGCGGGGATGTAATGCCGGGAAAGCTCCTCGGCTTCATCGGTGACCGTGGGCCATCCGTCGCCCAGAGATCCGGCAGCCCGGGCTACGAGCTGGGGCAGATCGTGGCCCCATGCTTCTTCCCCGATGGCGTGAAGCAGGCCTTTCACTGCCAACTGGGCGGCCTGCTCGCACAGGAAGCAGGCCCAGCCGTGCGACTCGCCGGCGGCGACCAGCCTCGCCGTCTCGAGTGTCCGGTCGGCCTGCGAGCGCCACCGGCCGAACTCCGGGCGATCGAGCAGGCCCATGGCATCCGAGCGTACCGGCGGGCCATGGTGCCGGGACGGAATTCCCGGTGTCCGTACACTTCGGGGGTGGGATCGGGCCGCCGGGCGCGCATCGGGGTGTTCGGGGGGACGTTCGACCCCGTGCACGTCGGGCACCTGGTGGCTGCCGTGAACGTACGCCATGCCCTCGGCCTCGACCGGATGCTGCTGGTCGTGGCCAACCAGCCCTGGCAGAAGCATGATCGGAACGTTTCACCGGCAGACCACCGCCTGGAGATGGTGGCCGCCGCCGTCGCCGGCGTGGACGGGCTGGAGGCCAGCGACATCGAGATCGAGCGCGGGGGCGCCTCCTACACCGCCGACACCCTCGAGACGCTGGCGGCAGCCGAACCGGGAGCCGACCTGTTCGTGGTGGTGGGCGCCGACGTGGTGGCCGACCTGTCGTCGTGGCGGCGCACCGACGTGGTGGCCGGCATGGCCGCCCTGGCGGTGGTGAACCGTCCCGGGGCGCCCGATGCAGATCCCGGGCCGGGGTGGACCGTGGAACGGGTCGACGTCCCCGGACTCGACATCTCGGCGTCGGACATCCGCCAGCGGGTGGGCGACGGCCGGCCGCTCGACTTTCTCGTGCCGGCGGCCACGATCGACGTCATCCACCGCCTGGATCTGTACGCTGGAGGCAGATGAGCACGGCGCCTGCCCAGAGTCCCGGCCGCCACCACCCGGCTCCGCACGCACGCGGAGGACCGGCCGGCGCCATCCCCGGGTGCTCGTGACCGACGCCTCGTCCCCGGCCCCGTCGTCGCCCGACGTGGCCGCACCTTCTCCGATCGGAGGGATCTCCACGACCACCAAGACCGACAACGAGCTCGACCGCGACCTGGAACAGGTCCGCCAGTGGGCCCGGCAGGCGGCGCCGGCCGCCGACGCCAAGGGTGGCGACGACACCGTCATCCTCGACGTAGGGGCGGTGCTGGCCATCACCGACGCCTTCGTCATCACCAGTGGCCGCAACCGTCGCCAGGTGCAGACCATCGCCGATGAGGTCGAGGAGCGAGTGAAGGCGAACGGCGGCCCGTCGCCCATGCGCGTCGAGGGGCGGCACGAGGCCGAGTGGGTCCTGGTCGACTACGGCGACTTCGTCGTGCACGTCTTCCTCGACGAGACCCGCGCCTACTACGACCTCGAGCGCCTGTGGAGCGATGCGCCCCTGGTGGCTTGGAAACCGGCGGCTGCCGTGGGCGCGCCTGACTGAACCGGCGGTCAGCCGGGGGGTGAGACCCCGAGGGCGGCGCGTACGGCGGCCTGGCCCTCGGCCACGGTCATGTGGGCCAGCTCGGGAAGCGGCAACCCCAGGTGGCGCACGATCTCGTCGGCCACGAAGTACCCGACCCGCCACCTGGTCTCCACGAAGCCCCCGCCGAAGAATGCCTCCACCGTTTCGGGGGCGTCGAGGCCGGTGGCAAAGGCGTCGACCAGCTTGTCGCGGTGCTCGCGACACCACGGGAGCCAGTCGTCGACATCGGGGTGGCCGTACCAGAAGTACTCCTGGTCGGGCTGGTCTGGCACCACCTGGCGAGACGCCTCGATGGCCACGCCCTCGGCGAAGGCCATGGCGGCGGCGTCGTCTTCGGGGAAGACCTCGCCCGTGGCCAGCTCGCACCAGGCGTGGGTGCTCTCGTGGGCCACCAGCACCTTGGCTCCCTCAGGCGACTGGAACCACTCGAGACAGTGGAACACGGCCACGTCGTCGCCCACCCGGCTCACGGCTGCGTTGGTCATGAAGCTCCCCACCAGCAGCACGTGCAGGGGCGAGGGCTCGAGTGCCACGTCGAGGGCCTTGGCCAGGCTTGGGTCGATGGCCTCGATGTGGTCCCGCATCACCGGGGCGGCGTCGACCACCCGCTGGCGCACGTTTGACAGCTCCTTGGCCAGGGCGGTGCGGCCCTCGGCCGACCCGTACTCGGCGTTGAACACCTCGAACACTTCGGGGAACTGCGACTCGTAGAGCTCGTGCCACTGGCCCTCGCGTTGCATCGGGGTGTGCAGGGCCACCTTGCGGGCGAAGGTGTCGAACGCGGGCGTCGTGTCGAGGATGCGGGGCATGGACCGAGTCTCGGGCCCGGCAGGCCCGACCGCAAGTGGCGGCGGTCGAACCCGGGAGAACCAAGCCCCCGGGCGACTCAGCCGAACTCGGCCACCAGGTCCTGGAATAGGCGGGGATGAGGACGTTCCTCGGGAGGCGACGGCGATGCCGGGTCGGGCTCGACCACGGGGACGGCAACGGTGGCCGCCGGCGCCGGCGCAGTGATCGACGGTGCCGGCATCGACGCCAGGTCGAGCGACGCCGCGCAGCCCGGCCACGAGCTCCAGCCCGACGAGCGGTAGAGGCGCACGACGGCCTCGTCCTGGGTGGCGGCGGCGGCCTCGCTGGGGTAGCCGGCGTAGCCGAGGCCCCGCCAGGTGTCGACGGAGAACTGGTAGGCGCCGTAGTAGCCGTTGCCGGTGTCGCTGGTGTAGTCGCCGCCCGATTCGCACGACCGCAGGGCGGCCAGGGCGGCGCCGCCCGTCGAGGGGCGGGGTCGTGAGGCGGCGACGTCGGCGTGAGCGGCGAGCGTGCCGGACGGCATGTCGGTCATCGCCGCCACGGCGGCGAGGCTGAGAGTGGCGGCGAGCGCCATGGTTCGGTGGGTGCGCATCTTGCGCCTCCTTGAAGGAGCCTGAGACAGGGCATCAGGGGTGGCCTGGGGTGCGGGCACTCGTCTTGGCCATGCAAACTCGCGAGCTCGGGGGACTCTGGACCCGTCTGGTCCGTACGAGGGTGGAGACGGCGACCCGAAGGGCGTGGGTTGTCGGGGTTGCGGGACCTCCTGGGGCAGGGCGCAGCGGGACGGAGTGGCGGTGAGGCGATGGCGGGGCGGGGAGTGGCGGGCCGACCCGGGATTCAGGGTCGGAGCTCGGCGCGGGCGGCTTCTCGCGAAGCGCAGCCGTCACTCTAGGCCCTCGTGAACCCGATCACGAGGATCCCCCCGCCCACGGCGAGGCGGTTCAGCGGCCGCTCAAGCCCGGAGGGGAGGGCGCCGAGACAGTCGGAGAGGGTCCAACCAGGGCCCCGGGGACGTGGCCTGTGTCATTTCCGGCTGAGATCGAGGCTCGAGTGCGGGCGCCGAGGGATCGACATCCAGTGACAGGACCGCCGCCTGCGGTGGCACCCGACCTGGCCGAGCATCGCCGAGCCGAGGCGACGGCGAAGCTGGAGTCGCTGCTCGCCCTGTGGGCGGTGGGCCAGACCGTCCTGTTGGCCGCCCTGCTGGCGGCGCCGCCCCCGGCGTCACGCCAGGGCGTGTTGATGGGCTTCGAAGGGGTCAACTTCACCGCCTTGGTGGCGGTGGCCCTGTGGCGGCGCCGGCTACCCCCGTGGGCCGGAGAGGTGTGCACCTGGCTGTGCCAGTTGATCGTCGGCGGCGTGGTGTGGGCCTACGGCTCCGGCTCCGCCCCGTTCGCCCTCTTCTACCTGTGGTTCGGCGTTTACGCCGCCTGGTTCCTCCCGTGGCGGCGGGCCGGGGTCCAACTGGTGGTCGTGGCCCTCACCTACGGGCTGGCCCTGGTCCTGGCCGGGGCCGGCGGTGGCCCCACCGACCTCCAGTGGGCCCTCACCGCCGCCACCCTGGTCGTGGTGTGCACCCTGGTGGCGGTGGTGCGCCACCGCTTCGACGCCCTGGTGGAGAGCCTGGCCCATACCGCCGCCACCGACCGCCTCACCGGCCTGGCCAACCGCCACAGCTTCGAGGACCTGATGGAGCGAGAGTTCGAGCGGGCTCGGCGCGCCAACCTGTCGCTCACCCTGGTGCTGGGCGATCTCGACGGCCTCAAGGCCGTCAACGACCAGTTCGGCCACCGTGCCGGTGACGAGGTGCTGCGCCGGGTTGCCGGCGTGCTGTCCGAGCAGTGCCGCCAGGCCGAGCCCCCGGTGCGCCTGGGCGGCGACGAGTTCGCCTTCGTGCTGGTCGCCACCGACGCCTCCGTGGCCCACCACTTCGCCGAGCGCATCCGCGTGGCTGTGCGTGACGAGTTCGCGGCCGACGCCGTGCCCGTCACCATCAGCCTGGGGCTGGCCAGCTACCCCCGCCACAGCCCCGGCCTGGCCGATCTCTTCCGGGCCGCCGACGACGCCGTGTACGCCGCCAAACGGGAGGGCCGTAACTGCACGGTCATCGGAGGACCATCGAACTCCAATTCGCCCCTTGACGCGTTTCACGGTGTTTCATAGTCTCAACAGGCGCACCCGATCGGGTGTGGTGAGAAACCGGGCGGCGTAGCAGTACTGCGGGCGCACGGCGGTAGGGCGGAGGTGGATAGAGGATGGCCGACCTCGGAGCGCTCGTCGCTCCTGATCGTTCCAACGGCGCCGGTGGGCAGTCGCCTGCGCCTCAGCCCCGGCCGCTGCGCAAGCGCCAGGGACTGCCGAACTCCCGGGCCGTGGCCGGCGCCCTCCTGGTTGCCGCCGCCGCGGTAGGGCTGTTCGCGGCGTCCATCCGGGCCCAGGCCGGCCCGGACCACTCCTATGCCGTCGTTCGCCACGCCGTGGCTGCGGGGACCAGGCTGCAGGTGTCGGACCTCGCCCTGCAGCGGATGGACCTGCCCGCCTCGCTGCGAGCTCGGGCGTTCGACAAGCTTTCCGACCTGGCGGGTACCACCGTGCTCGCCCCCCTGGCCGCCGGTGAGCTGGTCCAGCCCAGTGCCCTCGCCGTCACCCGCTCGGCCGATGCCGCCCGGACGGTGTCGTTCCCCATCGACCACACCCATCTCGGGGCCCTCAAACAGGGGGAACGCATCGACGTCCTCGCCACCTACGGCACCGGCGCCGACGCATGGACGGCCATCGTTCTGCGCCAGGCGCAGGTCGTCGACGTCGACCGGTCGACGTCTTCGTTGGGCGACTCGGGCTCGCCCGTGGTCACCGTGGCCGTCGGCGATCCCAACGACGAGGTGGCCCTCGCTCACGCCGTGGCCCTGGCGAAGCTCACCGTGGTGGTGGCTACGGGCGCACCGCCGGCGTCCGGGCCACCCCCGACCTATCGGATCAAGACGCCGTGATGGGCTCCGAGCGTTACGTGGTGCTGGGCCTGGCCCACCCCCGATCACCGTGGTTCCGCAATCTCGGGCTGTGGGCCACCTCGGGAGCCCTGCCCGCCGAGTTCGTCAAGTGCCTGTCGGCCGAGGAGGTCAGGGCCCGTCTCGGCAGCGGGCGCCCGTTCTCGGCCCTGGTGGCCGATGCCGGGCTGCCCGCCGTCGACCGCGACCTGGTGGCCGCTGCGCGCGCCGCCGGTTGCGCCACCCTGGTGGTCGACGACGGGCGCACGCCGCGCGACTGGCCCAGCCTGGGAGCGGCCGCCGTCATCTCACCCTCGTTCGACCGCGACGCGCTGCTCGCTGCCCTCGGAGCTCACGCCCGCCCCGTCGCCAGGGGCGAGGCTCGCAATGCCGGGCTGGGGGCGGCGGTGCCCGCCGGTCCCGCTACCTGGCGCTGCCCGGTGGCGGTGTTCACCGGCCCGGGCGGCACCGGGGTGTCGACGGCGTCCATCGCCCTGGCTCAGGCCCTGGGCGACGACGTGCGCCACGCCGGATTGGTGTGCCTGGCCGACCTGCGCCTCCACGCCGAGCAGGCCATGCTCCACGACGCCCGTGACGTGCTCCCCAGCATCCAGGAGCTGGTCGAGGCCCACCGGGCGGGGCAGCCTTCGCCCGAGGAGGTGCGGGGTCAGGCCTTCGCCGTGGCGGAGCGCAACTACCACCTGCTCCTCGGCCTGCGTCAGGCCCGCTTCTGGCCGGCCCTGCGACGCAGGGCCTTCGAGGCCACCTTCGATTCGCTCCAGCGCGCCTACCGGGTGGTGGTTTGCGACGCCGACGCCGACTTTGAAGGCGAGGACGACGGCGGGTCGATCGACGTCGAAGAGCGCCACGTGATGGCGCGCACGGCCGTGTCCCGGGCGAGCGTGGTGTTCGCCGTGGGCCAGCCGTCGATGAAGGGCGTGCACGCCCTGGTGCGGGTGCTGGCCGACCTGCTGGCCTTCGGGGTTCCGGTGGGGCGCATCGTGCCCGTGGTCAACTGCGCCCCCCGTTCGCCGCGGGCCCGTGCCGGACTGACAGCCACGCTGGCCGAGCTGGTCGCCCCGGCCGTGGCCCGCGCCGCTCCGGATTCGGTCGAGGCCTCGCCCGCGCCGGTGTTCCTCCTGGAGCGCAAGGTCGACGGTGACCTGCACGACGGTGCCCGGCTGCCGGCGGTGCTGGGCACGCCCCTCGCCGGCGCCTTCGCCGCCGTGGTCGAGAGGTGTGCGACTCCGGTGGCGCCCACCACCGCTCCCGAACGGGTCAGGCCCGGTTCGCTCGGGCGGTGGGCCGATGCCGACCCGGAGGTGGCCAGCGGATGAGGACCGAGCCCCTGTCCCCCCTACAGGACATCGAGCGCCGCGTGCAGCAACGGGCCAAGGAGATCTCCCTCGACATGGCCGGCCTCGACGGCCGGGGCCGGCTGCGGGCTCTCATCGACGACGAGGTCGAGGCGTGGTCGGCCGACCACAAGCGCGGCCTGCGTGACTACGACCTGGCCGAGCCCGACCAGGTGGCCGAACGGGCCTGGCGCAACCTGGCCGGCTACGGCCCCCTCGAGTCGCTCCTGGCCGACGACGACGTGTGGGAGATCATGGTCAACGGCCCCGACGCCATCTTCGTGAAGCGCCACCGGGGCCCCAGCAGCTACCACGACGAGGTCTTCAACGACGACGAGC